>JBHHYS010000042.1:0-21863 GCA_046757645.1 Terriglobia bacterium | reverse complement strand
ACGCGAAGCCCCGCTGCTTGACAAGCCGATTGTTTTCGCTTATTGTTCGCCTGTCGAAGGAGACTGGAAAGTGCGTAGGGAAGGGAGAATAGCAGGAAACAATAGCTAGCTATTTTCGCACAAGTAGCGTATCACCAACAAGTTAGAGACCGGCCGGGGGGTACCCCCCTCCCCCCCCTTTCGAACCGCTCCCCGGGGCACGCTAAGGCCGCCATTCCGGACGTAAGCCCATATGAATCAGGAAGTTGGCGAAGCCTTCACCCATCCCGCAGAGCGGGAGAGGTTAGGATGCAAGAGCTTCTAGAGTGAGCCAGTTTCGGTGTATCGTACGCAGCGATGGATCGTTTCATCATTGAGGGCGGCGTTCCGTTGCGCGGGCGCATTGCGGTCAGTGGGGCGAAGAACGCCGCGCTGCCGGCGATGGCGGCGGCGCTGCTGACCGCAGAAACCCTCCAGCTTACGAACCTCCCCCGGGTGCGCGACCTCTTTACGATGAAAAAACTCCTCCAGCACATAGGTGTGGAGGTGGACCCCGCGGACTTTCAACCCGACGGAGAGCTGGCGCTCACCGCCTCGCAGCTAAAAAAGCGGGAAGCGCCTTACGAGCTGGTGAAGACCATGCGGGCATCGGTGCTGGTGCTGGGGCCGCTAGTGGCGCGCAGCGGCGAGGCGCGGGTGTCGCTCCCCGGGGGCTGTGCGATCGGCGCCCGGCCCATCGACTTGCACCTGAAAGGACTCGAGCGCCTGGGAGCGGAACTCGTGGTCGAGCATGGCTACATCCAGGCACGTGCCCGGCGGCTGCGCGGCGCCCACGTCCACTTCGATAAAATCACCGTTACCGGGACAGAAAACCTGATGATGGCCGCCTGCCTGGCCGACGGGGAGACGGTGCTGGAAAACGCCGCCCGCGAACCCGAGGTGCAAGACCTGGCGGCGCTGTTGCGGGCGATGGGCGCAAAGATCGAAGGCGAGGGGACCTCCGCCATTTGCATCCGCGGTGTCGCCCGCCTGCGCGGTGCCCGGCACCGCATCACCCCCGACCGCATCGAGGCGGGCACTTTCTTCCTGGCGGCGGCTATCACCGGGGGCGAGCTGGAGATCAGCAATTGCGACTGCGGCCACGTGCACGCGGTGCTCCATCAACTCGAGGAAGCAGGCGCCCGGGTCGAGGAAAAAGACGCGCGCTGCGTGGTGGTGGGCTGCCCCGAGCGCCTGCGGGCCGCGGACGTGACCACGGAGGAGTACCCCGGCTTCCCCACCGACATGCAGGCCCAGTACATGGCGCTGATGACGCAAGCCGAGGGCGCTTCGATCATTACCGAAAACATCTTCGAGAACCGCTTCCTGCACGCCTCGGAGATGGTGCGCATGGGCGCCGACATCAGCGTGGAAGGCCGCCGGGCGGTGGTGCGCGGGCCGACGCCGCTCAGCGGAGCCAACGTGCTCGCCTCCGATCTGCGCGCCAGCGCCTCGCTGGTGCTGGCCGGGCTGGTGGCCGAGGGGCAGACGGTGGTGGACCGCGTCTATCACATCGACCGCGGCTACGAGCGCATCGAAGAGAAACTGAGCGCCGTGGGGGCGCGCATCCGCCGGGTGCGCGCCTGAGCCTAGCTGAGAAACACCGTGAGCAGAATCACGGCAAGCATCGCCAGCGCCACCAGGGTATAGCGCCGCTCCCGGTTGACCCAAAAGGACGCCCCGGCAACGGCGGCGCGGAGCAACGGCGTGACCAAGAGCAGGAGGATACCGAGCTGCATCACCGCGTAGGGATTGCGCTCCAGGAGTTGCGGGCCCAGCGCCTTCAGGGGCATGGGCGGGCCTACCTGCAGGGGGAGGTCGTGCGCCACCGCCACCCAAGTCACCCCAAGGAGCAGCACCAGGGCGGAAAGATAGGAACCCCAGCGCAGGGTGAAAGCAATCCAGCGGGTGACCTCGCGCGGAGCGGCACTCATCGCGCCCCCCGCCAGGGAGCTGTGTACCCGAAGGCTTCGGCTAGCATCAGCAACGCCAAGCCCAAGAGAACCAGAATCAGCAGCAGCTGCACGATCCGACTGCGCACGCGCCGGGCCAGCCGCGAACCCACTTGCGCGCCCAAGAAAACCCCGAGCACCAACGGGGCGGTCAACCCCACCACCACCTCGCCCCGCCCGTAGTAGAGGAAGGCCCCGGCGGCCGCGGTGACGCCCATAATGAAATTGCTGGTGGCAGCGGCCATCTTCAGCGGCACGCCCATGCCCAGATACATCAGCGGCACCTGAATGGGGCCGCCGCCAATGCCCAGCAACCCGGAGACACTGCCGGCCGCATAGGAGACTCCGATTCCCAGCGGGTAGTTGCGCACGCGATACTCCGGCTGGGTATCGGTGATCTCCTCGGCCTCAGCGGGGGTTCGCCGCCCGAGCAGCACCGCGGCATAGAGCAGGAAGACGCCGAACAACCCTTTCAGCAGGGTATCGGGGAGGCGGGTAACCAGGAGGGCGCCGCTGATGGCGCCCGCTACCGTGCCCAGCTCCAGCAGCATCCCCAGGCGGATGTCAACCCAACGCCGCTCGACATAGACGCCCGCGGCCGCCGCCGAGGTAGCGATCACGCACACCAGTCCCGCCCCAATCGCAGTTCGGATGGGGAAGCCCAGCAGGGCGAGTACCGGGACGAGAATCACGCCCCCGCCCAATCCCAGCACCGCCCCAAAGCTGCCCGCCACCAGGCCGAGGGCGATGAGCAGGAGGATGATCGGCGCCAGCATCAATCCCCCACCGCCAGCGGTTCGGGCACCCGGCGATGCAACAGCGCTACCCCGAGCAACACCACTGCGGCCCCGGGCAGCGTGCTCGCTCCCAGCACTTCATCGAGCACCAGCCAGCCGACAAACACAGCCACCACCGGAGTAATGAAGGCCAGCGAGGAGAGCTGTACGGTGGCCATCTGCTTGAGCAACCCGTAGAACAACACGAAGGTCACACAGGAACCCAGCACCGCCAGGTAGAGCAAGCCCAGGATGGCCGGTGGCGAATAGCTACCCAGCGTGGGCCGCTCCACTGCTAGCCCCGCCAGCAGCAGCCAGATGGCGCCCCCGGTCATCTGCCAAGTGGTCCCGACCAGGGTGTCAATGTTGCGGGCACCATACTTGGCCAGCACCAGAGCCAGACTACTGGTCGCCGCCGCGGCCACCACGGCGAGGGCGCCGCGGAGCTCGGCGGATGGGCCGCTGAGCCGCGGCAGAAAAATCGCCACAACCCCAGCGAAGGCCAGCACCAGGCCGCTCAGGCGGGCGCCGCTCAGCAGGTTGCGGCGCGTGTACAGCGAATCAAAGAGCAGCGTAAAGGCGGGCGCGGAAGAAAACAAGATGGCGGTCAAGGCCGAGGTGATGAACTGCTCGCCGTAGAAAATCAAGGCGTAGGGCACCGCGAACATCAACACCGAGAGGACCAGCAGCAGGCGCCGCTCCGAGGGTCGCAGGTGCCGCCAACCCAGGGAGCGGCCGCGGAAGCGCGCAAAGCCGGCGAGTAGCAGAGCTGCCAGGGCAAAGCGCAGTCCGGCGGCGGTGAGGGGGGGCACTTCGTGCACCACGAACTTGATGGCCAGCCAGGTGGTGCCCCAGATGAAGGCCAGCAGAGAAAAGGCCAGGAGGTGCTGAGCGCGCATGAAGCTGCGATTCTACACAAAAAGCCGAGGGAGAAGCTCCCTCGGCCGGCGGCAGGGGTGGAAGCGGCTCTCTAGCTCGAGCCGCGACGTTGCTTTTCGCGCTGTTCGCGCAGGACGGCGCGGCGGCTGAGGCGGATCCGGTTGCCCTCCACGGAGAGGACTTTCACCATCACCTGGTCGCCTTCCTTCAGCTCGTCGCGGACCTCCCGGATGCGCTGCTCGGCGATCTCGCTGATGTGGAGCAAGCCATCGGTCCCGGGAAAAATCTCCACGAAGGCGCCGAAGTCCGCCAAGCGCACCACCTTGCCCAGATAGACCTTGCCCACTTCGGCGGTGGCGGTGACGTCCTGGACCATTTGCACGGCCTTGACCGCGGAGGCTTCGTCCACGGCGAAGACGTGCACCTTGCCGTCCTCCATCACGTCAATCTTCACCCCGGTGGCCTCGATAATGGAGCGAATCCTCTTGCCCCCCGGGCCGATCAGATCGCCGATCTTGTCCTTGGGAATAGTCAGGGTGAAGATGCGGGGCGCGTAGGGGGAAATGGCGGCGCGCGGGGCCGACAAGGTTTGGTCCATGATGTCGAGTATCTCCAGCCGTGCTTTGCGGGCCTGCGCCAGCGCCTCACTCATAATTTGGGCGGTGATGCCGCTGGTCTTGATGTCCATCTGCAAGGCGGTGATGCCCTTGCGGGTGCCGGCCACCTTGAAGTCCATATCGCCGTAGTGGTCTTCGGCACCGGCGATGTCGGTGAGGATGGCGTACTGGCCGTCTTCGCCCATCACCAGACCCATGGCCACCCCGCCCAACTGGGCGCTCACCGGCACGCCCGCGTCCATCAAGGCCAGCGAGCCGCCGCAGACGGTGGCCATCGAGGAAGAGCCGTTCGACTCCAGAATGTCGGAGACGATGCGGATGGTGTAGGGAAACGTCTCTTCGTCGGCGGTGATGGGGAGCAAGGACCGCTCGGCCAAAGCTCCGTGGCCAATCTCCCGCCGGCCCGGCCCGCGGAGAAACTTGACCTCGCCTACCGAGAAGGGGGGGAAGTTGTAGTGGAGCATGAAGCGCTTCTTGGCGTCCTCTTCCGCCAACATATCGAGGCGCTGCACGTCCTCCCGGGTGCCCAGGGTGACGGTCACCAGCGCCTGGGTTTCGCCGCGGGTGAAGAGGGCTGAGCCGTGCACGCGGGGCAGCAGGCTCACCCCGCAGCTCACCGGGCGCACTTGGTCGAAGGGGCGCCCGTCCGGGCGGCGGCGCTCGCGGAGGAGCTGCTCGCGGAACAGACGCTCGCGCAACATCTCAAAGTAGCGGGCCGCTTCCCGGCGGCGCTCTTCCTCCTCTTCCGGGATGGAGGCCAGCAGCTCACTCTTGAGCGCCTCCACCCGTTGAGCGCTCTCCTTCTTTTTGTGGACTTCGGTGTTCGAAGCTTCTCGGAGGCGGTCGCGGTACTGGGTCTCGATCTGCTGGTAGAACTCCTGGTTCACCGGCGGCGCGGTGGCCGCGCGCTTTTGCGGCTGAATCTGGGCGTAGACCTCCTGGATGCCGGCGACGATTTTCTTGACCTGCTCGTGGCCGAACTGCAGCGCGTCCACGATGGTTTCTTCCGATACCTGGCGGGCGCCCGCCTCCACCATCACAATGGCCTCGGCCGTGCCCACCACCACGATGTTCAGCAGGCCCTGCTTCTGCTCCTCGTAGGTGGGGTTGGCCACCAAGCGACCCTCCACCAGCCCCACCCGCACGGCGCCGAGGGGCCGGTGGAAGGGGATGTCCGACCAGTAGAGAGCGGCCGAGGCCCCCACGATGCTGATGACGTCCGGGTCGTTCTCGGCGTCGGCGGAGAGCACCAGGGCGATGACCTGGGTTTCGTTGCGGAACCCGTCGGCAAAGAGCGGGCGCAGGGGGCGGTCGATCAACCGGCAGGTCACCGTCTCTTTTTCGCTGGGACGCCCTTCGCGCTTGAAGAAGCCGCCGGGAATGCGCCCGGCCGCGTACTGGTACTCGCGGTAGTCGCAGGTGAGCGGGAAAAAGTCGATTCCCTCGCGCGGCTGCGTCTGCGCGCAGGCGGTCACCAGCACCACCGTGTCGCCAAAGCGCACGTAGGCGCTGCCGTTGGCCTGCTGGGCGAGCCGCCCCGTTTCAATGATCAGGGGGCGTCCCCCAATGTCGATTTGCACTTGATGCGTCATAGTTCCTCCGGCAGCCGGTGCGGGCGCGCTTGCGAGCCCGGGAGCCGGGGTCGGCTCCGGCACCGCCGCGTCATATGGTTGAATTGCAGAGAAAGAGGAGAATCGCTGCTCCCCGGTGGGAGGCCAGGGAGAGCACCTGGGTTGTCATCCATGGACGAAATCAAGAAACGACCCGGGGGTCCCCGTGCTTCAGGTTGCTCGCCTCCCCCGGCGCAGAGCTGGGGTGCATTGTGCGTTGGCGGGTCGTGCCCAACTCCAGCGCCCCCTTACTTCCGCAAACCGAGTTTCTCCACAATTTGCCGATACCGCTCGGTGTCGTTTTCTTTCAGGTAGTCCAGGAGGCGCCGGCGCTTGCTCACCAGCTTGATTAAGCCGCGCCGGGAGGCGTGGTCTTTGCGATGGTTCTTGAAGTGCTCGGTCAGGCTGTTGATGCGCTCGCTCAGCAGCGCTATCTGCACTTCCGGCGAACCCGTATCGCTGCCGTGCAGACGATACTGCTCGATCAGCGCCGACTTGCCTTCGCCGATAAAAGCCATCGCGGGAACCGTACCGTTCTCCTTCTCTACTTTTTCTTCTTTGTTCCGCCTTCTAGGCTATCACACCGAGGCGTGAACTGCAACGAGCGATTCGCTCCCTAGGACTTGGCGGGCTGCTGCACCAGGGCGAGGAATTCCTGGCGGGTCTGGGGGTTGTCGCGGAAGCAGCCCAGCATGGCGCTGGTGATGGTGGCGGAGTGCTTTTTTTCCACCCCGCGCATCATCATGCAAAAGTGGCGGGCCTCAATGATTACCGCCACGCCTTGGGGCTCCAGCCGCTCCCAGATAGTGCGGGCGATCTGGTTCGTCAGCCGCTCCTGGAGCTGCAGCCGGCGGGCGTAGAGGTTCACCAGGCGGGGCAACTTGCTCAAGCCCACTACCTTCTGGTTGGGCACGTAGGCGATGTGGCAGCGGCCGAAAAAGGGCAGCAGGTGGTGCTCGCAGAGACTGAAGAGCTCGATGTCCTTCACAATCACCATCTCGTCATAGGGAACCGAATAATAGGCGGTGTTGATGACCTTCTCTGGGTCCTTTTCATAACCGGAGGTCAGAAAGCGAAGAGCCCGCTCCACCCGCTGCGGGGTGTAGCGCAAGCCTTCGCGGCGGGGATCTTCCCCCAGCAGTTGGAGGAGGCGATGCACCAGCTCAGCGATGTTTTCCTGGCGCTCGCTCTCGGAGATTACCACCTCACGCTGACCGCTTTTCATCGCCTTTCTCCTTCTTCGCCCCAGTATTCAAACGAATTCAAGCTGGTCTCTTGCAGACGCACGTGGCTCACCGGGGCCTGCCGGAAACCCCGCTGAAAGAGAGAATAAATCTGCACGCACAAATTCTCCGCGGTGGGAACCTGGTCAGCGAAGCAGTCGTGGTCGGCGTTCAAGTAGGCGCGGTCGAAGCGCTCCAGGATTTCCCCTTCCACGAAGGCGTCCAGCTCCCTGAGGTCCACCACCATGCCGGTCTGGGGGTGGGGCTCGCCCCGCACGGTGACCTCCAAAGCATAGTTGTGGCCGTGGCCGCCCGCGTTGCTGCACTTGCCATAGACGCGGCGGTTCTCCGCCTCGCTCAGCCGGGGGTGGTAGAGGCGATGGGAGGCGCTGAACCAGTAGCGCCGGGTCAGGTAGATCATCGGCCTGGGTCCCCTCCGTAGTAATCCACAAACAGGTCCGGGGTCTCGTAGAGGCGAATGCGGTGCAGGCGGCCGCGGGTGATCTTCCCCGCGAGCAACCCCCAGAGGGCGCAGGCAATGTTTTCGCTGGTGGGAATCTGGCCGGCCAGCGCCGGCACCTGCTGGTTGATGAACTTGTGGTCGAAGACCTCCATCACCTCCTGCTGCAAGATCTGCTTGAGTTCTTTGAGGTCGAGCACCATGCCGGTCTGGGAGTCGGGCTCGCCCGCCACCGTCACTTCGAGCACATAGTTGTGGCCGTGGCCCTGGGGGTTGGCGCACTTGCCGAAGAGGCGCCGGTTCTCCTCCGGGGAGAGGTCCGGATTGTGGTAGTAGTGCGCGGCGGAGAATTCGATTTTGCGCGTCACATAAATCATTTTGTGGGTACGGCGTAATCCCGCCCTTTCCACTTCAGCGGCTCACCGCTCAGGTATTTGGTGGAGGAATCCACCATCAAACCGGCAAAGAGCAGACCCCCCAGGGTGTAATAGAAAAGGCAGGCGAGAGGATAGTGGTTCTTGCGCAGGGCCTGGGCGTAGCGCAGGTGCCGCCAAGCGACGATGGCCAGGTTGGGCACCAGAATCCACTGGCTGACCGGCCAGCCCTCTCCCATCCCCCACAACGCCACCAGAATGAAGAACCAAGCCAGGCTATCCAGGGCGGCCCCGGCCAGGGCCCCGACCACCGCGCTTTTACGCCGGTCAAAGAGAAGGAAGAGATTCTTCGACCAGCCCTGCCACATCTCCTCAATCCGGTGGTACATCCGGGTACGCGCCAGCCCTACTCCGCGATCGAAATGCAGGCGGCAGCCGGAGCGCTTCAACAGCCGGGCCAGGGCGACATCCTCCAAGACCTCATTCTTCACCGCAGCGTGCCCGCCCACGGCGTTGTACGCCAGCCGAGACACCAACAGCCACTGACCGTTGGCCGCCGCCACCGGGTCTTCGGGGTTGCTGACGCCCTCGTAGGGGTACTCGCTGGCCAGGCGGCAATAGACAAAGGGAATCGTGGCCCGCTCCCACCAGGTGCGGAGTTCCTGGTCGGGCGAGAACGAAACCATGGCGGCGCCCGTCCGCCGCGCCACCCCCAGCCCGGTTTCGACCCCATGGGGCTGGTGGCGGACGTCGGCATCGGTCAGCAACAGCCAGGGGGCGTGGGCCTGCTCAATGCCGCAGGCCACCGCGTAGTTCTTTCCCGTCCAGTCCGGAGGGAGCTCCCGGGTTTCCACCACGTGCAGTTGGGGGAAGCGCAGGGCGAGCGCGGCCAGGATTTCGCCGGTGCGGTCGGTGGAGCCGTCGTTGACCACGATGATTTCCAGCGGCAGGGTTTGAGCGGCCAGCGACTCCACCGCGGCCGCAATGTTGGCTTCCTCGTTGCGAGCAGGTACAATGGCACTGACTTGGAGTTCCGGCATCGGCGGAGGAAGGCTCCCTCAGATGGCCCTACCCTTGACGCAGCAAGAATTCATTATACCGAATCGGGGTCTGCGGTGAAAGATAAGCTCACGCCGGTGGTCTTGGGGCTGCTGGCGCTCGCCTTGCTGGTGGCGCTCGAAGCCCCCCATCTCCACGTCGAATCCCCGGAAGCCTCCGAGGAGGTGCCCAACTTCACCTTCACCCTCGACACCCGCCCCCGGGAGTTGCGCGACCTCCGCGGCCAGGTGGTGGTGCTAAACTTCTGGGCCACCTGGTGCCCGCCCTGCGTGGCCGAGATGCCGTCCCTCGAACGCCTCCAGCAGAGAATGCAGGGCCGGGGCCTGGTGGTGCTGGGCATCAGCGTGGACGAAGACCCGGTGGCCTACGAAAACTTCCTCCGCACCCACAACATCACTTTCCCCAACTACCGCGACCCGGAAAAGCGCATCTCCACCCTCTACGGCACCTTCATGTACCCGGAAACCTACATCATCGATCGCGAGGGCCGCCTGGCGCGAAAAATCATCGGCCCGCTGGAATGGGACGCCCCCCAGGTGGTGGACTTCCTGAGTGGCTTGCTCGAATCTTCGCCCTCTTCCGCCAACTGATCGATTCCATCCTACGCCCGGGGCGGCGCCGGTCGCTGCGGCGGATTCTCGGCTGTGTGTCCTACGCCGCTTGGCCTCTTCCTGCTAGAGAGTCACCTTGCGCAGGCGGAGGGCGTTGGAGACGACGGAGACCGAGCTGAAGGTCATGGCGGCGGCGGCGATCATGGGGCTGAGCAAGAGCCCCACCAGCGGGTAGAGCACGCCCGCGGCCACCGGCACGCCCAGCGAGTTATAGATGAAGGCAAAGAAGAGGTTCTGCCGGATGTTGCGCATGGTGGCGCGGCTCAGCCGGCGGGCCTTGGCGATGCCCCGCAGGTCGCCCTTCACCAGGGTAATCCCGGCACTCTCGATGGCCACGTCAGTCCCGCTGCCCATGGCGATCCCCACCTGCGCCTGGGCGAGCGCCGGGGCGTCGTTGATGCCGTCGCCGGCCATGGCCACGAAGCGACCCTCGGCCTGCAGCCGCTTCACCACCTCGCCCTTCTGCTCGGGCAGGACTTCGGCCACCACTTCATCAAGGCCCAGCTTCCGCGCTACGGCCTCCGCGGTGGTGCGATTGTCCCCGGTGAGCATGACCACGCGAATCCCTTCCGCGTGCAGCAGGCGGATGGCCTCACGGGTCGACCCCTTGATGGGATCGGCCACCCCCAGCAGGCCCGCCGGACGCCCATCCACCGCCACGAACATCACGGTTTGACCGTCGGCCCGCAAGGCTTCGGCCTGTGCGACTAAAGCCCCCGGGGCGATGCTGAGTTCCTCGAGGAATTTGCGGTTGCCGAGGGCCACGGTGTGACCCTCCACGCGACCCCGCACGCCCTTCCCGGTAACCGACTGGAAGTCCTCGGCCCGAGAGAGTTCCACACCTTTGGCTTGCGCGCCAGCCACGATGGCGGCGGCCAAAGGATGCTCGCTGGCCCGTTCCAGACTCGCCGCCAGGCGCAGGAGCTCCGATTCGTTCCCGCCGGGGAGAGCGGCCACCGCGGTGAGCCGGGGCTTCCCCTCGGTGAGCGTGCCGGTCTTGTCGGTTACGATGGTGTCCACCTTCTCGAGGATTTCCAAGGCCTCCGCATTCTTGATGAGCACACCGGCGGTGGCGCCCCGGCCGGTGCCCACCATAATGGACATCGGGGTGGCCAACCCCAGGGCGCAGGGGCAGGCAATGATCAGCACCGCCACGGCGTTGACCAGGGCGTAGACCAGGCGCGGTTCCGGGCCGATGAGCGCCCAAACCACGAAGGTGGTCACCGCGATCAGTACCACGACGGGGACGAAGTAGGAGGCGACCAGGTCGGCCAGCCGCTGGATGGGGGCGCGGCTGCGCTGGGCTTCGCTCACCATGCGCACAATCTGAGCCAGCAGGGTGTCGCTGCCCACCCGCTCAGCCCGCATCACCACACTGCCGGTGCCGTTCACCGTACCCCCGGTTATCCGCTCGCCCGGGGTCTTCTCCACCGGAATCGGTTCCCCGGTAATCATGGATTCGTCCACCGAGCTGGTTCCTTGGAGAACCACGCCGTCCACGGGCACTTTTTCGCCCGGACGCACCCGGAGCCGATCGCCCGGCTGGACGTGCTCGAGGGGAATGTCTTCTTCGCTCCCGTCCTCGCGCAGCACCCGGGCGGTCTTGGGGGCGAGGCCCAGAAGCGCCTTGATGGCGCTGCTGGTGCGGCGGCGGGCGCGGAGCTCAAGCACCTGCCCCAGAAGCACCAGGGTGGTGATGACGGCGGCCGCCTCAAAATAGACTGCCGCCTCGCCGCTCTCACTGCGGAACGACTCCGGCAAGAAGCCCGGGAAGACAGCGGCGACCACGCTATAGAAATAGGCCATACCCGTGCCCAGAGCGATGAGGGTGAACATGTTCAGGCTGCGGTTGACGATGGAGGCCCAGCCCCGCTGGAAGAACGGCCACCCACCCCAGAGCACGACCGGGGTGGCCAGGACAAGCTCGATCCAGAGGAGCAGTCGCCCGGGCAATAGGCGTTGTACCGCTTGACCCGGGAGGTACTCGCCCATGGCCAGAATCAGCAGCGGGACCGTCAGCCCCACACTCACCCAGAACCGCCGCGTCATATCTACCAGCTCGGGACTGACCTCTTCCTCCGCAGTAACCACGCGGGGCTCCAGGGCCATGCCGCACTTCGGGCAGGGGCCCGGCTGACCCTGCACCACCTCCGGGTGCATCGGGCAGGTGTAGACCCCGCCGGCTTCCGCTGGCGGCGAGGGTAGATGAGGAGGCTGGGGGTGGAGCCCGTGCACATCCACGGAGGCAGCCAGGTACTTGCCGGGCTCGGCGCGAAACTTCTCCAGACAATGTTGACTGCAGAAGAAATAAGTTTGTCCCGCGTGATCATAGGAGCCGGCGGCGGAGTCCGGCTTCACGTTCATACCGCAGACAGGGTCTTTCACTGCTCCTCCACTTCCGTCACCCTGGGCGTGGGGCCTGGCGGGGGTTCCCTGGGTGTTGTCTTCCTGGTTCACGAACCGCTCGGCGCGGCGCTCTGGGTGGCCATAGAAGTCGGGGCCACACACGATTATATTATAGTTCCCTGCCCAGAGAGGGGATGGCGGCGCGAATCCGACTAAAAACCTGCTGGCGGGTGGGCGGAAATCGCGCCGGGCTGCGCAGAAGCCTCAAAAGGGCCTGCGGGCGATGGTTTGGGGCTCCCGCGATTGAGCCGGTGTGCGGGTCCAGGCCCGGCGGGGTGGGTGGCTGTACGCCGGCGTTCTACCGGACGAAGTAGAAAACGATCCCCACCGCAGCTTCGACGTTGTGCACAACGCCGTCTACGGGGAAAAAGGCGGCCTGGGGACCGGAGGGCGTCTCCCGCAAGCCGAACCGCGGAACCGTGCTGATGTAGTCCTTGAGGTCGAACCGCACACCGACCCACCGATTGAAGCGGGCTTCAAGCCCGCCTCCGATGGCGAAATTGATCTTGGTCGTGGAACCGATCAGAGCTGGGTCGTCGATAAACTTGTCGGTGAGAGCACGCGCCTTGGCCTCCTCCGTGGGGCTGAATCGCACCGCACCAATCCCAGAAGTCATGAACGGCCGCACCCGACTCTTCCGGGAGGTGAAAAAGCGGAGGAGGTTGAAGTGAACTTGGCTCAACCTGACCCCGAAATCGCGCCGCTCAAGTCTGCCTCCGGATAGTTCAGTGATGCGCTGGTTGTTGCGGCCAAAGCTGTAGTCTCCCTCGATGGACCAGTGTTTGGTCAGGTCCAACGTGCCTCGCAGCCGGACTTTGCCGCCATCCACGAATTCAGACCTAAATGGGTCACCGTCCGCCACGAACGTGCGATCGGCTTTCAAGTAGGAGCCGCCGACGGAGACCGTCACCCGCGGATTCGGATTCTGCCCGAAGGCATTCGGCACAACCAGAAGGATTACCAAGAGCGTGCCGCCAAGGGTCAAAAAACTTTTCAGTGGCAGCTTCATCACCTCTCCCTGTAGCAGGGTTAGTGCAGTCATCTTCCTGCACAACGTTTATCGCTCCTAACGAGCCCCCAATCTACTGGACTTCAGGACAGTTTCAGGGCAGGGGCAAGGTTTGGCCTGGTAGGCAAAGCCTCTGCCGCCGGGGTGGTGGCGCTGGTGTCGATTAGGGTGAAAGCCCTATTGGCGGCGCGGGGCTCAAAGCGCGCCGGTTCTTAGGCCTGCTCAGCTCCCCCGGGAGGCGTCAAGCGGCGGGTGATGTAGATAGTCTTCTCGATGGAGGCGTGGACGATGCCTGCGGCGTCGGTGAGGTCGACGCGGTAGGTGCGGTCAACCGCGGGCGCCTCCCGCAGCGCCGCCGCGATGCTGCGCAGCTCTTCCTCGGTCAAGACAAAGCGGGCGTAGAGTGTGGTCCGCCCCGGCTTTTTGAAGCGGATGGTGGCCGCTTTGTCCCAGACCAGGCAGCCCGGCCCGAGCGTCCGAATCAGCATCACCATGTAGAAGGGGTCGACAGCGGCGTACATGCTGCCGCCGTAGATGGTGCCCACGTAGTTTCGCGTCCGCCAGCTGAGCGGCAGCTTGATTCGCACCTCGCGCCAGTCACTGGCGATGTAAGTGATGCGCGCACCCGTTCCTCGATAGGCCGGGAAAAAATTGAATCTCCAGCGAATGAGCTTGCTCTTCAGCGATTCCGGCATAGCACGGGCTCCTTGCTAGGCTTGCCAGGATTGGGCGAGGCCGACGCGCTTTTCCACCGACGGGTGGGAGTAGAAGATGAACTCAATCCAAGGATGGGGGCGGCGCTGGGCCAGGTTCTGCTCGGCCAGTTTTTCCATCGAGCGGATGAAAGCCTCGCGGTTCCCGGTGGTGCGCAGGGCAAAGAGATCGGCTTCGCGCTCCAGATGCCGGGAGTAGGCGTTGGCTGCCGGCAGGGCCACGAGGGAGATGCCGGCGGCGATGAGCAGCAGCAGGGGCAGGTTGGCGAAGTCGGCGATGCCGGTGAAGCCGAGCGGCGCTGTCCAGGCCGCCAGGGCCCGGTGGACGGCGTAGAAACCGGCCAGGGCGAGCACGCTCTGCACGGCGATGCCCTTCCAGAGGTCGTTGTGGACGTGGTGGGCGAGCTCGTGGGCGAGGATCACCTCCACCTCCTCGGGTTGGTGTTTCTCCAGCAGGGTGTCGGCCAAGACAATCCGCCGGGTTTTCCCCCAGCCCACTAAGGCCGCATTGGCTTTCCGGGATTTCTCGCCGAGCTTCCACAACCACACGCCCCGCACCCGCGTCCCCACGCGCTTCGAGAGCCGCTGCAGACGCTCGCGCAGCTCGTCGTCCGCCAGTGGCTCAAACTTGAAGAAAAGAGGCAAAAGCAGCACCGGAGCCAGTCGCGCCAGCAGGATGAAAAAGAGGACGAACGCCGCGGCCGAGAGCAGCCACCAAGTCGCCGGAAAGCGGCGCAGCGCAAAGTAGATGAGCTCCGCGGCGGCCAGGCCGAGGGCGAAGCTGACCGCGAAGGCTTTGAGCCAGTCCTTCAGCCAGCCGAAAAACTGCTGCCGGGAGAGGCCGAAGCGGTGTTCGAGCCGGTGGCCGCTGGCCAGGTCGAGGGGGAAGCTGAGCGCTTGGGTGATGCCGGCGAGGGCGAGCAGGTAGAGGCCGAGCGCCCCGGGAGCGCCGGGAGTGATCCCCACGGCCCAGTTGCGCAGGTCGTGGGTCCAGCCGGTAAAGAGCAGCCCGCTCAGCACCCCGACCCCCAGGAGGAAATCGGCCAGCGCCAGCAGACGCTTGCGGCGGTGGTAGCGCCGGGCGCGGGCTTCGAGTGCGGCGGCCTCGGGGGTCGGCGGAATGCTCATCGGCTGCGGACCAGGGCTTCGACGGTAGCGACCACGCGCTCGGCCAGTTCCGCCGCCGGGGCTTCAGCGTAGATGCGCAGCACCGGCTCGGTGCCCGAGGCGCGCACCAGCACCCAGCCGGCATTGAGGAGGTAGAGCTTGGTGCCGTCCAGGTCTTCCCGGCCGACCACCGTCCACTCGCCCAGCTTGCGCAGGTCGTTCCCGGCGAAGCGCACCAGCCCCCGTTGCTTTTGCTCAGGAGTGAGCTGAAGGTCCAGGCGGCGGTAGTGGAGCGGGCCGAATTCTTTTTGCAGGTCGGCCACGCACTCGGCCAGCGGCTGGCCCTCGGTGGCGATGATTTCCGCCAGCAGCAAGGAGATCAGCAGACCGTCGCGCTCGGGGAGATGCGGGCGGATGCCGATGCCGCCGCTCTCCTCGCCGCCCAGCAGCAGATCGCGCTCCAGCATCAGCGCGGCAATGTGCTTGAAGCCGACGGGGGTTTCTTCGAGTGGCAGGCGGTATTTTTCCGCCAGCCGGTCAATCATCTTGCTGACGGAGAAGGTTTTCGCCACCCCCCCCCGGAGGCCGCGCCGCTCCACCAGGTGACGGAACACCAGGGAAAAAATCTTGTGCGGGTCAACGAAGTGCCCTTCGGCATCGAGCGCGGCCACTCGGTCGGCATCGCCGTCGGTGGCCAGCCCGGCGTCGCCCTGGTGCCGGCGGAGGGCCTCGCGCAGGGGCCCGAGATGGGCGTCAATGGGTTCGGGCTGAGTGCCGCCGAAGAGTGGGTCGTGGGTGCCCCGGATTTCGCTGGCGGCGATGCCGTGCTCGGCGAGCAGCCGCCGCAGGGTGCCGGCCCCGGCCCCGTGCATGGGATCAATCACCAAGCGCAGGCCGGCGCGGGCGATGCGCTCGAGGTCAACCAGTTCGCTCAGCCGCTCGAGGTAAGCGGGCATGAGGTCAACCACTTCGATGCGGCGCCGGTCGGGCATCACCCGAGGCAGGCGCGCCGGGTCGGCCAGAATGCGCTCTACTTCTTTGACCGCCCGCGGCGAGGCTGTGCCGCCGTAGCTGGCCTTAAGCTTGATCCCCAGCCAGGCTGGGGGGTTGTGACTGGCGGTGAGCATAATCCCGGCCGCCGCCTGGTAGTGCCGCACCGCGAAGGAGAGTGCCGGGGTGGGCGTGGGCGCGGCGGCCAGGCGGACGTCGAGCCCCACCGAGGTCAGGACTTCGCTGAGCTGGCGGGCAAAGCGGTCGGCGAGGAAGCGCGTGTCATAGGCAACCATCACACCCCGGCGCAGGTCTTCGAATTCCACCAGGTAGCGGGCCAGGGCGCGCGCCACCCGGGTGGCGTTCTCCCGGGTGAAATCGCGGGCGAGGACGCCCCGCCAACCGTCGGTGCCGAAGCGGATGACCGGTGGGGGCCGGGGCGCAAAGCCCGGCTTCTTTTGCCTCGTCCGCTTGCCTGTAACTGGGGGGCGTCTCTTCACAGCAGCTGGTGGCGCTTCTTTTTTTGCAGGTAGTGTACGACTTTTCCCACCTCTTGCGCACGGGGCCGCGAGCAGAGGAGCAACGCGTCCGGGGTGTCGACAACGATGAGGTCTCTGACGCCGATGGCGGCCACGAACTTGTGCGCCCGAGGCGCATCCGCCTTGGGCGGGCCCTCTGCCCCCAGCCAGTTGCCGGTGGCGTCCAAGAGGAAGTGGGGCCCGGCGATGATGTTTTCCCCCGGCCGCGCCGCCCGCCACTCGTAAAGCGCGCTCCAGGAGCCCAGGTCGCTCCAGCCGATGTCGGCAGCGAGCACGCGCGCCCTGCCGCGGGCAGCGGCGGGCTCCGCCAGAGCGTAGTCCACCGAGATGTTTTCCAGGCGCGGGTAGAGCCGCTTCAAGCGAAGCGGGTAATCGCGCCGGCCAATGTGGTGCGCGAGTTGTCCGAGCGCCGCCCGGGTCCGCGGCAGCTGCCCGGCAAGCAGCCGATCGAACGTTGAGAGCCGCCAGAAGAACATCCCCGAGTTCCACGAGTAGCGTCGGGTGCGGAGATAGCGGGTGGCGGTCGGCCGGTTGGGCTTTTCCGTGAACCGCCGGGCGGTGAAGACGGTGTCCCGGCCGATGCGCCCCACTCGCGAGCCCCGCTCGATGTAGCCGTAGCCGGTGTGAGGATGCGTGGGCGGAATGCCGAGCACCACCATCACGTCTTCGGTGGCCGCGGCGGCTGCCACCGCGGCCCGCACAATGCGCCGGAAGCCGGCGTCCTGGCGGATGGTGTGGTCCGCCGGAAAGACAGCCAGCACCGGATCAGCGGCCTTCGCCGCCCGCCCCACCCGAATGTGCTCGGCCGCCAGCGCGATGGCGGCGGCCGTGTTGCGGCCGAGGGGTTCGAGCAGCAGGCGCCCCCGCGGCAGGCGCGGGAGCTGACGGGTGAGGAGGGCGCGGTGCTCGGCGTTGCCCACTACGTAAATCTGCTGCCGCGGGAAGAGGCGCGCCACCCGCCGGTAGGTTTGCTGGAGCAGCGATTCCTTGCCCGCGAACGACAAAAACTGCTTGGGATGCACCCGGCGGCTAAGCGGCCAGAAGCGGGTGCCGTAGCCGCCGGCAAGAATAATGGCGTAAGCAGCAGGATCCCGCGCCATAGGGGACAAAATGAAACCACAGATGAACACAGATGAACACAGATTTCTTACCGGCTCAGTGTGCTGGGTAGCAGCCGTTGTTCCTGGTCTGCGGACTCTGTGCCTCTGTGGTGAAAACCCCTTGAGCAGGCTCAGGAAGGAGGCGCTTCTGCAGAACAGCCAGCCACCGAGGCACAGAGCACACGGAGGAGGCAGAAGAGAGGAGGCGAGTTAGCCGGAGAAGAATTGCTGGAGGCGGCGGAGGCCTTCCTCGATGCGCTCGAGCGAGGTGGCGTAGGAGAGGCGGAGGTGCTCGCTGGTGCCAAAGGCCTCGCCGGGCACCACCGCCACCTGGACGGCGGCGAGCAGCCGCCGCGCCACTTCGGCCGTGGCCTTGACCTTGTGCGTGCGCATCCAGGCGCCCACGTTGGGATAGGCGTAGAAGGCGCCCTGGGGCTCAGCGCAGCGAAGCGAGGGAATGGCGTTCAGGCCGGCGAGGAGGCGCGTCCGGCGGCGAACGTATTCGCTCATCATCTGCCGAACCGAATCCATGGGGCCGCGCAGGGCCTCGACAGCAGCCTTCTGGGCAATCGAGGTAGGATTGGAGGTGGAGTGGCTTTGCAGGCGGGTCATCGCCTGGATGAGCGGCGCGGGCGCCAGGGTGTAGCCCACACGCCAGCCGGTCATAGAAAAAGTTTTGGACAGCGAGCCGACCACGATGACCACGGGCTTGGCGTCAGGGAGCGAGGCGACCGAGAAGGGAGCGCCGGCGTAGACGAAGTGCGAGTAGCACTCGTCGGCGAGCAGCCAGGCTCCCCGCCGCCGGGTAAGCGCCAGGATGCCGGCAAACTCGTCCGGGTCGATGACCGCCCCGGAGGGGTTCGAGGGGGAATTGATGATGACCACCCGGGTGCCTTCGACCCAGGCGCCTTCCAGCTCAGCCGCCGTCAGCCGGAAGCCGTTGGCCTCGCGGGTGGGCACCGGAACCGGGCGGCCGCCCAGGTAGCGGACAATCTCGGGGAAGCTGACCCAGTACGGCACCGGGATGAGCACGGGGTCGTCGCGGCGGATGAGGGCACTGAGAGCGCCGAAGACGCCGTGCTTGCCGCCCACGGTGACAATGCACTCGGCGGGCTGGTAGGCGGTGGCGAGTTCGCGGGCGTGCCAGTCGCAGATGGCCTGGCGCAGCTCGGGAATGCCGGCGGTGGGGGTGTACTTGGTGAAGTTGTCGCGAAGGGCGCGGATGGCCGCCTGCTTGATGTTCTCCGGGGTGGGAAAGTCGGGCTCGCCCGGCCCGAAGTCCACCACGTCCGCGCCCTGCCTCTTCAGGCGCTCGACCTCCGTCAGCACCGCCAAGGTGGCCGAGACCCCGATGCGCTGCACGCGCTCAGCCAGCTCGAGCTTCGGGGAGGTGTCGGACATCAGGCGCCCAAGGCTATAGGACTTCCGGGGCGAATTCAATCGCCTCCATTTAGGGAACTCACCGCAGAGGCGCAGAGGAAGCACAGAGAAGAGAAAACAGAAAAGAGAGATTGAGAAATCCTGTCAGGGGGGCCGGGGTTGGGGCCTCCAGCTCCCGAGCAGCGGCGGTACGGGTTTTCAGGGGGAAGGGAACGTGGAGGGTCTCACCCTCCGAGTGAGCGGAACACTGGCCGCGATGGCCAGCGTTTTCGCTCTTCGTGACATTGCCCGCCGTCTTACTCCATGGTGTTCCGCGAATCGACCCAGACGCGCACGGTGCTGGATTTGTCGGTCACGGTAACCAGCACGTCGTCGCCGTGCTCATTCAACGCCCGCACCGCAGCCAAGATATCGAGTTCGTCTTCCTCACCCGACAGCAGCGCCTCCACCACCGTGAAGGGGATCTTGACGTCCACTTTGTCGCCCCCCTCTCGTCCCTCTTGCACCTTGATGATCAGGTAGCCGCCCTGCTTGGCGGCGCGCACGGTTTCCTTGTCGCTCTCCACGGTAAGGAATTCCCCGTCGCCCAGCCCGCGCACCGCCTCCAGAAGAACGCGCAGGTCGACGCCCTTGACGTTAACGTCGCGCAGCTTCACCTTTCCCCCGCGCAGCTTGTCCGTCTGGATCGCCGGCAAGACCTTCTCCGCCACGCTCAACGGGAGGTTGACCCGCACGGTTTCCGCCTTCCCGCCGGTCTCTTTCACATAGACGTGCAGCCAGCGGTCGACGGCCTGGGCCGAGACCACCGCGGCCGTCAGCAGCAGAATGGCTGCGACAACAGGTAGGGTTCTCTTCATGGCTGTTTACCTCATCTTTCCCTGCTTCACTAATCAGAACGAGTCGCCCCCGGGAAAAGTTCCCTGCTTTTGTCTTTGATGCCTCTTCTCCATCCAGAGCCTCACCGGGCCGCGAGCGGAGTCGGTGGGCGTAGATTGGGAGGCCGTCGGGGCCCTGTTGTGAAACGGCGGGCCCGGCCAGGAGGGGGGCGGTTCTACCCGGTCGGGGTGGGCGCCTTGATTCCGAGCAGCGCCATCAAGGTTCCGACCAAAAACGACAGGCTGAGCACGTAGGGTATGAAGCCGATCACGCAGACGAGAACCGCGCGGCCCGTGCCCCGGTAGTCGAGCGCTTGGCGCACGGCGATCACCATCGCAATCAGCATCCAGATGCCCGCCCCGAGCGAGATCAGCCCGCCCAGCACCGGGATGGCGCCAAAGACTCGCAGCAGGCCCGGGCTGCTGGCGAAGCCAATGGTGCGCAGCAACTCGCCCATGTCGGAGCGGGTCTGCGGCTCGGGGAGAAACTTGGTGCCGATCAGGTAGGTAAGAAAGGCCCACAGGAACCAGCCCAGCAGCGCCACCACGGCGCCGAAGATTAGGCCGGTGACGCCGGCGCGGCCGAAGTAGCCGATGCCGGCGGCCAGGCTGGAAAGCACCACCACGGCCATCGCTTGGCCGGTGGCGCCCCGATCGGCCTCCACCTCTTCATAGGTGTGGACGTTGAGCTTGGCAGCCCCAATCATGCGTTGGGTAAAGCTGGCCATCACTTGCCTCCGCTTTGGGTGGTGGGGTTGGTGCCGTCTTTGTACCACAGACGCCCAGGATGGCAAGCAGAAACTTCCTGGCGGCTTCGGCTTCCCCCACCCGGCATTTCCGCGGACGAGACTAGCGCCCGAACCGGGAGGACGACGAAGCGCCCACGCGGGCGCGGATGCGGGTTTCGACCGCGGGCGGCACCAGGTCTTTGACGGAACCGCCCAGCCGGGCCACCTCTTTTACCAGGCGGGAGCCCAAGTAGCTATAGGCCTCGGCGGGCAGCATGAAGACGGTTTCAATCTCGGGTTCGAGTTGGCGGTTCATCAAGGCCATTTGGAGCTCGTATTCGTAGTCGCTGACGGCGCGAATGCCCCGCAGCAACACCCGGGCGCCTTTGCGCCGGGCGTAGTCCACCAGGAGGCCCCCGAAAGTGTCCACCTCAACTGTGGGCAGGTGCGCCACCGTTTCTTTGAGCATTTCGACCCGCTCGGCCACGGTGAAGAGCGGGTCTTTCTCGGGATTGAGAAGGACGGCCACAACCAGGCGGTCGAAGAGCTTGCTGGCCCGCTCGATGAGGTCGAGGTGGCCGTTGGTAACCGGGTCAAACGAGCCCGGGTAGATCGCCGTAATGCTTCGGCCGGTGACAGCGCTCACCAACGCACATTGTAGCCCAAGGCGGCGGCACGGCTTCAAAGAATTTCCCCCCCTCCAGCCTGCCCACACAACCAGCCACGACCGAAGCCCCTCTGACGGCAGCCGCAAGCTGTCGGAATCGGGCGGGGCGGCCCCCGCGAGGCTCCCACCCCCGAATAGTTCGCCCCTGCTGCATTTCCCTGCGGAAAGCGACCGTTAGCTGAATGGCAGTTGACGCCTCCCAGGTGCCCATGCGACCATGTACGACCTCAAGAGTCCGCGTTTATCTGGTTGAGGACACAGCGGAATTGGGCCGCTTCCGCTACCGGCGAGAGCTTGACACAGGGCGATAGAAGCCGTAGTATAGAAGTGAGACTAAAAAGGTCGGGTATGGAGATATGCTGAAACTCTCGAAGAAAGCCGACTACGGGCTGATGGCGGTGAACCACCTCGCCCAGCACTATGGGGAAGGGGCGTTCAGCGCCAGGGACATCGCCCGGGCCTACGGGATTCCGGTGGGGCTGATGGCGAAGGTGTTGCAGCGCTTGGTGCAGAAGGGCTTGCTCAAGTCGCAGCACGGGGCCACCGGCGGCTACACCCTGGCGCGTCCGCCGCTGTTTATCACGGCGCTCGATGTAATCCACGCCATTGACGGGCCGGTGATGATCACCAGTTGCATGACGGTCCGGGGGGAATGCGTGCAGACGCCGCTGTGCACGGTGAAGGAGCCGCTGCGCAAGGTGAACGAGCGCATCGTCAACGCCCTCGGCGCCTTGACCATTGCAGAAATCAACGCCTAGAGAACGCTCGGC
>JBHHYS010000041.1:0-21941 GCA_046757645.1 Terriglobia bacterium | reverse complement strand
CCGCCAATCTTCTTCTTCAACGCCTCGGGCGACCCCAGGCCCACCAGCCGGCCCGGGTCGAGGATGCCGAGACGGTCGGAGCTCTCCGCCTCGTCCATCAGGTGGGTGGTGAGAAAGACCGTGACGCCGTGGAGGTCGCGCAACTGGCGGAGATAGACCCGGAGGTCGCGGCGGGCCCCGGCATCGAGTCCGGCGCTGGGTTCGTCGAGCAGCATCAGTTGGGGCCGGTGAAGCAGTCCCTTGGCGATCTCCAGGCGTCGGCGAAGACCGCCGGAGAGTTTTTCCACGCGCTCGTCGCGGCGGTCGGCGAGATTGATGCGAGCCAGCATCTCGTCCACCTGGTGCCGGAGCTCCTTCCCGTGCAAGCCATAGAGGTGGCCCTGGTGACGCAGGTTTTCCGCGGCGGTCAGTTTTCCGTCGAGACTCGGCGACTGAAAGACCACGCCGATGCGACGCCGAACCGCCAGCGGATGCTGGGTTACATCATCGCCAAAGATGCGGGCGCGCCCGCCGGTGGGGGAGAGAAGAGTGGCGAGAATGCGGAAGAGGGTGGTTTTGCCGCTGCCGTTGGGCCCCAGTAGGCCAAAAATCTCACCGGGGGGGACGGTACAGGTCACTTCCTGGAGCGCGGTGCGGGCACCGTAGGCGTGGGTCAGCTGGTCGACTTCGATGGCAGGCGTGGGGCTCATCCCTTATTGTTTGTCAAGCATCAGGAGGGCAAACAAGAGCGGGAGATAAATCACCGAGGCGTGCAGCAGGCGCCGGGCGTGCAGATTGGACGGCCGGAGGGCTGCGCGGACGGCGAATTGCAGAAAGGCCATGCCCAAAAGCAACGCCCCCCAAAAGTACAGGGTCCCGGCCATCCCGAGCAGGCTGGGAAACGCGCCCAGCGGAAGCAAAGCCAAGGAGTAGAAGACCATCTGTCGGCCGGTCGCGCTTCCAGAGGGGTCAACCACCGGCAACATCCGAATGCGGGCCCGGGCGTAGTCCTGCCGATAGATCCAGGCGATGCTCAAGAAATGGGGAAACTGCCACATAAACAGGATGGCGTAGAGCACCCAGGCTTCTGCACTCAGGCCGTTTCGCGCCGCCGCCCAACCGATCAGAGGCGGCATCGCTCCGGGAAAGGCCCCCACCGCCGTGCAGAGCACCGTCTTTTTCTTCAGCGGCGTGTAAAGGAAGAGGTAACTGGCCCAGGTAATGAAGGCTAGGAAACTGGTGAGTAAATTAACCGCGAAGCCCAGGTAGAGTACCCCCGCAAGGGTCAGCAGTGCGGCAAAGCGCAAAGCGGATTGGGGCCGCAAGCGACCGGCGGGGAGAGGCCGGCGGGCGGTGCGGCGCATCTTGCCGTCGTCTTCCCGTTCCCAAAACTGGTTGAACGCTGCCGTGCCCGCCGAGACCAAACCGATCCCGATCAGGGTATGGACGAGCAAGGCCAGGTCAGGCGCGCCCCGCGATCCGAGATAAAAGCCGGCCAAGGCGCTGAGCACCACCAGTGAGGTGACCTCGGGTTTGGTGAGCGCCAGGTAATCGCGCAGTCGGGTTTGCTTCAACGTCCAACCTGGGTTCACGGCGTGCGCGTCGGTCATTAGACGGTCGCTTTCTGAGTTGTCGAGGCCAGCGGGAGAAGCTGTCCGGACCGGCCCAGGTGATGATAGCACTGAAGAGTCAGGACCAGACTGGCCGCCAGAGTCAGGGCGCCGACGGCCACGTGGGCCACGGTCAGGGTGACCATGGGCGAGGTCGGCTGGACAGCATCGGCGGTTGCGATTCGGATCAGATAGGCGCCTATTCCCAGAGCGAGCTGCACTCCAAGAAGCCCGGCGAGGGCGAGCGCGGACCGCCGCAGGGGTGCTGGCGTGGCGGGCCGTTGCCAGATGTGCCTCACTGTCCAGGCCACGCCGATGACGACCACGGCTGCGACCACCAGGTGGGGCACGATTCCTATGAGCGCGTGGCGGACCGCGGCCCCGAGTATGAGCTGGACAACCAGGGCCAGGGTGGTGGCGGCAGCAAGATGCCGCAGCGGCGGCGCTGCGGTGTCCTCCGCTTTCGGCTGAGCCTTCTTCCAGCCCGGACTGGTGAAGACCGCCAGGCTCACCGTCAAACCGAAAAATCCTTGCGCCAGGGAGGCATGTCCGATGGAGAGCGGGCGGGGGAGGAGATAGAGGACGGTGATTCCTCCCAGAACCCCTTGGGCAATCACCGCCCCCAGAGCGATAAAACCCAGGCGGCGAACCCAGCGGCGCGTCTCTTTGCTCCACAACCACGCTGCCAGAATCGTGGTCAGGAGCCCAACCGACGTGGCCACCATCCGGTGACCGTGTTCATAGACGATGTTCCCGACCATCGGAGGCATCCAGGTGCCGTAGGAGAGCGGCCAATCGGGCACGGCCAAGCCGGCGTCGTTGCTGGTGACCAAGGCCCCGGCGATGATGAGAAGGAAGGTAGCCCCCGCCGTCAGCACGGCGAAGCGATGGAGGCCGATATTGTTTTTCGCCCCTGTTTTCGCAGAAGTCATCCGCGTCCGGCGTGTCCCCCCCTGAAACGCATTCGAGGCTACGGTCGAACCTCAGGGACAGTGCTCCCGGGAAGCGCTCGGCTCGGTTTGCCCTTAATCGCCGGCCCCGCGCGGCGAGAAGACAAATTCAACCGTCTTGGTTTCCTTGGGCCCCACGGTGATCTTCTGTTCGACGGTTCCGTACTTCTCCTGCCAGGCGGCAAGGGTGTAGTCGCCGGGAGGAAGATTCTTGATTTCGAAGCTCCCGTCCTCACCGCTCACCGCGAAATACGGATGCTTCAGAACAGCGATGTAGCTCCTCATCCAAGGGTGAATGTTGCACTTCACCGGTATGGCAACCTCCTCACGGGGGAATTTGCGAATCAGCTTGTCCGCCCCCGGCGGCATGGAGGTGTTCCATTCGCGGTTGACTCTCGGCACCGGATGAATGTTGTGCGTGGTCGGGTCACTGTTCAGAATCTGAATCTCCTGGTTCGTCTGCGCCCCAACCACATGGGGTGAATAGACACATCCTTTCTGATCTAGAACCACCGGCTCTTTGGGGGTGGGGAAGGCACGGTTGCCCAGGCCTTCTTTGATGTAGACGAGAACGTAGCGCAGGGTTCCGTTGTCGTTGACCACCACTTGTTGGGAAAAAACGCGCCCGCGATGCAAGCGCACGCAAGCAGCATCGGCATCCATCCGAATCCGCCTCCGCCGCGGCTTTCCGTCCTGGTAGATCACCTTGCCGGTCAGGGTCGCCGCGGTGGCCAGCTCCACGGGTGGGCCGGC
Organism: Terriglobia bacterium; assembly: GCA_046757645.1. Taxonomy (GTDB): domain Bacteria; phylum Acidobacteriota; class Terriglobia; order Acidiferrales; family 2-02-FULL-67-57; genus JBHHYS01. The sequence goes on along the minus strand of JBHHYS010000041.1, from coordinate 18,649 downwards.
CGGGGTGGCCTGCGGTTCTTCGGCCACACTCGGGGCGGGTCCCTCCTCCGCCTTGCAGCCCACCAGGAAAAGCAGAAACAAAAGAGTGGCACTCGTCAGGAGCTTTCGTGTGCTCATCCTACCGTATCCTTTCTGTGTAAGGGTGCTGGGCATATCTCTTCACTGCGATTTTACCACACTCATCCTCACTCCGGTGGATTGCGCGGCGGGCGCGGCCGCCAGCAGACGCACCAGCCGCCGCTGTTCCTCCGGGGTGATTTGGAACATGTAGCGCACCAGCAGGTCGGCGTGATCCCCGCGGTAGCCACGCAGGCCCTCCGGATGGGGGCTATTTAAGACCCAGCGGTCGCCCTCCCGGCGGAAGAGCTCGGAGGGCATGGCGGTGCCGGGAATGATGCTGGCCGGGTCGAGCAGCCACCGGCGGGTCCAGCCGGATTTGAGGCGTTCCTTGGCCAACAAGAAGTTGGGCGCATTGACGTTGCGGTCATGCACCGGGTCGCCGGTGGCATGGCACTTCAAACAGGGCGCCGCCGGGTCGGTGAACAACTGCCGCGCCATCCTCCACTCCCCCTCGCTCAGCGGTGCCAGCTTGGGGGGGAGGTAGGGCTGCGCCTGCGCCGAGAGCGCCGCGAAGAACCGCACCAGTTTCTGGATTTCCCCCACGGTCAAACTGAATGTGGGCATCCGGACCTTCAGGTAGCTGCGCACGCCGTTGCGGTGCAGGTTGGTTTTGCTCAAGGCGGGATTCGCGAGGAACTTCGCCAGCCACTTCGGGTTGAGGCGAGCGCCGGCACCCACCAGGTTGGGCGGGAGCTGCTCTCTCCCTTCGAGGGTCTGATAGCGGGGCAGGGTCATCAACACGGACGGTTGCCCGATGCGAATCTGGTGGCAGCCCATGCAGTTGTACTTGGTGACGATCCACCAGCCTTCCTGGATGTCCCGGCGCTGGTCGCTGGGGCGGTAAATGTACTGGGAGGGGAATCCGTATCCCGGTTCGACGCTGCCGAGCAGGACGGTGGTCAGCGCGGTGATGTCGTCCTCGGTCAGGTTGGGCCGGGGCATCCGCAGGCGGTCGAGAGGATTTTCCTTGATCTTGCCCCGATCGAAAACAGCCGGGTTGGCCAGCTTGTGTTCGAAGAAGCCTTTGTGGCTGTACCAGCCCTCCCGCTTGGCTTCGTGGGTGAGGAGAGCAAAATCCAGCCGCTCGATGGGTTTGCTGCCCTCGGCGGTTAGGTCGGTGCCGATACGGTCTTCTGCTTCCAGGCCGGCGATTTCGTGGCAGCCGGCGCAGCCGTAGTTGCGGACCAGGGACTTGCCGCGCTCAAACAGCCGGGTGTCCTCCATGTAGTCGGCCGGCGGATAGTCGTCTGGGTCCTGGCGGCGCTGGGTCATCAGGAAGCTGGCGATGTCGCGCGCTTCCTGCGGGGTCAAGCGCAGGTTGGGCATGACGGTCATCTGCTGGACGCGCAGCGGCTCGCCGTCATTGGGGCAGGTGGCGTTTTCGGCGTCAAAGCGGAAGGGCAGGCCGTGCTGGGCGTAATCCTCCGGGGTCAGGTCGCGTTTTTCGAGCGGACAATATGGCCGGGTGCGCGGGCGAGGATTTGAAATCCAGCGCACCAGATAATCGTAGCTGGCCTTCTCCCCCACCCGGCTCAGGTTGGCCGCGAAGCTGCCCCCCACGGCGTTTTCGCCTTCCCCGATGGAATGGCAGGCCATACACCCCCGGGTCTCAAAGAGCTGCTTGCCGCGGGCAACGTTGCCTCGGGCCTGCCGGGGCAACTTGGCTTCGAGGGCGTTCTGCCAGAGGAAGGCAGCGATGGCCTGCACTTGGTCCTCTTCCAGCCGAAAGCGGGGCATTTTCGTGGTGGGCCGGAACTTGTGGGGGTTGCTGATCCACACTGGGATCCAGTCGCGGCGAAGCTTCAGCCGTATCTCTTTCAAGTTGGGGCCCACGATTTTTTCTTCCCGGAGCAGGTCGCGCTCCCGGAGCCGGAGCTGCTCGATTTCCGCATCCAGGCCGCTGCTGCTGACGCGGAGGTTCTCCGCCCGCGCATAAAGGCGCTGCGCCTCCTGCCCGGTGGCGGCCTGGTCGCCGGCTTGGATGCTCCTCTGCATTTTCAGCAGGTACTCACTCTTTTGCCGCTGTAGCTGGCTGATTTTCTGGCGGGCTGCCTGCAGCCGTTCCCGCTCGTCGTCGAAACCCTCATAGCGGTGGCAGCCGATGCAGCCGCGGAGGCGGTACAGTTCTTTGCCGCGATTCAGGAGGCGAGCGTGCTCCAGCACCATGTCGCGGGCGTGACACGACTGGCAGCCGGCTTCCACATTCTCGCGGTCATAGAGCGGCCACAGCCAATGCTTGTACTGGCCGTGGGCCTTGATGACGCTCGAGGTGGCCCGGCCGTTTCCGCCGTGGCAGGGGGAGCAGCCAAACCGCTCCGGGTCATGAATCCGAAGTAACTCTCGATTGGGGTGAGTGGTGAAAGCGGCTTCGCCGCCCATGTCGGCGGGGGTCAAACGCACCGGTTCGCGGATGCCGAGGTGGCAGGATTCGCAGCGATCTACGAGATTGGTCTCCCGCACATGGATCTGCTTGATGTCGATGGGGAAATCCCTCATCTTGTTCAGCAGGCCCCGGAGCTGCTGCTGGTTGAGACCCACCAGGCGCTTTTTCAGGTAGGCGTTGCGTTGGTCGCGCAAGGTGTTGGCGCGTTCGAGCAGCTTGCCTGCCTCGGCGATCAGGAACGCCCGGCGCTGCTTCAAGCGATCGTATTCGCTCAGCAACTCGTCGTAGTTGTACGCCACAGCTTCGAGGGTGCCATCGGGAACTGGCAGCTCGGCCGCGAAGGGACCCTCCTTGACCTTCTCCACCTGTTCGAGTAGCCGCACCCGTCGTCCCTCACTGGAAGCGGTCTCAGCCTGGTAGAGGAGGGCGCCGACTTCACCCCGAGCGGTGGCGAAAAGGTCGGTGAGCGCGGAGATGCGCCGGTTCAGGAGAGCGATCTCCCGGTCGATTTCCTCCTTGCGCGGTGCCACGGCGGCGTTGGCTTCCTTGAGCTCCTGCTCGAGCCTCTGAAAGGCCTCGGATTTGCGGATGTCGGCTTCGGCCTTGGCCTGTTCGGCGATCCGCTTCTGCAAGTAGTGGGTGTAGAGCTGGACAAACCGCTGCTGGTAGCTCTTCCAGGGGCGGAGACCATAGAACTCGTCGTAGAGCGCCCAGGTAAGCGAAGCGATGAGCAGGACGGAGGCGACCAGCAGCGGGCCGCTCATCGACCGGCTGACAATCGGGTCGTCTTGGAGAGGCGGCTCAGGCACTCGGCCCCTCCGAGAAGGTAAAGCTGGGCGGGTTCAGACGTTGAACCACGGCGTGACCCAAACGTACTTGATGCGAAACAAGTGGCGAAGAAGCATCTTCACGGGCAAACCCATCATGGTGATGAAAAAGAACTGAATGGTCAGGTATTGCAGCAGGCTCATGCGGCGAAAAATCTTCCGGGTGAATTCGTTGATGGTCATCAGTTTGTGCACCGCCACCCCGGCAGCCAGATAGTAGAGTCCCACCACCAGCGCCCCGAAGATGGTCTTGGCCGCCCAACTGGTAATGCCAAAAATGTCCGGGAGGTCGCGGTTCACCTCAAAGACCAAGCGGTTGTGGTCCCAGGTTTCCCCCGGCCAGAACCACATCCAGCCCGGGCCGCGGATGAAAGTACCGATGATGATCATCGACAACCACAGCACCAGAAAGCCGAAACAGAAGGAGAGGATGGCGATGCGGCGTTGCTTGAAGGTGTAGTAGCCGTTGCCCAGACTATTGGCGTCCACGTAGGGAATCACCATCAAGCCGACGATAATCAGGGTGGGCATCAGCACGCCGGCGATCCAGGGATCGAAGTAGACCAGCATCTCTTGCAAGCCCAAAAAGTACCAGGGGGCTTTAGCCGGATTCATGGTGAGATTGGGGTTGGCCGGCTCCTCCAGAGGCGCATCCAGAGTGATCGACCACACCATCAGGAGCACGGTAACGATGACGGCGGCCAGAAATTCGATTCGCATCAGGTAGGGCCAAACGTGGACTTCGCGGCTCCAGCCCGGCTGGTGGGGAAAGGTTTTCCGGTGGTGGGTCTTGGCCTGTTGGGGGTTGGCTTCAAGCTCGGCAATCAACCGGTCATTCGCCAGGGCTTGGCGGAGGCCATACCAGGTATAGAAAGGCACCAGGAAGAGCATGGCGACGATGGGGACGTTGTCGGGTGCGGAGACGATTTCCCAGAGTTGATGCCAATCCATCTAGTTGCCCTCTGCGCGCATCTGCTTACCGCATACCACTGGATTTCATGATCGTGGGGGTGGGGCCCTTCGGCTCCTTGATTTCCGATTCCAGCATCACCGGTGCCGGGCCCGAGATGCCGCCGTCCTTGCGCACTCGCCAAAAATGCACGCCCATAAACACGGCCGCAATTAGGGGGATGGCGATGCAGTGCCAAATGTAGGAGCGGAGGAGAGCGTTGGCGTCCACAATCGACCCGCCCAGCAAGGCAAAGCGCACGTCGTTGTAGGGACTCATCCCCAGCTCGGGCCCAAACGGCCCCTCGTGCCCCAGGAAGGGTGTGGCCCGGGCCATGCTGGTGCCCACCGTCACCGCCCAGAAACCCAACTGGTCATCGGGCAGCAAGTAGCCGGTGAAGGAGAGCAGCAGGGTCAAGACCAAAAGAATGACGCCGATGGACCAGTTGAACTCCCGCGGGCGCTTGTAGGAGCCGGTCAGGAAGACGCGGAACATATGCAGCCAAACGGTAATAATCATCAGGTGAGCCGCCCAGCGGTGCATATTCCGCAGCAGCTTTCCGAAGGGGACGTCGTGCTCCAGATAGAGGATGTCGCGGAAGGCCTGGACCTTGCTGGGGTGGTAGTAAAACATCAGCAACACCCCGGTGACGGTGAGCACCAGAAACAGGTAAAAGGTGATGCCACCCATCCCCCAGGTGAAGCTGTAGCGCACGGCGTCCCGGTTGATTTTGGCCGGGTGGAGATGGAAGAAGACGTTGGTGAGGACGCTCAGGGCGCGATTGCGGGGCTGGTCGTCGTGTTTGACGCGGAAGATGGAGCGGTAGAGCTGGGTCTTCTCCGGCTCCTTGAGGATCCGCGCCTGTTCAAGCGCCTTCTCCTTGACGGCTTTGCTCGTCTCTTGGGCTCGCTCCAGAAGCCCGCTCCGCCCCTTCTTGCCGTCCGGGTTGTTGCGCTTCTCCTCAGACATTGAGTTCTTCCTTCAGGATCCTGGTGGGGTGTGACCAGCGCGGCAACCGACTATACCACTAGGAAGGCGCCGGATCGCCCGGTCGATTTCTCGAACTGGTCAACTTTTCCCTTTTCCTGCTTGTACAATCGCCCCACATCCACCACGATCTGGTTCTGGGGGTTCAATTCCAGGTGGGCACGGTCCATGGGCCGCGGCGCCGGGCCCTCGAAGTTGATGCCGTCGGTGTCGTAGCCGCTGCCGTGGCAGGGACACTTGAACTTGTTTTCCCGTGCTTTCCAGTCGGGTGTGCAGCCCAGGTGGGTGCAGCGGGCGTAGATCACAAACAGCCGATCCGGCTTGCGCACCACCCAGATGCGGTATTGCTGCAGGAAGCGCTCGTCTACACCCAGTCCGAAATCGGTGGCTGTACCGACAATGAAACGGGTTTTCGGCTCGAACAGGGTGCGCGGGAAGAAAAACCGCAAGAACATCAGGAAATTGACGCCCAGGTAGCCCCAGACAAAGGACCAGATCAGGCGGCGGCGCAGCTTGACCGGCTCCACGGGCGGCTTGCCGTCACCCGAAGTAGTCGGCTGGGTCGGGGGGGCGCCGGCAGGCGAGGTTCGGCCGGCAGTTTTCTGCTGCTTGACCTCAGAATCCGTCATTCCCTAAAAGTTCGCCCCGGGCTGAGCTTCTATCTTCCCAGACGCTAATTTTAGTACCAGCGCCCAGAGCTGTCAAGATGGACTTTAGAATCACTCTAAATCCCGACATTCGCCGCCCGCCGCACCAGGTCGGCCAAGGCGCGGATGAAGAGCGGCGAACTGTTCAATGCCGGCATGATCTCGAACTGGTCAAATCCCAGGGCGGCTGCCTGCTCCCGGGCCTCGATGTCAATTTCGTGCAAGGTTTCCACGTGGTCGGTCACAAAGGAGATGGGGATGACTAAGACGCGCCGGGCGCCGCGGGCGCGCACCGATTGCAAGCTGGTGTGCAGCATCGGCTCCAGCCAGCGCCCCGGGCCCACCTTGCTCTGGTAGCAGAGCAGGCAGGGATGCGACCAGCCCCCGCGCTCCATCACCAATCGCACTGTGGCTTCAGTTTGCTCCTGGTAGGGGTCGCCCGCTTGGACGATATTCCGCGGAACCGCGTGAGCACTGAAGAGAAGCTGGACGCCGGTGCCCGTAGGGAAGCGGGTCAGGGCCTGGTTGATGTTGTGCGTCAACGCCTCCAGGTAGAGGGGATGGTCATAGAAGTGGGGAATCAACTTCACGGGCAGGTGATTCGCCCCCGCCGGGTATTTCCGGTTCCATTCCCGCAGGCTGCTGCCGGTGGTCACGCGAGAGTGCTGCGGGTAGAGAGGCAGAAGGACGAGCCGCTGGAAGCCCTCCCGAGCAACGGCGGCCACCACCTGTTGGGTCAGCGGATGCCAGTACCGCATGGCCACAAAGACGCGCGCCAGCAGGCTCTTTTTGAGCTCAGCCTCCAGAGCCTGGGCCTGCTGGCGGGTCAAGTGGTTGATGGGCGAGCGGCCCCCGATGGCGGCGTAGTGTTCCCGCACCTTGCGCGCCCGTTGGCGGGCGACCAGCCGCGCCAGCGGTGCCCGAGCCAGTTTGGCGAAAGGGAAGTCGATGATGTCCGGGTCGGAAAAAAGGTTGAAGAGAAAAGGCTCCACTGCCTGGAGCGAATCCGGGCCACCCAGTTGAAACAGCACCACCCCAATTTCGGGCTTGTCACTCATCGGCTTCGCGGGCAGGTTCCCTCCGAGGCTTGGGCGTGGGGCAGGGAAGGGGAGAAATGGGAGGAACAGCGCTCGTCGGGTCGAAACGCCTCCCGCGAACGCGGCGAATTCCCCTGGCACTCAAAGCCGGTCACGCTCCAACCAGATGTCGGGTGCGAAGGCGCTCGACGGCGGCGACGACAGCATCGGTGAACTCTTTCGTGGACGCCTGGCCGCCCAGGTCGCGGGTGCGCTGGCGGCCCGCCTGGTAGACCGAGGCGACGGCGGCGCGCGTCGTCGCCGCGGCCGCGGGTTCGCCCAGGTGCTCGAGCAGAAGCGCGCCGGACAAGGTGATCGCCGTGGGGTTGGCTTGATTCTTCCCGCTGATGTCGGGGGCGCTGCCGTGGACGGCTTCGAACACCACGTATTCATCGCCGAGGTTGGCGCCCGGTACCACGCCCAGCCCTCCCACCAGGCCGGCGCAGAGATCGGAGACAATGTCGCCATAGAGATTTGGGAGCAGCAGCACATCGAAGCTCTCCGGCCTCAACACTAGTTGCAGGCAGGCGTTGTCAACGATCAGTTCGCGGTAGGCGATGTCGGGAAACTCCTTCGCCACCCGGCGCACGCAGGTGAGAAACAGCCCGTCGGCGAGTTTCATAATGTTGGCTTTGTGGATGGCGCAGATCTTGTGCCGGCCATACTGGCGGGCATAGTTGAAGGCGAAGCGAGCGATGCGCGTGCAGGCGCGCTCGGTTACCACCTTCAAACCCTCGACCACGCCGGGCACCACCGTGTGCTCCAGGCCGGAATAAAGGTCTTCGGTGTTCTCCCGGATGATGACAATGTCAACGTTGTCGAAGCGGGTTTTCAATCCCGGGAGGTTGCGCACCGGCCGGACGTTGGCAAAAAGGTCCAGCGCCTGCCGCAGAGCCACGTTCACACTGCGGTGGCCTTCGGCGACCGGGGTGGCGACAGGACCTTTCAAGGCTACCCGGTTGCGCCGGATGGATTCCAGCCAAGCCGCCTGCAACTGGTGCTGCTCGCGGCGCCCGGCGACCGATTCCGCCTGGACCTCTTCCCATTCGATGGAGACGCCGGTGGCGGCGATGATGCGTTGGGCGGCGGCCGCGACTTCGGGGCCGATGCCATCGCCGGGGATCAGGGTGACACGATGCACTACGGCTTTCCCTCCTCGGACAGGGAAATTCCATTGTACGGGAAAGCCGCGGGGGTGACAAGGCGGGTGCCAGCGAGGTGGAAGTCGGAGCCTACCGCGGAGAAACGCACCGGCATTCCCGACTCCCGGCTGCTTCACGCCGGTGCGAAACGGGGTTGCTCCCGACCCGCGCCCACGGGCATCCAGCGCCGTTCAGCATCCCAGGAGCCCCATTCAGCCTCTAATGGAAGCGGACCCGGCCCGCAGACGTTGACAAATGGGCTCAATTATTGCTATAAAAGAAAGGACGAGAGGAGCGTTCAGCAAAAACCTAAGCGAGCGACGACGAGGTAGACACGATGGGGCTACAACTCACGGAGACCGCGATCAGCAAGGTGAAAGAAGTGCTGGCGCAGCAGAATCCCCAGCCCGCCGGCCTGCGCATCGGTGTGGTGGGCGGAGGCTGCTCGGGCTTCCAGTACCAGATGGTGTTTGAGAGCCAGCCCACGCCGATGGACAAGGTGATGGAATTCGACGGCCTCAAAGTTTTTGTGGACCAGACGAGCCTGATGTACCTGGACGGTACCCAGGTGGACTACATGGAGTCGCTCGAGGGAGCGGGCTTCAAGTTCAACAACCCGAACGTCAAGAGCACCTGCGGGTGCGGCAGCTCCTTTAGCGCCTAAGAAAAACCACGGGCAAGGTTCGCCGCCCGCAGGGGCAAGAGCTTTTGAAGCGGAGCGCTTCAAGAGCTCTTTTTGTTTTCGGGCCGGGCTGGCGACAGCGGAAGCAGTTGAGAGGCAAGGTAGGGGAGGGGCGTGCCCCCTGCCGCAGCGGCCAGGCGCCCTTTGAACCTTCGGCTTCGCTTGGGACAAGCCGGGCCTCGCCCTAGCGGTCCGGTTTGTTTTATCAGGGTCGGAGCAGGGAAGTGAGTGAAGCCAATCCTCCTGATTGGGAAAAACGCTACCAGCAGCCGGGTTACTGGTGCGGCACCGAGCCGCTCCAGTTCCTCCAGCAGCACCTGGGGGCGTTGCCGGTCGGCACCGCGCTCGACCTGGCGATGGGCGAGGGCCGCAACGCGGTGTTCCTCGCCCGGCACGGCTTCACCGTGACCGGCATCGAGAAATCCCCCACTGCGATTGCCAAAGCCCGGGCCCGGGCGCAGCAGGAAGGCGTAGTCTTGACCCCTATCGAAGCCGACCTGGAAAACTACGCGCTGCCCGTCGAACAGTTTGACCTGCTGCTGTGCTTCTACTATTTGGACCGCAGCCTGTTTGCGGCTATGGAAGGTGCCCTCAAGCGGGGTGGAGCGCTGCTGATGGAAACCTATACGCAGGAGCAGTTACGGTTCCCTCGGGGGCCTCGGAACCGCGCCCACCTGCTCGAACCGAACGAACTCTACCGCGCCTTTCGCCACTTGCGGGTGGCCTACTATCGCGAGCTCACCCGCGAGGAGCGTGCCGTGGCAAGTCTGCTGGCCTATAGGGTTTGAGACCAGCCCGCGGGCGGCCTCGAAGAGCTCCCCCTTCGCTCTCTGGGGTGCCAGGAATTATTATGGGGCAGCGGGCAGGACAAACCGCTACGCAAGATGGTAGACGCTCGGGGCCGGAGCGTGTTATCTGCTATAGGAGAGAGGGAAGGCGAGGCCAGCCATGAAGGTTGCCTTGGCGCAAATCAACCCAACCGTGGGCGACTTCCCGGGCAACAGCGCCAAGATCCGGCAGCGCGCCGGAGAAGCCCGCCGCCGCGGGGCTGACTTGGTGGTCTTCACCGAGCTCTGCTTGTGCGGCTACCCGCCGCGGGACCTGGTCGAAAAACCCAGCTTTCTGGAGCACAACCGCAGGGCGCTGGAAGAGCTGGCGCGGTCGCTCCCGCCCATTCCCACCGTCGTGGGGTTTGTGGGTCGGGCTCGAGCAGAGACGGGGAAGTCAGCCACAAATTCCGCGGCGCTGCTCGCCGAGGGCCGCATCCAGTTCGAGCAGGCGAAGACGCTGCTGCCCACCTACGACGTGTTCGACGAAGCCCGCCACTTTGCCCCGGGCGCCCCCCGAGGACCCTTTGCCTTTTGCGGTTCGCGCCTGGCGCTGACCATTTGCGAAGACTGCTGGAATGACCGGTTTTTCTGGCCGCGGCAGCTCTACAGACGCGACCCGGTCGAGGAGCTGATGGGGCAGGGAACTGACCTCTTGATCAATATCTCCGCTTCGCCGTTCAGCGCCGGCAAGCGTCAATTGCGGCTGGCGATGGTGCAAGCCCTGGCCCAGCGGTACCAGGTGCCCGTGGTCATGGTCAACCAAGTGGGCGGCAACGACAGCCTGATTTTCGATGGTTCCAGCGTGGGGATTGACGCCACCGGGAAACTCTGTGCCCAAGCGCATTCGTTCGCTGAAGACTTGGTGGTTTTCGACACCGTCAATGGACAGGGCGAACTCCATCCCCAGCCAGGTGAGGGCGTGGAGGAAATCTACGAGGCGTTGGTGCTGGGGACGCGCGACTACGTGCATAAGTGCGGCTTCCAGCGGGCCATTGTCGGGCTCAGCGGCGGAATTGACTCCTCGGTGGTGGCGGCGCTGGCGGTGGCCGCCGTCGGGGCGGAGAACGTGCTTGGCGTAGGGATGCCGGGGCCGTACTCGTCGATAGAGAGCCTGCGGGACGCGCAGGCCCTGGCGAAGAACCTGGGGATTCGCTTCCTCACCTTGCGCATCGACGAGGCTTTCGCCACCTATCGGGCCACGCTGGCCGAGGGCTTCCGCGGCACCGAAGAAGACGTGACTGAAGAGAATTTGCAGGCGCGGATTCGCGGCAATCTGCTGATGGCGCTCGCCAACAAGTTCGGTGCCCTGGTGCTCAGCACCGGGAACAAATCGGAATTGGCGGTGGGCTACTGCACGCTCTACGGCGACCTGGCAGGCGGCCTGGCGGTGATCTCCGACGTTCCCAAGATGCTCGTCTATGAGCTGGGAGGCTACATCAACCGCGAGCGGCAGCTCATTCCGGCCGCCTGCTTTACCAAGCCGCCTTCGGCCGAACTGCGCCCCGGCCAGACCGACCAGGACTCCCTGCCTCCCTACGATGTGCTGGACAAAATCCTCAAGGGCTACATCGAGGACGGGGAAACCCCCGAGGCCATCGCCCACCAGCATCAATTTCCCCTCCCTCTGGTACACCAAGTCATCAACCGGGTCGACCGCAGCGAATACAAGCGCTACCAGGCGCCCCCCGGCCTCAAAGTAGCCACCAAAGCCTTCGGCCTCGGTCGGCGGCTCCCGATCGCCCACAAATACAGCCCCCCTCCAGCACGCCAAGACAAGTAACCATCCCAGGCACCCGCCGTACTTCTCGCTCTTCATCGCCTCCGCTCCCGCGCCCACCAATCCCCCCACACCCTTCCACTAACCAGCGCTTAGTCTCTCCCTCTAACTCTCACCGTTACTGTGCTCCTCGCGCCAACAAGGAACTGCCCCCGTTCACATCCCCCACACGAGTCCGGACCGAACTTTTCATAAGTTAACATAATATAACTTATCGGTAACGCAGCGAGGGCGGCGGCTTGCGGCCAGAGGCATGACGCGGCAGAATGCCTGCAATCTTGGGGGTAGGTGGTACGTAGTAAAGAAATGGTCACCGGCAAGAGCAGCGGCATGGAGGAGGGCAGCCTGGAGCCGGTTCTCGAGCGAGCTCGGGCCGGGGACGCTGAGGTGGTGGCGGAACTCTACCGCCAGTTTTCCCGGCGGGTGTTTGTGCTGTGTCGGTACCTGCTGGGTTCGAGGGAGGCGGCGGAGGATGCTACCAATGAGGTTTTCCTTCGGGTGCAGCGGGCAATGAGGGGCTACGACAGCGCGCTTCCCTTCCCGCGGTGGCTGTTGAGCATTGCCAGCCACTATTGCGTGGACCAGTGGCGGCGAGGCCGGCTGGAGGCGCGGGTGTTCGAGCCCGAATCGAGCCCGGGGTATGAGTCAGCCGCGGTCAGTGCGTCGCCGCTGGGGGAATTGCTGGCAAGGGAGGAACGAGCAGCGGTGCGTGGGGCCGTGGCGGGGCTGCCGGATCGCTACCGGCTGCCGCTGGTGCTGCGGTATTACAGCGAGCTGAGCTATGACCAGATCGCCGCGGCGCTCGGTCTGACCCGCAACCATGTGGCGACCTTGATTTTCCGCGCCAAGAAGGAGCTCCGGCGCGCCCTGCGACCTGCGAGAAAGGAACGGGTGCAATGAGCTGTTTTCCCGAGCTGACCTACGCCATCTATGTGGATGGCGAGTTGCCGGCCGAGGAAGCCCGGCAGGTTGGGGTCCATCTAGCCGTCTGCTTCCGGTGTCGGAGGCTGGTGGAAACGCTGCAGGCAGAAAGTGCTCTCTTGGCCGAAGTGCTCCAGGAGACGGAGGAAATCCCGGTTGCGGTCCCCGCCCGGACGATGCGCCCCCTCGACATCCTCTGGACAGCCCTGGTAGTGGCCGCGGGTGCCGCCGGCTTGCAAGCAGTCCTGAACTGGCTGGATGAGCTGCGCCCACCGGAGTCGGCCGGCTGGTTCGACCCGCTGAGCATGGCCGTGCAGTTGAATCTTTTGATCAGAACTGTTTTCTATTTCGTTCAGGAAGGAGCTGTGATGCTAACCTCGAGCCTTACCACCATCGGCACCCTGGTACTCGGTCTCCTGGTCGTTGCCGGCGGCCTGTTCCTTCTGCGACGCCGACCGGCAACGGCGGCCGTGCTGGTCACCCTGACGCTGGTGCTCTGCTTGGCTTTGCCGAGCTGGGCCCTGGAGAGGCGCAAAGGCACCACGGTGACCGTGGCCAGCGATGAGACGCTCGACGATACCTTGCTGGCTACGGGGGAGACGGTGACAATTGACGGCACCATCACCGGCGACCTCATCACTTTCGGAAAGCGGGTTGCCATCAACGGCACGGTGAAGGGGGATGTGATCAGTTTTGGCCAGAGCATGGACCTGGATGGACGGGTGGAAGGCAGCGTGTATTCTTTCACCCAACGGATGTCCGTCCGGGGAGAGGTGGTGCGCAACATTTATGTTTTCGCCGACAACTTCCAGCTCGAACCGGGGGGCCGCGCCGATGCCGACTTGACCGCTTTTGTTTCCCAACTGAGCGTGGATGGCAGCGTGGGGCGCGACCTGGTGGCCTTTAGCGGAATGACGGACGTGCGGGGAGCGGTGGGCCGCCACCTCACCGCACGCACCGGTCGGATCACACTGCTGGCTCCCGCTCGGGTGGGAGGCAACCTGACTGTCTACTGCAAGAAGAAAGAGGCTGTGCACATCAATCCCGGAGCCACGGTGGTAGGCGAGACCACCACCCACCTCCGCCGGCCCCGGCCGAGTCCCTTCACCCGGCCGAAGTTCTATTTCTGGCAGGGGGTGCGCTTGGCAGCGGCATTTTTCACCGGCCTGCTGCTCTTCTGGCTCTTCCCTGCTCTATTCGTGGCGCGCCTCGAGACCGCGGGGCGGGTGCTGCTGACGATGGGGGTCGGCTTCTTGGCTCTGGTGGCACTGCCCATTGCCGCCATCATTGCAGCCATCACCCTCATCGGTTTACCCATCGGCCTCCTGGGGCTGGTGACCTGGCTGGCCGGCCTCTACCTGGCCAAGATTTTCGTTGCCGCCTTCCTCGGCCAAGCCCTGATGCGGCCCGCTGCCGGGCAGATGGCGTCGTTTGCCCTCGCCCTGCTGGTGGGACTGGTGATTGTGCTCGTAGCCATCAACATTCCCTACGTGGGCCGCTGGATCCACTTCCTGGCGATTCTGCTGGGCTTTGGGGTGGGGACCATCCAGGCGTACCGCGGCTGGGGCCGGGCCAAAATCGCCGCCTAATCCCCCTGCCCTACCCAGAACGGACGGGGGCAAACCGCTTCCAGCGGCTTGGTTTGAAACGGATCCTACCTCTGCGCTATGCTGATTCGGGCAGCGCCGCACAACCTGTGCCGGCAAAGAGGTGGCAGTGGTGAAGCACCGCATCGAGAAGAACTCACTCGGGGAGAAGAAGGTTCCGGCCGAAGTCTACTACGGCATTCAAACGCAGCGGGCTGCGGAAAATTATCCTATCAGCGGCCTCCGCGCCCATCCCATGTTGATTCGCGCCATGGGGATGATCAAGAAGGCCGCTGCCCTGACCAACCAAGAGCTGGGGCTGCTGGAGGAGCGGCGCGCCAACGGCATTGCTCAGGCGGCGGACGAGGTGATGGCCGGGAAGCTGAACGACCAGTTTGTCGTCGATGTCTATCAGGCCGGCGCCGGGGTCAGCTTCCACATGAACACCAACGAGGTGATTGCCAACCGCGCCATTGAGCTGCTGGGCGGCCGCCGGGGGGACTACTCCGTCTGCCATCCCAATGATCATGTCAACTACGGCCAATCCACCAACGATGTCTTCCCCACCGCCATGCGCCTGGCGGCGATTCTGCTCATCGAGGAATTGCTCCCGGAAGTGGAGCGGCTGAGTCGCGCCTTTGCCCGCAAGGGAGAGGAGTTCGACGCCATCCTCAAAGCCGGGCGCACCCATATGCAGGATGCCGTTCCGATTCGTCTGGGGCAGGAATTTGCCGCTTACGGCGTTGCCATACGCCGCGCCTACGAGCAAGTGCGTCATGCCCAGGATGGCTTGCGGGAGCTCGGTCTGGGGGGCACGGCCGTCGGCACCGGGGTGAACACCCACCCCCGCTATCAATCCCTCGTGGTGAAGCGCCTGAGCGAAATTTCCGGCCACACGCTCGCGCCCACAAAGGACATGCGCTGGACGATGCAGTCGAATCTGCCCATGGCGGTCGCTGCCAGTGCCCTGCGCAACTACGCCTTGGAGCTGATTCGGATTGCGAACGACCTGCGGCTGCTCGCCAGCGGGCCAAATACCGGTTTCGGGGAAATTAACCTGCCGGCGCTCCAGCCCGGCTCCTCGATTATGCCGGGGAAAATCAATCCGGTGATTCCCGAGCTGGTGGCGATGGTGGGCTTCCAGGTGGTGGGCAGCGACATTGCCACCGCGCAGGCGGTTGCGGCGGGTCAACTCGAACTGAACGTGATGATGCCCACCATGGCCTGGAACGTGCTTCATTCTGCCGAAATTCTGAAGAACACCACCCACCAGTTCACTATCTTCTGCGTCGATGGCATCACCGCCAACAAGGAGCGGGCCCGCCGCTACGCGGAGGCCACCGTGGCCCTGGCCACCGCGCTCAACCCCTACATTGGCTACGCCAACGCGGCCGCACTGGCCAAGCAGGCAGTGAAGAGCGGCCGCACCATCACAGAGATTGCCCTGGACCGGAAACTGCTCGACAAAAAGCAGCTGCAGAAAATCCTCGACCCCCGTCGGATGACCGAGCCCGCTCCCCCCATCGAAGAAGCCCGCGCTGCCTCAGCGCCGAAAGCGAAGGCGGGGGCGGCAAACCGGCCGACGAAGAAACCCCCTCGGCCGGCGGGCAAAAGAAAGCTCGCCCGGCCCCCCGCCCGCAAAGCCACCCGCAAGAGGTAGGGCAAGGCTTGGTGCCTTGCCCGTAGTCGACCGAGAGCACGGTCGAGTCTCTTTCTACGGCCGCGGGCCTTCCACAAGCTCAGGGCATGCCAGCCCCTCGCTTACGGTTTCACTGAATTTGAGAGGAGAAAAGGGCTAAGTCCGGGGCGGCTTCATGGGCTGGGCGAGCAGGTCTTCCTTGCGATAGACCATATCGGCGATGTTATAGGTCGCCAGCTCGAAGCCGTGGCCGTGGGTGATGGCGTCGGTGGGACAGGCTTCCACGCAGTAGCCGCAGAAGATGCAGCGCGAGTAGTCGATGTTATAGACCTCGGCGTAGCGCTCGCTGGCGCTGACCCGCCGCTCGGCCGTGTTGTCCGCCGCCTCGATGTAAATACACTCCACCGGGCAGGCGGCCGCGCACAGGAAGCAGGCCACGCACTTCTCCAGGCCGTTTTCGTCGCACTGCAGCACATGGATGCCGCGATAGCGCGCTTGAAAGCGAACCGATTCGTCCGGGTAGCCCTCCGTCACCGTAGGACGGAAAAGTGTGCGCAGGGTGACGGAAAAACCCTTGGCCAGGGTAACGGCCGTCTCGCCAATTTCTCGGAGTATGAACGCCATCCTCGGGGAGTATAGCAACGCTGCCAGCCGGGGGTCAAACCGGCGGCGGGCTCTCGAGCAATCCGCGCAGCTCTTCCTCGAACCGCCGGAGCGTACTCAAACGCTCCGGGGTGGCGCGCACCCGCTCCGACTTCCAGACAAACCACTTCTCGCTGCGGCGCTCGACAATGACGGAAATGTTCCCCGCGACCAAATAGCCGGGCGGCGCAAACAGCCGTAGCCGACCCTCCGCCGCCGGTTCGAGCAGCGCCGCGCAGCCGTATTTCTTGACGCCGATATGGGTTGGAAAGAGCGGAAAGCTAAGCGCTTCGAAGCCTTCCGAGGCCAGGATATGCAATCGCCGGAGGTGGGCTTCCGTCAGTTCCATCCGCGGGGTTCAGGAGCTTGGCGCGGGCAACGCCCGGGATTACTTGTGCGGCGCCGCGAGGACACCAGCCCGGCGGCTACTCCTTCTGCTGTTCGAGGGCTTGGAGGACGGCGCGCAGGGTTTCGTTGATTTCGCGCCGCAGCACCACCGACTTGCGAAAGCGCAACCGCAACTCGAAGTCACCGTTCGGCGCCCGATAGGTATACACGAAGGGCTTCAAGCGCGCCGGGGCTTCGGGGCGGCGTTCCGCGCGGGCCTCTTCCCGGCTCATTCCCCGCGCCAGCTTCTCGGCCAGTGCCGCCATCTTCTTCTCATTCGGCTGACGGGCCACCTGGAGGAGCAGCGACTTGGAGGCGATCCCCAGCTCCTCGCATTTCGTCCGCACCGAAGGGGGAACGACCCGCAGGGTCAGGGTTTCGCTGACTGTGGCGCGGGACTTTCCGATGCGGCGCGCAATCTCCTCATGGGTGTAATCAAACTGTTCGCCCAGCACACAGAGTCCCTCCGCCTCCTCGAAGGGGTTCAAGTCTTTGCGCTGCAGGTTTTCCACCAGGGCCAGCTCCAGCATCTCCGCCCCGTTGGCGTCCCTTTCGATGCAGGGCACTTCCATCAACCCCGCCAGCTTGGCGGCGTGGTAGCGGCGCTCGCCCGAAATGATGGTGTACATATCGTCGTCGGCGTCGTAGCGCACCAGCAGAGGCTCGAGCACGCCCTTTTCGCGGATGGATTGGGTAAGGTCACGCAACGCCCCCAGCTCCTTGCGGGGCTGGTTGGGATTGGGGCGGAGGCGCTCCAGGGGAATCATTTTCCCGATGCTGGCGCCGCTGAGGGCGCTGATGGTCTCCACGTAGTGGTAGTCGTGGCGCATTCTAACGGTGGGGGGCAAGCCGGTTCGCTTCGACACGTTCAAGCACCTCGCGCGAAAGTTTGAGAAACTCCTGGGCCCCGGGCGACTTGGGGGCAAAGCTCAGAATGCTTTCTTTGTACGCCGGGCTTTCTTCCAGCCGAACGCTGCGGCTGATCTGGGTGCGCATCAATTTATTCCCAAACACGGCTTTGATCTGGTTGTAGCTGTCCTTGGCGATATTCGTGCGGGGGTCGAACATAGTGATCACCACCCCCAACAGTTCCAGTTCGGGGTTGGGGCGCGCCCGCACCCGTTCCAAGGTTTCCAGCAGGTCGTCGGTGCCTTCCAAGGCGAAATAGGTCGCCTGGATGGGCACCAGCAGGTGGGTGGCGGCCACGAGCGCGTTCACGGTCAGAATGCTGAGCGCCGGGGGGGTGTCGATCACCACAAAATCAAAATTCGAACGGATGGGTGTGAAGGCGTCCTTCAGGCGAAAGGGGGCGTCGAACTGTCCCACCAGGAACTGTTCCAGCTTGGCCAGGGAGATGCGCGCCGGCACGATGGAGAGGTTCGGGGTGCGCGTGGGCCGCACCAAACTTTCCAGGGGCAGGCGATGGTCGGAGAGGACGTCGTAGAGCGACTCGGTGATGTCCGAGGGGTTCAGGTAGGAGATGCTGCAATTGGACTGCGGGTCGGTATCAATCAGCAGAGTTCGTTTATGGCGCTGGGCGAGGGCGGCGGCGAGATTGATGGCAGTGGTTGTTTTGCCGACTCCACCTTTCTGGTTTGCGACCGCAATAATCGTCGCCAAGCCGCGCTCCCTTGGCTGCCCTCAACTCCAGGGGACGAACTACATTTTGTACTTGCCCAGGTCTTCCTCGTTCAGATTTTCCAGCCAGCGCCGCAACTCCTCGGTCCCCACCCGGTCGGCCACCGTGCTAGCGACGCGGGAGGATTTCAACACCTCGTCGTCGACAAAGATGGGTGCATCGGTGCGCAATGCCAGGGCGAGGGCGTCGCTGGGCCGGGAGTCGATGGTGATGGTGCTGCCGTTTCGCTCCAGCCAGATCAGAGCATAGAAGGTGTCGTCGCGCAGTTCGGTCACCACCACTTTCTTCACCACCGCGTTCAATCCCCGCAGCACGTTCTTGATCAGGTCGTGGGTCATGGGGCGCGGGGTTTGCACTTTTTCGATTTCCAGGGCGATGGCGTTGGCTTCGTAGACGCCCACCCAGATGGGGAGGA
>JBHHYS010000040.1:0-22703 GCA_046757645.1 Terriglobia bacterium | reverse complement strand
CGAGCAGATGTTTTTCGCCGACAAGGGCTTCAAGCACGAGCCCAAGCGCTGCAAACCCTGCAAGGCGAAACGGAACCAGAACCAGGGCGGCAGCAGCCACTATCAGCGGGTAGAAACCGTCATCAGCTGTTCACAATGCGGGAGAGAGACCACCGTTCCTTTCAAGCCCACCCAGGGCCGTCCGGTCTACTGCCGCGACTGCTACCAGCAGCGGCGCACGGCAGGCACGCCCGCCGCCGTATAATCGTTCCGGCCGCAGAGTCTTCCCCCCGCGGGGTCGGCCCGGTGGGGTTATTTCCGTCTCCCGTTGCTCGCCTCACCCCGCCTGCGTAGAATCGCCATTCGATGCGCTTCCACGTGGAAAACTTCGGGTGTCGGGCCACGCAAGCCGATGGCGCGGCCCTGGAAGAACAGTTTCGCCAGTTGGGCTATCGCCCCGCGGGGGAAGCCCCGGCCGCCGAGGTAGTGGTGGTCAACACCTGCACGGTGACCGCGGCGGCCGACCAACAAGCCCGCCAGTATGTCCGGCGGCTCCACGAGAAAAATCCCGCAGCGCGGATTCTGGTAACGGGTTGCTACGCGCAGCGGGCTCCGGCGGAGCTGGCCGGCCTGCCGGGGGTCGCCTGGGTGGTGGACAACTCGCACAAGCCAGCGATCGGGGCTTTGATTGAACGGGAGCTTGGGCGCGCAGCGAAGAATTTCATCTCTCTCGAACGCTTGCGTCACCCGACGGGGCCCGCCCCGCCCGCCTTCGGGCCGGCCCCCACGCCCGCAGAAGCCAGCGAGGGCGTCGAACTGAGCATCGCCGCCCAGCCAGCCAAGGTCATCACCGGCAACATCCTTGAGCAGAAGGCAGTGTTGGTCGCTCCCGCGTTTGGCAGCAGCGCCGCGCGTGGCGCGGATCGCGGGTCGCGCACCCGCCCAACCTTGAAGATCCAGGATGGATGCAACAACCGTTGTGCCTACTGCGTGATTCCCTTCGTGCGCGGGCGCTCGCGCAGCCTGCCAGGGGAGGAAGTGATTGCTCAGGTGCGACGCCTGGTGGCGACCGGGTACAAAGAGATTGTGCTGTCCGGGGTGGACCTGGGCAGCTACGGCTTGGACCTGCGGCCGCGCCGGAGTTTGCTCGCACTGACCGAGCGCCTCCTGACGGACACCTTGGTGCCGCTCCTGCGCTTCAGCTCGCTCGAGCCGATGGACCTGAGCGACGACTTTGTCGACCTGCTGGCATCGAGCCGCCGCATCGCCCGCCACATCCACGCGCCGCTGCAGTCCGGCTCGAACCGCATTTTGCGGCGGATGCGGCGCTGGTACAGCCGCGAGGAGTACGCGGAGCGGATTGGGGCCGCCGCCGCCGCGCTGCCCGGGTTGGGGCTGGGCGCCGACGTGATTGTGGGTTTCCCGGGCGAAAGCGAGGCCGATTTTCGCGCCACCTACGAGGTGGTCGAGCAGCTTCCCTTCAGTTACCTGCACATCTTCAGCTTTTCCCCGCGGCCCGGGACAGCCGCGGCCACGCTGCCCGACGCAGTGCCGGCAACCGTAATCAAAGAGCGCCACCGCGCCCTCCGACAGTTGGCGGCAGAAAAGGCAGCACGCTTCCGGGCGCAGCAGGTGGGCAGGGTCTTGCGGGTGCTCACCTTGGGCACCACGAATCCCGACGGAACGCGCAACGCCCTGAGCGAGAACTACTTGAAAGTGCACCTCCCCGCAACCTTGCCCAGCAACCAGCTGCTCTTCGTCCGCGTGAGTCGGCTGGCCGAGGAAGCGCTCCGGGGCGAACCCCTCGGCGCAGGGATGAACTGAAACGAGGAAGAGCAGTGGCGCGGCAGAGGAAAAGTCCCCGCAAGTCCCCGCAGACGCTGCGGTCCACAGTGAACGTCGCTCGCATACCAATCCGCTTGCGGGGTTGGTGGCTGCGCACGCTGCGGATGGACACCACAGGCGAGTACCGCAAGCTCAAAGCCCTGCTGGAGATGTTTTTGCTTCAGGCGGAGCGCCGCCTCTCCACCCGTCTGTGGGACCGCGGCACCGAAGTTGCGCTCGAGGAAGCGCTGCAGCACCTGGGGCTGCGCTGGGGGCCAGGGTTTCGCGCCCCGCTGGAGGTGGAAGCGCGGGTCACTGACACCCACCTGAAGTTCTCTTTGACGATGCCGCGCCCGGCGCGGCGGCGTGCGAAGCGGACACCTAGCCGCAAGGGGCGGCAGCGCCGGGAAGCGGCCGCCGAGCGCAGCCTCTACGTGGTGAAGCGCCTGGCCGACCGGCTGCACGTCGGCCTGGCCGGGCGCCAGTTGGCGTTCTGGCGGCTGCTGCCCCGCTCCCCCAGCCTGTAGCCAATCCACGAACATAAGGAAGACGTGCACTCCCAAGAGCAGAACGTCATCTGCGGTCTCGCGAGCAGTTGGCCGGGCACGTTGCCCGAGGCGAGCGGCGCGACCGGCTATTTTTCGAAGATGACCTGGGCGAGGACGAACTCCCGGCTATGCGTGAGTGAGAGGGAGATACGGCGCACGCCCTGGCGGCCGGCGAACTTCTTCGCCTGGCCGGAGAGCTTCAAGGTGGGCTGGCCGCTGGGCCGGTTCGACACTTCCACATCCCGCCAGCGCACGCCGCGGCCCCAGCCAGTCCCCAGCGCTTTGAAGGCAGCCTCTTTGGCGGCGAAGCGGGCGGCGTAGCGCTCCCACCGGTTGCGTTTGCGCTCGCAGTAGGCGATTTCTTTGCTGGTGAAGATGCGCTGGAGAAAGCGCTCGCCGTAGCGCCCCACCGCCTGCTGGACGCGTGCCGGCTCAGCGATGTCAATGCCGGTGCCGATAATCATCTTCAGCGACCTGCCACTTGTGAAGGGCCTCGCCGACCTAGTGTATCATCAGGGTGAATCCGAAGGCAGACAGAGATGGCGGAGAACTGGCTGAAGTTCTTGGGAACGGCGGGGGCGCGGTTTGTGGTGACCAAGCAGTTGCGGGCCTCGGGGGGGCTCTGGGCGTGCCTGGAGGGGGTGAACATTCTGGTGGATCCCGGGCCGGGCTGTCTGGTGCGCTGCCAGCGCGCCAAGCCCAAACTCGACCCCACCAAGCTCCAGGCGATCCTGCTTTCCCACCGCCACCTCGACCACTCCAACGACATCAACGTCATGATGGAGGCGATGAGCGAAGGCGGCTTCAAGCGGCGCGGGTGTGTGTTTGCGCCGGGCGAAGCCCTCGACGACGATCCGGTGATTTTGCGCTACGTGCGAAACTATCTGGACGAAATCGTGGCGCTCCACGAAGGGGGGCGCTACACGATTGCCGGGGAAGTCAACTTCTCGACGCCGATTGCCCATCAGCACGGAACAGAAACCTACGGCTTCGTTTTCGAAACCCGGCGCCACCGGATCGCTTACATTGTGGATACGCTCTACTTTCCTCAGCTTGTGCGGGCCTATGCGTCGGCTCGCGACGCGGTTCTCCTGATGAACGTGGTGCGGCTGAAGGCGGGACCCAGAGAAGCCGGCGAGCCCACCATCAAGCACCTCACCCTCGACGATGCCCGCACACTCATTCAAACTATCAAACCGAAGACCGCCATCCTCACCCACTTTGGGATGACTATGCTGCGCGCCCGGCCCTGGGAGCTGGCCAAGAAGTTGACAGCGGAGACCGGGGTGGAAGTGATCGCCGCCAGCGACGGGCTGCGGTACGAACTGCAATGAAAGGGAGCCGGCGAAGCCGGAGAGGCGTCCCGCTGCTCACGGCAGCGCGGCTGGGGCGCTACGCCTGGCTGCTGCATGGTTTTACCGCCCGCCAGCCGGGTGAACTGAACCTGACCTACTCGGTCGGACAGGCCCTGGCAGCGGTAACGCGGAACCGGCGGGCACTGCTGGGCTCGTTGCCGTCCCCCGCGGCCGCAGAGCGGTGGCAACTGGTGACCCTGCGCCAGCGCCACAGCGACATCATTCAGGTCATCCACCGAACGCCGCCGGGGAAGACGCTGGTGGGAAGCAGCGGGGGGCGATTTCTCCGGGAACGCGACGGCGCGGTGAAACTGGCGGGCGATGCGCTGGTAACGAATCAGCCGGGGTTGCTGCTCGCCGTGCAAGTGGCCGACTGCTTGCCCATCCTGCTGGTGGATCCCCGCAAGCGCGTGGTGGCGGCGGTGCACAGCGGCTGGCGGGGCACGGTAAAACGCATCACGGAGAAGGCGGTGGGGCGGATGCGGCAAGAGTTCGGCTGCGAGGCGAGAACCATGCTGGCGGCGATCGGCCCCGGCATCCACCGCTGTTGCTACCCGGTTGGCCGCGAGGTGGCGGAGACCTTCGCAAGCCAGTTTCCGTATTGGAAGAATGTCATCCGCCGCACCCAACCCTCGCCCACCGAGGTCCACTGGCAGCAGCCGGTTTTTGCCCCCGCGCCCGGCGCCCCGCGTCCCCGCCCGGCCGTGACCCCGCCCCCCGGGGAGAAATTCCACCTGGACTTGGTCGAAGCCAATCGTCGCCAGTTGCGGGCTGCGGGACTCCGGGCGGGTAACGTTTGGGCGTCACCGCTGTGCACCGCCTGCCGCACCGACTTGTTCTTTTCCCACCGCGCCGAACAGGGCCGCACCGGACGGATGATGGGGCTGGTAGGCTTGGTGAACCGGCAATGCCACTGAACCCGAATCGCCGCTCAGGGGAGGAGCCATGAGATTCGAGCTGCTCCGTTCGCCCGTCAACTTCTTGAAAGAAATGCTGGGTGAAATCCGCCATCCGGAGTTGCTCCAGCAATATGAGAGGTGGTGGGAGGAGGAAGGACAGTCCATCTCGTTCATCACCGATCGTATGGGCACGCCCTGGCTGCGGATGTTCGACCGCTTCGGGAAGCGCGTGGATGAAGTGCTTTTTTCCCCGGACTACTGGAAAATGCTGAAAAAGGGATACCGAGCGGGTGTGGTGTGGCGGGCATTTGCGGAGAATTCCCTCCTCTCGCCCTACCTGCTGGGCTACGTGACCTCTTTCTACGATCCGGGGCTCTACTGTCCCTATACCGTCTCGCTCGCCACCGCCGTACCACTCGATAAATATGGAGACGCCGCCCTGAAGACTCGTTTTCTGCCTCCGCTGTTAAGCAAAGAGGATAGCGTGTGGCAAGGCGCCACCTGGATGACGGAGGTAAAAGGGGGATCGGATCTAGGAGCTGCGGTGGAGACCGTGGCGCGACCCGCGGGCGCCCACTGGCGGCTTACCGGAGAGAAATACTTTGCCAGCAACCTGGGGGCCGAACTGGCGGTGGTGGCCGCGCGACCCGAAGGCGCGCCCCAGACGGTGCGCGGCCTGGCTCTCTTCCTTCTACCCAAGCACCGGGAGGATGGGACGCCCAACTACTTGGTCCGGCGCCTGAAGGACAAGATTGGCACGCGCTCCGTGCCCACCGGGGAGGTGGAGCTCCGGGAGAGCGAAGCCTACCTTCTCGGCCAGCCGGAGTGGGGCATCCACTTGATCTTGGAGGTGCTGAACCTCTCCCGGGTGGCCAACAGCGTGGGCAGCGTGGCGCTCGCCCAACGGGCCCTGGCTGAGGCTCTGGGCTTTGCGGAGGAGCGAACCGCCTTTGGCAAACGGATACTCGAGCACCCGCTTCTCCGAAAGCAATTTGAGGATCGGGTAAGCGGATTGCAGGCGGCCTTCGCCCTGGCCTGGGAAGCCGTCGAACGCCTGGACGAGGTCTGGCGGGAGCCTCGCCCCTCCTCCGACCGCTATTACCTCTTCCGGCTCGTGGCTCACTTGGCGAAATACTGGACGGCCGAGACAGCCGCGCAAACGGCCAAGTGGGCTATGGAAGTCCACGGCGGCATGGGCGTGCTCGAGGAATACGGGGTGGACCGCTGGCAGCGGGAAGCTATGATCCTCTCCATCTGGG
This sequence comes from Terriglobia bacterium, assembly GCA_046757645.1. Classification (GTDB taxonomy): domain Bacteria; phylum Acidobacteriota; class Terriglobia; order Acidiferrales; family 2-02-FULL-67-57; genus JBHHYS01. The sequence continues at coordinate 16,839 of JBHHYS010000040.1, read as the reverse complement.
AGGGAACCGCCCACCGGCAGATTCTCGACGCCCTGGAAGTGCTGGAGCGCAAGCGCGCCCACCACTTGCTGGCTCAGCACCTGGCGTCTGCCGCCACCCCACAAGCATTGCAGGAGATGGTGTCCCGGGTAGAGACACTGCTTGCCCTTCCCCCTGACGAAAGGGAGGCCCAAGCGGAAGAGCTCTTTCGTTTCCTGGCGGTATTTACGGCGGGCGCACTTCGGCGCAAGCGCTCCAGTTCGCCTTAGGTACGGGCGAAGCGGTTGTAGATCCAGGCAAAGATGAATCCGGCAACCGCTCCGTCCACCAACCCGTACAGTGTGCCGATGATCACTTGGCCGAAGCTGCGCGTGGCGTGGTAGCCAGGATAGACGGAGGCCATCACCTCCAGGAACGCCTTGCCGTAGTCGGGCCAGATCAGATTGGCCAAGCCACCCAGGAACATCGCCACGATTCCCCAGATCAGAGCAAATGCGAAGACCATAGCCTTGACGTCCAGTTTCATGGTTGGTCCCTCCGCTGTATGCGGGGCTGCTCTGGCACCATTCTAGCCCTTCCGGCGAGGCGGTGGAACAACTTTGTGCACAAAGATTGAGCGGGACGGGTGCCTGCCGGGCTGCGCCCGGTGCGGGGGGAGCATTTTTCGGGCCCTTCTGAGTGCAGCGAAGAATCGCTCGTATGAAGCGACTCCACTGGTTACGAGTTTCTTCGTCGGCTTCGCCTCTTCAGAATGGCGGCGTGAAGGACTTTTTCAGCCATCGGCTAGAGGGAAGCGAGGATAGCGGCAATTTCGGCGATGACGCGGTCGACTTCCTCCTCGGTGTTGTAGAAGTGGGGGGAGACACGGATGCCGGCGCCGGGGCGGTAGTCCACCAGGATTTCGCGGCGAAGCAGGGCGCGCAGCACCTCGGGACCGCGGGGAACGTCGAGGGTAACCGTGCCGGCGCGCTCGGCGTCAGCCTCCGGGGTGTGGACGCGCCAGCCGCGCGCGCGGGCCTGCTGGATGAGGCGACGAGTGAGCTCGAGTGAGCGTTGGCGGATGCGCCCCACACCCACCTGCTGAATGATGTCCAGACCCGGCCCGGCGGCGTAGAAGGCGGGGATGTGCGGGGTACCGTTGAGGAAGCGGTAGGCGTCGTCGCGGTAGGCGCCGGGGCCGACTTCAAAGTCGAACGGCCGGGGATGGGCCAGCCAGCCGGTGAGCATGGGTTCGAGCTTCTGCCGCAAGTCGGGCCGAACGTACAGATAGGCGACCCCGGGCCCACCGCAGAGCCACTTCAAGGTTCCTCCCACCAGGAAGTCCACGTTCCATTTTTGGGCTTCGACGGGCAGGACGCCAGCCGACTGGTAAGCGTCGAGGAGCACATAGGCGCCCACGCGGTGCGCCTTCTCCACAATGGCGGTGACATCCTGCACGTAGGCGCTGCGGAAGAGCACATGGGAGAGGGGCACGATCAGGGTGCGGTCGTCAATCGCCGCCAGCAGCTTTTCGGTGGGGACGCGCAGCGGGTCTTCCGGGGTGCGCACCAGCTCGATTTCCGCGCCGCGGCGCCGCTGTGCGTACCAAAAGTAGACGACGGAGGGGAACTCTTTGTCGGTGAGCACCACTTTGCGCCGCCGCCCCTCAAAGCCGAAGCAGGAGGCGACCACCGCCTGGGTCAGGGTGACGTTGACGTGCAGGGAAATCGTGCCGGGGTCGACGCCCACCAAAGGAGCAATTTTGTCGCCAAGCCCCACCGCCATCTCCCACCAGCCTTCTTCCCAGGCGCGCACCCCGCGGCGCGACCACATCTTGGCGTAGCGTTCCAGGGCCACGGCGACGCCGCGCGGCATGGCGCCGAGCGAGTTGCTGATCAGGTAGGTGGTCTTGGCAAGAATGGGAAACTCTTTCCGCCAGTCCCGCAGGTCGTTCATTGTCCGCTCCGCGAAGGGGGATTTCGGCGGCGCCTCCAGCGCCAGAACCAGTAGCCCAGAGAGATCGCCAGAAGCCACGGCAAACCCGCCAGCAGGGTTAGCTCCAAGCCGGGGACGAAGCGGGTGGCGACGCCGACGCCCACGAGCGCCGCCAGGCCCAGCCAGGTCAGATAAGGGAAAGCCGGCATAAAGGTGGGGAGTTCGGAGCGGCCACGATGGCGCCGCCGAAAGGCCAGATGCGTGGCCAGGATCATCATCCAGACGTAGAGCCCCCCGAAGAAAGCCGTGCCAATCATATAGAGATAAGCGCGCTGGGGGAAAAGCTTCTCGACCACGACGGCGGCGACCAATCCCCCGCTGGAGAACAGCAGGGCACGAAGCGGAACGCCGCGGCGGGTCAACCGGCCCAGGGGGCCGGGCGCGTAGCCACCCCGGGCGAGCGAGTAGAGCATGCGGGAGGTGAGGTAGAGGTTGGTGTTGGCGCTGGAGAGCGCCGCGGTCAGCACGACGAAGTTCATCACGCTGGAGGCGCCGGGCAGGCCCACAGCCTCGAAGGCAAGCACGAAGGGGCTGGCCTCAATCCCCAGCCGCTGCCAGGGGACCAACCCCACCAGCAGGGTGATGCCGCCGACGTAGAAAATCAGCAGCCGCCAGAAGACCGCCCGCAGCGCCCGGGGAATGCTGCGCTGGGGGTCGCGGGCTTCGCCGGCCGTCACCGCCACCACCTCCACGCCGATATAGCTGAAGGTGGCCAGGGTCATGGCCAGCAGGACTCCGGTAAGACCGTGGGGCAAAAAACCGCCGTGCTGGGTGTAGTTCTGGAAGCCGACCCGCGCGAGCGGCCCGAACCCGAAGACCAGTCCTACACCCACAAAGAGAAAGCCAATGATGGTGACCACCTTGATGAGGGCGAACCAATATTCGAACTCGCCGAAGCTGGAAACGCTCCAGGCATTCACCGCCAGCAAGACAACGGAGAAAATCACCACCCAGAGCCACCCGGGCACCTGGGGGAACCAGAAGGCGCAGTAGATGGCAGCCGCCACCACTTCGCTGCCGATGGCGATGACCTGGGCGAACCAGTAGGTGTAGCGGGTGGTGAAACCGGCCCAGGGGTGAAGGTAGATTTCCGCGTAGACGCCGAAGGAGCCGGCCACCGGATGGGCGACCGCCATTTCCGCCAGTGCCCAGGCGATGACCAGGGCAATGAGGCCGGCAACCACATAAGCCAGAATCACTCCCGGGCCGGCCAAGCGCACGGAAATGCCCGAGCCCAGAAAGAGTCCGGTGCCGATGGCGCCGCCCAGGGCAATCATTCCGAGCTGACGCGGGGTAAGGCGGCGGGCAAGGGCGTCTTCGCGCGCCGCGACGGCGGAGGCAGAGGGCGGCTTGGGTTGTTCGGGCGGCAAAGTCCGCCATCCTAGTGCGGCGGGCAGATAAGGTCAACCAAGCGGCTGAGGATTTGGCTTTCGCCGGTGGGGGCGCGCCGAATGAAGCTAGTCGGCGGCGACAGCGTCAGGCTCGGAGGAGACAGGAGGTTCGGCGAGGGGCGGGCGCACAGCGAAAACTTCCCAGAGGGCGCGGCGGTAGCTCCAGATGGCACGTAGCCAGGCCCGGGCACTCATCTGGCGGAAGTAGACGCCGCGGAAGGCCAGCGTAGCGAACAGATAGATGAGCTTGTGGACCCACCAGCGCCCGCGCATGCCGCGCACGCGCTCCAGCACGCTGGAGGCGCTGTAGGCGAGTTGCCAGGCGGTGCGAATCTCGCTTTCGAGTTCCTTGGGGGACATCTGCTTGGGCCGGAAGGCGGTGCCGTAGGGACGGTAGTTGAGCCAGTGACGCTCTTCCAGGCGGCCCTGGGTGCGCAGCATCTTGAACAGGGGGGTGCCCGGCAAAGGGGTGAGCTGGCTGAAGATAGGGAAAAAGCCGGGCGTCCAAGTCCGCAACACCTCCCAAGTCTTTCGGGCGACCCCGGGGCGGTCAGCGTCGATGCCAAAGATGAACCCGGTAACGCAGTAGATCCCCCGGCGGTGCAGCTCGCCGATGATCCGGTCGTACTCGTTGGGTTTATTGAAGCTCTTGCTCATCTGCGCCAGGCTTTCGGGGAGCACGGACTCGAGGCCAATAAAGACGCCGATGCAGCCAGCGCCCTTCATCAGGTCGAGGAGTTCGGGGTCGCGCAGCAGGTTCATAGAGATCTGGGCAGCCCAGGGGAGACGCAGGCCGGCATCGATCATGGCGCGCAGGAGCGATTTGGTGCGCGGGGGATTGATGGCAAAGTTGTCGTCCACAAAGAAGACGAAGGTGCGGCCCAAGCGCTCGAGGAGCTTCAGCTCTTCGATCACGTTCTCGTTGGTGCGGAAGCGCACCTGCTCGCCGAAAAAGGGACTGACGGTGCAGAAGTCGCAGCGGTAGGGGCAGCCGCGGCCGGTTTCCAGCGGGGTGATATTGATGTCGTAGCGTTTCCAACCCAGGGCCTGGAAAAGCCGGTAGAGCCAGCGGGGCAGGAGGGTAAACTGTTTGAAGTCCATCTGCTCCCAGCCCATGATGGGGTAGTTGGCTAGGCTGGGCTTTTCGCAGGCGCGGTAGACCGGCTGGAGTTTTCCTCCTTCGAAGTCGGCCAGCAGTTGCGGCCAAAGGTCGTCGGCCTCGCCGCAGACGACCGCGTTGGCGTGCTCCAAGGCTTCCTCAGGCTCTTCGGTGACGTGCGGGCCGCCCATAATAACGGGCACGCCCAGGGCGCGGAGACTGTCGGCGACGGCGTAGGAACGGTGGATGGTGCGGGTCATGCCGCCGATACCCACCAGATCCACGCGTTCGCGACGAACGTAGTCGGCGAGCTCCTCAGGGCACAGGCGGATGACGTTGCCGTCAACGGTGAGGACTTCGTGCCCGGGCGGGGTCAGGGCTTTGAGGAGATGGGGCCACAGGGTAGGCATATAGCTGTGGGTGATGCAATTGTCCGGAACGTAAAAGAGAATGCGCAAGAAACCTCACCTCCCATAAGCGAAACGAACAATAGTGCTGTGAAGTCTAGGTTCCTCGCGCAGGGGTGTCAACCATTTTGTGCGAAAAGTCGAAATTCGTGGGCGAACGGGCACCCGAGGGGTGCGGTCGGAGCGAGATTCTTTGTCCCGGGCTGCGTCGAGAGGTGAACGCAGTTAGACGCGGGCTGGGGTGGAAGTTTCCCACGAAGCGAGTTGGCCGCAGGCGGCGAAGATGTCCTGGCCACGGGGACGTCGAATGAAGGCCAACCGGCCCGCCTGGCGGAGGGTGCGCTGGAAATCGGCCACCCGCACTTCGTCCGGGGCGCAGTAGGGCAAGCCGGGCGCGGGGTTCCAGGGGATGAGGTTGACCTTGGCGCGGAGGCCGGCGAGCAACTGGGCCAAGCGCCGGGCGTCGGCGGGGGTATCGTTAAAGCCGCCGACCAGCACATACTCAAAGGTCAGCCGCTCCCGAAGTCTCAGGGGGTACTGCCGGCACACCTCGAGCAGCTCGCCCAGGGGATACTTGCGGTTGATGGGCATCAGGGCGCTGCGCTGCTCCTCGGTGGTGGCGCTGAGGGAGACGGCCAGCCGGGGCCGGACTTCCTCTTCGGCCAAGCGGCGGATGCCGGGGATGATGCCCACGGTGGAGAGGGTAATGCTCTTGAGGGGGATACTTATTCCTGCGGGGTCGGCCAGCAGGCGGACAGCCCGCAGGGTGGCATCGTAGTTGAGCAGGGGCTCGCCCTGGCCCATCAGCACGATATTGGTGGAGGGGCGCAGATGGCGGCGGTGGTCGGCGCGAGCGACCAGCACCTGCCCGACAATCTCCCTCGCGGAAAGATTGCGCAGCAGGCCAAGCTGCGCAGTGGCGCAAAAGTGGCAGTCCACGGCACAGCCGGCCTGGGTGGAGAGGCACAGCGTCTGCCGGGCCGCTTCCGGCATCCAGACGGTTTCAACGCTGACCGAGGAAGAGCTGCTGTCCCCTCGTTCGCGGGGTACACTCCGCCCCTCGTCCGAGCTGAGCTCATTCCCCGTTGCTGCCGGGAGCCGGAGAAGGTAGCGGATGGTGCCGTCGGCGGAGGTGTAGCGCTTCTCAACCCGCGGCGGGGTGAGGCAGGCTTCGCGCTCCAGCCGGGCGCGCAAGCCGCGGGGGAGGCTGGTCATCCGGCTGAACTCAAGGCACTCCTCGGCGTAGAGCGCGTGGTAGAGCTGGTTGCCGCGGTAGGGGGGTTCGCCCCACTCGACCGCGAGGCCGCGGAGAGCCTCGAGTGTCAGGCCGAGAAGCTCAATGGGCATGGTCAAGAAGCCGGGGAACCGCCGCCCGTCGGGGGCGCATCCATTCTAGTGTAGCCCAGAGGCGCGGACAAGCCGGTAGGGGGGGCGGCTCCGGCTAACTTGTTGAATAGGAAACAGTTAGCGGAATGTGGAAAAGGGAGGGCAGTTGTGCTACAAGATTCGTCCACCGGGAGAGCCCCACCGAGCCCGCGGGGTGGAGGCGAGCAGGCTTGCGGGTAGAAGAGCAATGACCAGCACCGAGCACATGATCAAAAGAGAGCAGCTACCCAACGGTCTCACCATCGTCACCGAGGAGATGCCGCAGGTGCGCACGGTGACGGTGGGGATTTGGGTGAAGAGCGGGTCGCGCATCGAGCCCTCGGCGCTCAACGGCATCTCGCATTTCATCGAGCATATGGTCTTCAAGGGCACCGCGCACCGCAGCGCCGAGGAGATCGCCCGCGAGGCCGACTCCCTGGGCGGGCACCTCGACGCCTTCACCGCCAAGGAACTGGTCTGCTTCAACGCCAAGGTTCTGGACGAGCACCTCCCCCGCGCCTTCGACGTTCTCGCCGACCTGGTGCTCACCCCGGTGTTTCGCGAGCCCGACATCGACAAAGAGCGCGGCGTGGTGATCGAAGAGATCAATATGGACGAGGACAACCCCGACTCCCTGGTGCACGAAATCTTTACCCAGAACTTCTGGCGCGACCACCCCATCGGCCGGCCCATCCTCGGCACCAAAGATACCCTGCACGACTTTCACCGCACGGTGGTGCAGGAGTTCTTCCGACGCTGGTACGTCCCCAACCAGATGGTCATCACCGCCGCCGGAGGCCTCGAACACCCGCGCTTCGTGGAGGTGGTAGAGGAAAAGTTCGGCGCGATTCGCGCCCACCCGAACGGCCATCAGGATTCCACCCCGAAGCCCCACGCCCGCATCACCACCCGGCGCAAACAGGAACTCGAGCAGGTTCATCTCTGTGTGGGCGTTCCCTGCCACCCGCTGGCCCACGAGCAGCGCTACGGGGTGGCGCTGCTGAACAACATTCTCGGCGGGGGGATGTCCTCGCGGCTGTTTCAGAACATTCGCGAGCGCGAGGGACTCGCCTACGCCATCTTCTCCGACCAGCACGCCTACCGGGACACCGGCTGCCTGACCGTCTATGCCGGCACCGCCCGGGACAGTGTCCGGCAGACCTTGCGGCTGATCCTGGGGGAGTTTGCCCGCTTGAAGCGCGAGCCGGTCGCAGCCGAGGAGTTGCAGCGCGCTCAAGAAAACTTGAAGGCGAGCCTGATGTTCTCGCTGGAATCCACGAGCGCCCGAATGTCCAACTTGGCCCGGCAGGAGATCTACTTCAGGCGCTTCTCCAGCTTCGACGAGATTCTGGCGGGGGTGGACGCGGTCACCCCCGAGCAGCTCCAAGCCATCGCCCAGGAGTTCTTCCAGCCGCAACTGGTGGGCGTCACCGCGCTCGGCCAAGTGGATGGTTTCGAGCCCGCCCGCAGCGAATTGGAGTGTTAGGCGGGTCGGGGCGCTTGACCCCAGCGGCCAGAACCGCGAGGATAGGCTTTCCGCTGCAACGGCGAGAGGCAGCCCGATGGGCGAAGACGACAAATACTGGGCGGCCATCGAAGCCCGCCTGGGCACGCTGGCGCCCGAGCTGAAGGTCGAACTCAAGAGCCACGACGAAGACCAGGCCAGCTTCGTCCTACTGGTGCGGCACGCCCGCACCGGCAAGTCGCGCGAAGTCGAACTCCCGGAAGACCCCGTCTGGGATATGGTGGACAACCAGGACAAGCGCGAAGAAGCCAAGGTCGACAAAGCCATCCTGGAAGCCAAGGCAGAACTGGAAGAAGCCTAGCCGCCCCGGCGGGCGTTATGGATTGAACCGCCTCCGGCTGCCCCCGCCCTTCGACCCTGCATCTCTCGCCTCCCACTCCCGCGGGAGTGAAGGTGCGCTCGCTAGCGGGGCCGGGCAACCACCAAGGTCAGGTCGTCCTCCTGCTTGCGACCGCTGAACTGCTGCACGGTAGTGACGATGGCACTGAGCAGCGCGGGCACTGTCAGGTGAGAATTCGCCCGGAGGGTGTCGAGCAGGCGGGCGACGCCAAACTCCTCGCCGGCGTCGCTCATCGCCTCGGTGATCCCATCGCTAAAGATCACCAGGGTGTCGCCCGGCGCGAGCTGCACCTCACCGATGGTGGACTCCCACTCCTCAAACAAACCCAGCACCGTCGCCGTGGCCGTCAGCCGATCCACGCGGGCGTCGCCGCGCAGGAGCAGCGGCGGGATGTGCCCGCAGTTGGCGTAGCGCAAGCGGCGGCGGGCGTCATCGTAGAGCGCAAAGAAAAAGGTGGCGTAGTGGCTGGGGGCGGTGGAGTCGTAGAAGAGGCGGTTGACCGAGTGCAGCAGCCGGGGTAAGTCGTCGAGAGCGACCGCGTATTGGCTGCGCAGGTTGGCCTGCAGGTTGGCCATCAGCAGGGCGGCGGAGATGCCTTTGCCGGCGATGTCGGCCAGCACCAACCCCACCCGCCCGGAGCCGAGGTCGAGGAAGTCGTAGTAATCGCCGCCCACGGTGCGCGCTTGGATGCAGGCGCCGGCGTATTCCAGGGTGGCGAGCGGCGGGGCCTTCTGGGGAAGGAGCTTGTCCTGCACCTGCTTGGCGACCTTGATTTCGAAGGCCGCCCGCCGCTCGGCCTCCATCCGCTCCGCCATCTGCTCGGCCAGACGGACGCTTTCCAGCGCGATGCCGGCCTGGCTGGCGACCGAGGCCAGCAAACGCCTGTCCTCGCCTGAGTAGGGTTCCTCCGAGAGCCGCGGGCCCAGCACCACCAGGCCGGCCAGCCGGCCGTCGCGGGCCAGAATCGGCACCAGGCATTCTGGACTAAGCGGGGAGAGCAGGGAGAGGTCGGAAGCCTCTTTGGCTTCGGGGGGAGGCACGAGCCAAGGCTGGCCGCGACGAGCCAACTCCTCCAGCACCGGATGCGAGGCGGAAATAGACTCCAGCCCCGGCAGCACTCGACCGCGCTCGGCCACCAGTTGAGTGTCGCCCGTCCGGAGGTAGACCACCAGCGTCCGGGGTTGCAGGGCCTGGATGAGGTGATACTGCAACAGCGCCGCCAACTCCTGCCCGTTGCTCACCGTGCGCGTCTTCTCCGCCAGCTCCTGGAGAATCTGGCGGGCGTCGTAGGCACCGCGGAAGAAGGCGCGGTCAATCCGCTCGGTGACCCGCTTTTCGAGGTGGGAGCCGGCCCAAGCCAAGAGCAACCCGAAGGCCACGCCAAAACCCACACCCACCGGCAGGGCAAATTCTAACTGTGGTTGCACGAAATGGGAGAAGACGAACACGAAAACAAGGGTGGCGGCCACGCTCTCGAGAATGGTGAGAAGGGTAAACCCCCGTTGCACCAGCAGGTAGCGGGCGCTCCTTTTCAAGAGCAGGGGGATTTCCAGTACCCGGTGCTTCACCACCGCGTAGGCAAACGACAGCGGCACCAGGAACATGACCAGGACTGTCGGGGCCCAAACCCAAAAAGGAAATCCGTAGAACGGTTTCCTGGCGTAATTTGCCGCCGCTGCCAGTACCAGGAAGGGCGTGACGCCGACCACAGTGCCCCAGACAATCACCCGGATCTTCCGGCGCGCCTCCGCGGTGGGGGCGCGCAGGCCGTTCCACACCAGCGACACCAGGCCCAGCCCGTATACGCCAAAGATATAGCCGTTTAGCAGCGGGTAAATTAGCTTCTCGCCCACCTGGTCGGCAAACACCCGTAAAGGCTGGGAACTGCCGGCCAGCAGCGCCCACAGTCCCAAGGGCAACACCACCGCTGCTGCGGCCAGTAGCAACACACGTTTCAACCAGGGTAGACGGCGGTCTATGGGGGAAGAGACGGGAAAGACCGCAAAGAAGTAGTAGAAAATCGCCGCGCACAACCCCTCAAACGTCACCTTGTAAGCCAGCGCAAATCCTCGCAGCGTGGGATGGATTGCCCCTTCCACCTCGAGGAGCGGCGCGCCCGCAATGAAGGTGCCAAACAGCAGGGCCAGGAGCCAGGCGTTGCGGTCTTCCAGCCGCAGGAACAACACTCCTAAGCCCACCACCAGGAACAAGACGGGGAAGGACCAAATAAGCTCGAGCGCCACGGTCTGCGCCGGCGTCAGCTCACTCTTCCCTGCCGGCCGGGGGCTCAATACCACTGGCAGGACAAAGAGCGCCGCCGCACCGGGTCGCACCAGCGTCAACTCAACCACATCGCCGGGCTGGGCTCGAGACACGGCATCGAAGTAGGGATTGAGGGTGTCGAGGGGGCGACCGTTGATGGCCAAAATCCGGTCGCCCGGCTGCAACCCGGCTCGCTCCGCCCCGGTGCCTTCTCTTACGCGCTGGACGGGAAAGGCACGGGTGGCCGGGGAGTATTCGGTGTCGATGCCGATTAGGGCCTTGGGCTCCCAGCGGACATAGTACATCCAGATGGCGCTGTAGAGGACGGTGGCGGCCGCGAAGAGCGTCGCCAGGGCCACCAGCAGCAGCCGCGGCAGTGCGAAGAAGCCCCTCTTGCCTTGCATGTGCCCTCGTTAGGCCAGACTTCAGCGCGCCGAGAGGCTCAGCCGCAGCCCGGCAGTACGCGGCTAGCCGCCCAGGTCGGGCTCCACCTGAAGGGCGTCGTTGAAGCGATTGGTGAAGTTGGCCACGGCGATGACCAGGGTCAATTCCACAATTTCGTCTTCGCTGTAATACTTGCGCAGCTCTTGCAGGGTGCGCTCCCGCATGGCGGCCGCCCCGCGGGTCATCCGTTCGGCATAGAGGAGTGTGGTCTTCTCCTTCTCGTCGAAGGCAGCGCTGCGCTGGTAGAAGCCAAGGTCCTTGATTTGTTGCTCGCTAATGCCGGCCCGCTTCGCCGAAGCGGTGTGGGCGCGGGTTCAATATTCGCAGCCGTTCAGAATGGCCGTCTTCAGGTAGGCCAGCTCCTTGTATTTGGCCTCGATGGTGCCATCGGCCATCACCGCCGCATAGAACGGCAAAAAATGCTTGAGGACATTCGGGCGATGCGCCATCACGGCAAAGATATTCGGCATGCGCCCAAACTTCTTGCTCAAATCGTCATAGAGGGGCTGCAGTTCGGCGGCGGCTTTCTCCTTGGGGATGGGATTGACAACGGCCACGGCTCTCCTCCTCTTTGCCTGCTTGGGACGGGATTCTGCCCCGCAAACCAGTCTACCCGCGGCGCTCCCGGCACGCAACCGCTCCGCGAGTGAAAACCGCGGGGCGGAACGAAGGGCGCGCCCGGGGGCGCGCGGCGACTCCGTCTTCCGGGTTGACGCCTCCACGCTTTCCTGCTAAAGGTGGACAATCCGCACGAGGGAGAAGAACGACGGCGGTCGAACTGACCATCCTGGGCAGCGGCTCCTCCGGCAACTCCGCCCTTCTCGCCACCGGGCGTACACGCCTGCTGATCGACGCCGGGCTCTCGAAGCGCGAAACCCTGAAGCGCCTGCAGGCAGCCGGCTTGCGTCCGGATGGGCTCAGCGGCATCGTGCTCTCTCATGAGCACGCCGACCACGCCGCCCACATCGCGGCGCTGGCCGTGGAGTTCGACGTCCCGGTCTATTTGTCGCAGGGCACGCGCGCCGCCCTGCCGGAGCTCGCCGGCTTGAGCAAGAGGGAGTACTTCCGCCCCGGGCAGCGCTTTTCGGTGGGGGACATCGAAGTCGTGCCCTTCGCCGTCCCCCACGATGCGCGCGAGCCGGTGGCGTTTCGCTTCGAAGCCGACGGTGTCCGGGTTGCCCTGGCCGTCGACCTGGGCTTCCTCACCGGTTTGGTCAAAGAGCAGTTGCGTGGCTGCGACTGCCTGGTGCTGGAAGCCAACCACGACCGGGAATGGCTCCGGCACGGCCCCTATCCCTGGTTCATCAAGCAACGGGTGATGAGCCGCCTCGGGCATCTCTCCAATGAGGCGCTGGCCGAGTTTCTGGAATTCGATTTCGACGGCATCGCCCACTATTTCGTTCTCGCCCACCTGAGCGAAACCAACAACTCGCCCGAAGTGGCCCGCCTGGCCGCGAAGCAGGCGCTGGCGCGGCGCCGGGGGCGCTTCCCGCTCTCGCTGGCGCGCGCCCCGGAACTACTGGTCACCTCGCGGCGCGCCCCTCTCGGCCCCCTCCGCTTCTAGAATTTCGCTTCCGGCTTGCATCTTTGTTGGCAAGAGAGTAAAAAGGGAGAGATGCTGGGCCCTATGGGGGGGCGCCTTGTGGTGGCGGTTGTATTCGTGGGCGTATGGTCGTCGGCGACGGCCGCCCAGGAGACGCCGCCCCCTGCGGCCTCAGTCCAACTACAGGCAGGCACCCCGTCCGCCATCTCTGCCGAGAGCCAGCGGAAACTCCGCGCCGCCTTCGAGCACCTCTACAGCCTGGGGTTTGAGTCTGCGGGGGCTCTCTTCGAGCAGGTGGCCGCCGAGGAGCCGGAGAGCGCCACCGTGCGGGCTTTCTGGGCCTCCGCCTTGCTCTACGAAATCCTCGCCCATCAAGGGACCCTACAAAGCCAGCTCTTCGTCACCAGCAATGAATTTCTCCGTCGACGGCGTCTTAGCCCCGAGCCCGAACTCGACCAACGCTTCCACCGCGTAAACCAGGAAGCCCGCCAGCGGGCGGAGGCGCGGCTGGAAAAGAATCCTCATGACATTGACGGACTTTTCGCCCTGGGCCTCGTCTACGGCACCCAGGCGAACTACCTCGCCGGGGTCAAAGCCGAATATTTCCGCGGCCTCCGCATCGGCGAGAAGGCCTACATACTCCACAAGCGCCTGCGCAAGCTGCGCCCCGAGGTGCACGACACCGCTGTCGTGCTCGGCATCCGGGACTACATCCTAGGCAGCTTGCGCCTCAGGCAACGCTTCCTGCTCTTCTTCCTCGGCGCCCGAGGTAATCGCGAACGAGGTCTGAAGTATCTTGAGGAAGCCGCCACCCAGGGTGAGTTTCTCCGTACTTATGCACAAGTCCTGCTGGTCGTGGCCCACATTCGAGCCGAGCAGCTCAAGCCAGCTTTGTCCCTGGCCGAAGACCTGCGCGCCCGCTATCCCCACAATCCCATTATCCTGGTCGAGGTGGCCAAACTGTATCGCCGGGTGCAACGCTATCCGGAAGCCGCCCGGGCCAGCCACGACTTGCTGGCCGAACTCATCGCCCACCCCCACAACCCGCGCCTGCTGGGCCCAGAAGCCGCCCTGCTGGAGCTGGGCTTGGTCGAAGCCGCTCAGAGCCATCTTGCGCGTGCCCTGGAAACTCTCGACCGGGTCGGAGAGATTCCCGATGCCAGCCCACACGTCCAGGCTCAGGCCTTGCTGGAACGCGGAAAGATTTTCGACCGCCTGGGGGAGCGCGAAAAGGCTTTGGCCGAGTACGAGAAAGTGATCAACCTGGCCGTGGATATCAAGTTCACCCGTCCGGCCCTCAACTACCGCGAGCAGCCCTACCAGGCCGACGAAAACAAATAAGAAATTACCCTTTGGACGTACGATTGTCCGCTCTGGGCGCCGCGCGGAGCCCTCCGAGGGTCCCCAATCCGGTGGCGGCAAATGCGAGATGCTAGTACAACCAAGTCGGCCTCGTGGCAGCGAGCTTTTCAAGTTCGGTAAGCTGGAGAAGAAGAACCCCTGCCCGCTGGTAGACGTGCGCCGGAACCTTGAGGCCGGGATCGTAAGCCTGCGTGGGCGGTTCGGTGTACTTGAGCTGTGCGTGGAGATACGCAAGTTCCGAAACAACGAGGATGGCAATGTCATAGACATCGCTTGGACTTATCTGGGTGGGGTTGTCAACGCCCGCGTCCGATTTCGGCATCTCGAGTTTCAGTGCCCGAATCCCGGAGCGCTCGGCAATGGCACGAATCCGGGCGTAACACTCCACGAGACGGGTGTAGACATCAACCGGTCGCTTGCCATGTTCGAAGTCGGGGGTGGGCGGCATCAATGTGGCTCCGGGAAACTGTTCGAGCAGGCGGGCGGCGAAATGGGTGGCCAGCGTCACTTGGTGGAACACGTCGCGCGTAGAGGGCCGCTGCTTGAGCAATAAGTCCAACTGTCGGTTGGCTTGGACGATGGCCCGGAATACCTCGGTGGGCGTTATCGAAGGATCTTGCCGCTTTTCTTCGCTGGGCTTGGTGATCCCTAGTTTTCGCTTCACGACCAGGATGCGTCTGTAGGCAACATCCACAACCAACCACACGTGGAGCGGTCGGACACCCCGTGGCAGGTTTGTCCGTAGTTCGCTCCCCGATTCTCCAGTCAGTTCGAAGTGCAATTGGTTCGCTTTTCGAAAGAGCGTCATTGCCTGAAAGATGACCTGGCGCGGAATTACCTCGGTCACAATGATCTCGGTCCGCTGATCCTTCGGCTGCCCCATTTCGAATCGGATCAGCTCGAGGTCGTCACGAAGGAGCTCGACGCGAGCCAGCACATCCGCTGCCGTGATCTTCTCAACAGTAAGCGGCTGCCCACTCGCAGGCCTCGGTGTGGTGGGGACGACCTGTGCGTAGGTGGTAGAAGGAATAGTCACCAACATGACCGCCAGTATCAGGTGAGAGCAGCCGACCTTTTTTGAGCCTTGCACCGTGCACCTCCTTCGAGAGCCAGCCGCGCGCCCGGGCGGAGTTCCGTTGGGAGCCATCGATAGGGTGTCTGATAGTTGAGTAGTCATTTGTACAACCCTAGTTCAGAGTGAATACTAGCGGATTGTTGCGCGCTTGCTGATTGCCTAGCCTCTTTGCGGCCGCCCTGGCGCAGCCTGGCGCTCATACGCGATTATGACATTAAGCGTCAAAAACGCGCGGTGAGAAAACACACATTGGTTCAGCAGAGCTCCCCCTCACGTCCATCGCCAGCCCTACAGCCTTCGGGCAAAGGAAGTGCCGGTCTGGAACCATCGTGGCAAGCGGCGCGTCGAGAGCGCAATCCAACCTTACCTTCGTGAGGTAGAGTTCTCTTACTCTTAATCGATGAAAGGCCTCTAGGCCGCTGCAGTCTTTTGTGAATCCGCCTCAGGTTTCGGCGGAGTGGCTGGCGGCTGAGCCGCCGGAGGTTTCTGCTCGGCTGCCACATCCACTCTACAAACCAAGGTCACCCAATTCATGTGGAAGGGACTAGTTCTAGTCCGGTCACCGGCTGCGAGCGAGTTCTTCGTCCTGTCGGCGAAATCAGTTATGATGAAGCGTAGGCGTTCTTGTTGGCTTCTCCTGGCTGCGTGTGGAGGAAGAATCCCCGTGATTGCCCGCTACACTCGCCCCGCGATGGGGCGCATCTGGACGGATGAAAACAAGCTGGCCAAGTGGCTCGAAGTGGAGCTGGCCGCCTGCGAGGTGCTGGCCGAGTGCGGCCAGATTCCCCCGGAAGCGGCGCAGAAGCTCCGCGCGGCCGCCCAACCCCCAGCGCCGCAGCGGGTGGCGGCACTCGAGCAGCAGGTGCGCCACGATGTCATCGCCTTCACCATGGCAGTCGCGGAAAGTCTCGCGCCGCAGGCCCGGGAGGCGGGCCGCTACCTTCACTTTGGGCTTACCAGCTCCGACGTGGTCGACACCGCGCAGGCCTTGTTGCTCCGCGAAGCCAATGATTTGCTCCGCGCCGACCTGCTGCGCCTGAGCGCGGTGCTGAAGAAGCGCGCCCACGAGTTCAAAGACGCGGTGATGGTGGGGCGCACCCACGGCGTGCACGCCGAGGCCACCACCTTCGGGCTGAAGCTGGCCAACTGGTACAGCGAGACGGAGCGCAACCGGCGGCGCCTGGAGGGCGCAGCCGAGGAGTTGCGCGTCGGCAAGATTTCCGGTGCGGTGGGCACCTTCGCTCATCTGGCGCCCGAGGTCGAGCAGCGCCTCTGCGCCCGTCTGGGGCTGGCCCCGGCGGCGATCAGCTCGCAGATCATTCAGCGGGACCGCTACGCTTACTACCTGGTCACCCTGGCGGTCATCGCCTCCTCGCTGGAGAAAATTGCTTTGGAGATTCGTCACTTGCAGCGCACCGAGGTGCGCGAAGCCGAAGAGGCCTTCGGCGTCGCCCAGCGGGGCAGCTCCGCCATGCCCCACAAGCGCAACCCCGTCGGCGCCGAGCAGATTTGCGGCTTGGCGCGCTTGCTGCGGGCGCACGCGCAAGCGGCGCTGGAAAACGTGGCGCTGTGGCACGAGCGGGACATCTCCCACAGCTCGGTGGAGCGGGTTATCCTGCCGGACGCCACCCTCCTGCTCGACTACATGCTCGACAAAACCGCTACCCTCATCGAACAGCTCCGCGTCTATCCCGAGCGCATGCGGGAAAACCTGGAGCTGACCCACGGCTTGGTTTTTTCCGAGGCGCTGCTGCTCGAACTGATCAAGAAGGGTGTGGCCCGCGACCAGGCTTACGCCTGGGTGCAGGAAGCCGCGATGAAAGTCTGGGAAACGAAACAGGACTTCCAGCAAGCAGTGCGCGCCCACCGGCGCATCACGGAAAAATTATCCGCGGGCGAGATTGAAGTCGCCTTCGACCTTCGCCGCCAGCTCCGCCACGTGGACGCAATCTTCGCTCGGGTCTTTCGGGACTAGTCTTTCACTCCCATCCCCGGGTTGATCGTCGTTCGACGGGCTCAGGTAGCGGCGACGAATGCGGCCCAGCGGGATTAGGGGCCCGGGTTTACCAAAAA
>JBHHYS010000039.1:0-23201 GCA_046757645.1 Terriglobia bacterium | reverse complement strand
AGGCAAAGGGCAGCTCCGAGGCTTGTTCGCTGCCAGCAGTTGCGGAGTCAGCACAGCCCCGATTGGTCCCGAGTACACCCAGCCGTAGCTGTGCCCACCGACCTTGCGGTAGACCGGGCAAGTATTCAGGCAGGCGCCGCAGCGGATGCAAAAAAGCGTGCTGCGGGTGTGTTGCTCAGCCAGGATGCGGGTGCGCCCGTTATCGAGCAGCACCAGATGGAATTCCTCCGGGCCCTCGGATTCATCGCCGCGGCGCGGCCCGGTGAAAGCGGAAACGTAGCTGGTGAGCTTCTGCCCGGTGGCGGCGCGCGGCAGCAGCCGCAGAAAAACCGCCAAGTCGTCCCAGCGCGGGATCACCTTCTCAATTCCCATGACCACGATATGCACCCGGGGGAGCGCGGCACACAGCCGGGCGTTGCCTTCGTTTTCCACCACCACGATGGTGCCGGTTTCCGCCACGGCGAAGTTGGCTCCGGTGATCCCGACTCGAGCGGCGGCAAATTTTTCTCGCAGGACACGCCGGGCCGTGCGGGTCAGCGCGGCGATGTCGTCGCCGGGGCCCGCCCGCCCGGGCAGGCCAGCCGCGGGCGCGGAGGTGAGGTGGCGTTCAAACAGGGCGCTCACTTGCTGGCGGGTTTTGTGGAGTGCGGGGGCAAGGATGTGGTAGGGGCGCTCGTGAGCGAGTTGAATGATGAACTCGCCCAGGTCAGTTTCCACCGCTTCGATGCCCAGGCGGGCGAGGGCCTCGGCCAGCTCGATCTCCTCCGTGGTCATGGATTTGCTTTTCACCACCAAGGAGGCCCCGCGGTGGGTCGCCACCCCGGCGGTGTAGGCGCACGCCGCCGCCGCATCCGGCGCCCAGAAGACCTGGCCGCCGCGCTCCTCAACCCGCGCCTCGAGTTGCTTGAGGTAGTGGTCGAGGTTCGCCAGGGTGTGTTGCTTGACCTGATGGGCGTAGGTGCGGAGCTGCTCCCACTCGGGCAGCTCCGCGATGGCGCGTTGGCGCGCGGCATTGAAGCGCCCGGTGGCGGCGGCGATCAACTGCTGCAAGCGGGTGTCGGCCAGGGTGCGGGCGGCCTCTTCCCGAAAGCGCGTGGGATCAGGCACGACGCTCGATTCCCTCCGCCAAGAGTTCGGCCAGATGCAGGGGCCGGACGCGGCTCCGTCTCCGGCGGAGCCGGCTGCCGATTTGCATCAGGCAACCGGAATCGCTCGACACCACGCAGTCGGCGCCGGTGCGCTCGATGGCGGCCAGCTTGTCTTCGGCCATCGCAGTGGAAATGTCGGCGAAGTCCACCGCAAAGATCCCCCCGAAACCGCAGCAGACCTCGCTCGCCTCCATCTCCACCAACTCCAGCCCCTCCACCGCGCCGAGCAAGCGTCGGGGCTCCTCTTTCAGGCGCAGGCCACGCAAGGCGTGGCAACTGTCATGGTAAGTGACGCGGGCCGGGAAGCGCGCGGCCAACTCCACCCGGCCCAGCACGCGCACCAGAAACTCAGCCAGCTCATAGGTCTTTTCTGCCAGGGCGTGCGCGCGCCGCTGCCACTCCGCCTGATCGCGGAAGAGATTGGCGTAGCCCTGGCGAAGCATGGCGGCGCAAGAGCCGGAGGGCAGCACCACGGCGTCATAGGGCTCGAAGAGTTCAATCGTGCGCCGGGCCAGCGGCCGCGCGTACTCGGGAAAGCCCGCGTTATAGCCCGGCTGGCCGCAGCAGGTCTGGCGCTGCGGGAAATCTATTTCGAGACCCAGATGCCGCAGCAGGCGCACCGTGGCCACACCCACCGAAGGAAAGAATTGATCCACCAGACAGGTAACAAACAGCGCCACCCGCATGGCGCCATTCTAGGTGCGGCCCGAAGAAAACACAAACCGCGCCGGCGTGCTAGAATGGCGGCGATGAGGGAGCGAGAGGGGCCGAAAAGTTTCCGGGAGCGGCTGCGGGATTTCTTTTGGGGCCTGTTTGCCTTCGATCTCTACCGCGAAAACCGGGAACTCGCCGCCCGGCAGGAAGACGCGCTTCTGCTGATCATCTATGGGGAGCTGCTGGGGCTGCCGCTGATGAACTCCGTGTTTGCCCTGCGCCTGCTGCCCTACGTCTTGCCCGAGTTGGAGGAGTGGAAGAAACGGCAGCTCGCCGAACCGGATGTGATCGAGCACGTCCCAGACTCCCACTGATACTTCCCCCCTCGCACCACAGAGACACAGAGGAATGGAAGTGGCGAGGAGGGTTAGCGCAGGGCGTCGGGGTGGAAGTTGAACATATCGTCGGCCAGGCGCGCGACCGCGTCGACGCCGCTCACCTCCCCCGCATAGAGCGGCACGTAGCTTGAAACCAACTCCCCTAGGTCCGACTGAATCGTGCGCATGTAACCAAGCTGCTCGTCGAAGTGCTTGCGCAGGTATTCATCCTCGGCGTGGGCTTCGACCACGCCGCGGTTGATGACCTGGTTCACCACCACGCCCCCGATGGGAATCTCATAGGCGCGGACCATGGCGATGAAGCGCTTCACCACCGAGATGGGCAGCGCCAGCGGTAAGGTGACAAAGAAAAACGCAGTCTGCGCAGGATCAACGAGAATTTTTTTCACTGCGGTGAACTTTTCGTTCATCGCCAACAGGTCAGCCAGCAGCGGGTCTTTCTTTACTTCTTCCATTACTTTTTCTTTGCGGAAGGCGAGCTGCACTTTGATGGAGAGTGCCTCCTTGCGCGTCTCCACCATGCGCGCCAGCCAGAGCCCGTAAATTTTGCTCAGGCCGATCAGGCGCACCGCGTTGGCCACCGCCGCGGTGTCAAAGACCACGCGCTCGTACCGCCCGGCCTCGTCCCGCACCATGTCCATCATCTTGTCGAACATGGCCGACTCTTCGAAGGCGGGGTTGGTGACGGCGATTTCTACGAACGGGCCGGGCTCCACAGGAATGTCCGCCCACTTCAGAAACTCCCGCACCCGCTGGGCGATGTTTTCCCGATAGCGGGCGATGATCTCGCCGGTGTCCACCTCGACGGCGTCCAAGCTGGCCACGCCCGCCACGGGACGAATTTTTCCGCCCCCCAGCTCCTGCCGGAAGAGGCTGGAGAGCGAGTGCACGGGGTTGAGCGAGGCCAGCAGGGTTTTCCCGCCCGACCGGGCGAAGTGGTAGGCCAAGCCGGCCGCCGCAACCGTCTTGCCTACGCCGCCCTTGCCGCCGAGGAAGACAAACTTCAACCGTGGGCGCTGCGCCAGTTGTTGTCCCAAGTCAGCTCCCATCCCGACCCTCTTCGTCAGCCGAAAGCGTCGCGCGGCCGGTTCTGGTCGGCGGCCACTTGCTTCAGCATTTCAAACCCTTTGGGTTCCTGCGAGTACATGGGAACGGCAGCGAGCACCGCGGAGCCAAACTTGCGGGCGATTTCTTCCAAATGCTGCTGCTGCATCTCGATGCGGCTCTTGATGAGGTCGCTGATGCCGGGGCGCGCCAGCAGTTCGCGGGGATAGATCTGGTTCACCACCAGGCCGCTCATCTCCAGCCCCAGCTTGGCGAACATCTCCAGGGCGCGCTCGGTGTCGAGAATCGCCATGCGCTCCGGAACCAGCACCATGAAGAAGGCGGTGCGGCGCCGGTCGGTGAGCAAATCGGTAAATGTCTTGATGCGCCGGCGGATGTCGAGCAGCTCGGCCAGCACGGTGTCCTCCTGCTGGGCGCCGCCTTTGAGGGAGGCGGCCACCGCTTCGTACTCGGCCACCTGCTCGCGGGTCTCGGTGATCTTCTCCACCCAGCGCGCCAGGATGTCAGCCATGGCGATCATCCGCACACCGTGGCCGAAGGGCGGCATGTCGAAAACATAGAACTGGAAGTGGCGCTGCTCAACCAGCTCGGCCATGGCGTCATAGGTCGCCGACTCGTACATCGCCGGCTCAGCCGAGGTGGAATCGATGTACTCCTCGATCTCCCGAGGAATTTCTTCCCGGCCGTACATAGAGCGGATTTTCTGCTTGACCTGATTCTGGTAGTCGCGCACCCGCTGGTCAGCGTCGATTTCGATTACCTGCAGGTTCGACCGCAGCTCCACCACCCCGCGACCGAAAATGTCCCGCTCGAACACGTCCGAGAGCGAAGCCTGGGGGTCGGTGGAAAAGCAGAGGGTGCGGCGACCTTGCTCGGCCATCGAAAGGCTGAGCGCGGCGCTGTTGGTGGTCTTTCCCAGGCCGCCCTTGCCGGCAAAGATGACCACCTCAATCTCGGGGCGACCTTGGAAAAATGCGGCCAGTCCTTCGATCAAAACAGTTGCGGTCTCTCAGAGGATGGCATGGGTGAAGTCACGCCTGCCCGGATTCGGGTGAGCGAAACACACGTCGCTAAAGTATCGCATCGGTGAAGTCACGTTCGCGAAACACCCGCTGCTTCCAGGCTTTCACGTTGGGCACCGCGTAGGGCAGCAGGCGCAAGGAGTAGTAGGGCGGCAGCACCGGAATGCCCAGCATGTCACCCAGGGTGATGAACATGAACAGGTGCTCCATGTGCATGCGAGTGCGGAGGGCTGCGGTGACGTGGCCGTGCGAGGCCATGCCGTAGAGCACGCCCTTCACGGCCTCGCCCATTTTACCCGTGCTTTTCACTTCGGGCCCGCCGGTCTGCTCCGCCGGAAATTTCTGCGCAGCCGAACTTGCCGGCTGCCGCTGCGACTCTTTCGACTTTTTCTTCTTCCAAAAAGGCACAGAACGCTCCCGGTTGCGCCTAAAGATAGCAATCGCCCTGCCCCACTGTCAACGCAGCGAGGTCAGGTCTTGACCTGATTGCGTCCGGCTCTCTTGGCGCGGTAGAGCGCTTCGTCAGCCGCTTGGATCACTTGCTCCGCTTTCATTTGGCCCCGGTCCGGCTCGGCCACGCCGATGCTGACGGTAATGGAAACACCCCTCCGGGGCGCGCTGGTAGCTTGCAGCTTTCTTTGTTTCTTTCGGCGGCGTTCGCGCCCGCGCAGCACGAAGCGCGAGGACTCAATCGTTGCTCTTGCTGCCTCGAGATGCGGCATCGCTTCCTCCACGCCCTTGCCCGGGAAAAGCACGGCGAACTCTTCGCCCCCGTAGCGGAAGGCGCGGCCCCCGCCGGAGATCCGCTCGAGCTTCGCGGCCACCATGCGCAACACCTGGTCGCCCACCTTGTGGCCATACTGGTCGTTGAAGTTTTTGAAGTGGTCAATGTCAACCATCGCCACCGCATAGGTGTCGCTCAAGCCTTGCCGGGCTTCGTTCAGAGCGCGTCGCCCCGGCAGGAGGGTCAACTCATCTCGATAGGCCAGGGTGTAGGAAGCTTCGATGAGGCAGATGACGAAGACCAGCCCTGCCGTCGCCAGATAGAAAGTCGCGGCGGGGCCTCCCCGGCTGGCATGCAGCGCTAAAAAGGCGGCCACCAGGGCCCAGAGAAAGCCATGGTCAACCGCTCGGCGCTCCCGCACCGCCCGCACCGCGAAGAGCGGAATCAACAAGCCGAACGCCAAGAGGGCCGACTGCGGAACCGGCGTCCAGCCGAGCCAACCCGCCTCCACCAACGCGCGCTCCAACCAGGAGGCCGCCACCGAAGGCTCCGCCAAGCAAAGCGAGGCGAGCACGAACGCCTGCCCGGCGAGCACGCTGAGACCCACAAGGTCTCGGCCGAGTTGCGTGCCCGGTGCTGTCAACAGCGAAAACCCGGCCAAGTTCAGCGGCAGCAGAAAAGCTACGGAAGCGAAAACCAGGCGAGCGACATCGGTCGGGCCCGCCGCCGGGGAGGCAAAGTGGAACAAAGCTCGCTCGGCTAACGCCAGGGTCAGGATGGCCAGCACCACTCGGCTGCGGCTGAACCGCCAGCCGAGCAGAAGCCCGGCCGCAAAAACCGCATAGGGATAGACGCGAACTACCTCCGCGACCGACGCGGGGTGCGCCCAGCGCAAGAACAACGCCGCGGCCAGCAGGAGAAATCCCCCCGGCACGCCCAGCGCGGAGAGTGCCCTAAGAATCACAGACGTCACCGGGCCCGGCTCCTTGGCTGCACCGCGCCTCTATACCCCCGGATTGGATGGGTGAGGAGCTTGGCCGCCGACTTGAAGCCCAGGAAGGAATGGGACAACTCGCCCGCGGCCAACGCAGTGGGGCGGTGGCCGCTGCAGCCTTCCCTTCCGGCTAGACCACTACCTCCGGGAGTTCCATCTCTCCCTTGCGGAGGGCAAGCAGGAAAGCCTTCACCACTTTGGGGTCAAACTCCGTCCCCGACCCCTTCACAATGATCTCTTTGATGTCGAAGGGCGACATCGCCTTGCGGTAGGGGCGGTCGCTGCTGAGGGAATCATACACATCCGCCACCGCAATGATGCGGGCCTCGATCGGAATCTGTTCCCCGCGGGTGGGGTGGTAGCCCGACCCATCGAACTTGTCATGGTGGGCCAGAATGATGGGGATGACGCGGCGCAACGAGCCTCCCACCGGCTCCAGCAGGTCAATCCCTTTCTCCACGTGCTCCTGCACCTTCTTGAACTCGTCCGCGGTCAGTCGTGCCGCCTTGTAGAGAATCTCCCGGCTGATGTCCAGTTTGCCGATGTCGTGGAGGAGGGCCGCGGCGCGCACGTCTTCGATCCGCTCGGGATGCAAGCCGAGATAGCTGGCGATCTTGGCCGCATAGACGGACACCCGGTAGGAGTGGTTTTGGGTGTACTTGTCCTTGGAAATGAAGTGCTGCAGGATGAGCAGCACGCCGTGGTAGGTCTGCCGCAGCTCGCGCAGGTGAGCCATCTTGTGCTCGTAGAGCGAGCCCATCGCGTACGCGGTCACCACCAAAATGCTGCCCCAGATGGTGATGTCAAACCATTGGGCCTCTTCGGGGGCCAGGGCCGAGGTTTCACCGAACATGCCCGGGTTGAGGTATACGACCAGGATCACCAGAAACACGCTGGCAAACGCCGTCAGGGTGGCGTGGCGCCGCCCGTAGAAGTAAGCGGAGAACAACGTGGGCAAGGTGTAAAAGCCCAGCACCATACGCTGCGTGGCCACCAGAAAATTCAGCAAGGCAGCGATCGCGAACAGCGACAACAGCAGCCACAACTCCGCGTTTGCGTTCGCCAAACGGCGCACTCCCGACACTGTCATTTCTCTCCTCCTGCAGCCAACCGAGGACTGCTCAGAGAAAACTTAACCCGCAAAAACTTCGCCTTCAAGCTCTGCGGGGACACACACCTTCCCTTCTCGTTATTGCCCTCGGCTGCTGTCGGCCCCTGCCCCAGGAAGTAGATGGGCGAATACTAGCCGAAGACACGCCGGGTTGCAAGCAAAAAACTGAAACCTCGCCCGGCGGCCCGACAGCCGCCGACGTAACCGTCTCGCTTCTCGCATTAGCGAGCCAGGAGCAGACGGAGGTCGCGGAGGTTGTTCGGCTGCTGGCCGGTGACGATGGTGTCGCCCAGAGCGTCGAAAAAGTGGAAGGAGTCGCTGCGGCGAAAGTAGTCCCGGGGGTCGAGGCCTTTCTCGCGGGCGCGGCGAATCGTCTCCCCGTCGGCCACCGCGCCCGCCGCAGGGCTGTTGCCGTCCACGCCGTCCGTTCCGGCGCTCAAGACCGCCACTTCCCGGCCGGCGATCTTCTCCGCGCAGTAGAGGACAAAGGCCTGGTTGCGCCCTCCCTGCCCCTCGTCGGTAACCGGGCAGAGGATTTCCCCGCCCGAGATCAGGCACACCGGCTGGCCCTCCGCAGCCTTGGCGGAGGAGGACTGCCCCGGGCTCTCCCACTTGGCCGATTCGGCCTGCATCTCCTCCAGCCGCTCCAGCAGGCACTCAGCCGCCCGAGCAAGCTCCCAGTCGTCGCAGCTCATCTCGCATTCCGGGAGGAAGCCGCACTTGCCCGCGGCGCGGTGGGCGGCATGCAGGACGTCGCGGCTGCTGAGCAAGAGGAAAGTCTGCGCGCGCTGGAAGGCTTGCGCCCCGGCCTTGGGCGTCTCTTTGAGCTTCTTCTTCTCCAAGAGCACGCGAATCGCGGGAGGAAGCTTCTCCCGCAAGTGGTAACGCTCCGCCACCTCGTAGCAGGTATGCACCGTGGTCGGGTCCGGCAGGGTGGGCCCGGAGGCGATGGTCGCCCAGTGGCCCTCCGGCACGTCGGAGAGCAAGACGGTCACCTTGTGCGCCTTCGGCGCTGCTTCCGCCATCCGCCCGCCCTTGACCGCCGAGAGGTGCTTGCGGATGGCGTTGATCTCATCAATCGAGGCGCCGCAGCCCACCAGCACCCGGTTCAGCGCCTTCATGTCTTCAAGCGTCACGCCCTCGACCAAGGGCTTTTCGACCAGCGCTGAGCCGCCTCCCGAAATCAGAAAAATCAGCAGTGTCTTCTCGTCGGCATCCCGCGCCAGTTGCAGGATCGCTTCTGCCGCCGACAAGCTGGCTTGGTTGGGATAAGGATGGCCGGCCTGGTAGGCAATGAATCCATCCGGAAGCGCCTGCCCCTCGGCTTCGCCCGCAGCCGGCGGGGGCACGTTCGACACCACCACGCCGCGGCTCGGCCGATACTTCTCCCCCAGCAGCGCCCCCAGGGTGTGAAACGTCGCCCAGGCCGCCTTGCCGAAGCTGACCACCCAGATCTGCCGGAAAGCATCGAGCTCCACGCTTTCCGTCCCGAAGTGGAGCCTGCTGCCGCGCAGCTCGAGCTTCCGATCAAAGGCGCGCGGCACGTCCACCTCGGCCAGGGTGGCCAGAAATATCTCCCGCGCCAGCTGCTTCAGGGGACGCCTGCGGGCTTCTGATACCACAGACAGCTTGCTCTCCTCTCTCTCTGACCGGTATCAGACACCGGTCACTGACCTGCACTGAGCGCAGTCGAAGGGTCGCCGGCCACTGCTTACATCGCCTTGATGCGGTCTTCCGGCACCTCCACTTCGTCAATCCCCTTAAAGGAAAACAGCAGTTTGACCCGATACTTCGGGGGGTCGGTGACGCTCTGCTTGATGATTGTGCCCACCGCGTCGGTGACCGCAGCGGCAAAACTGACCCCTTGCACCGTCATCCCTGCCAGATTGCATCGCACCCGTTGCCCTGCCTGGAAGCCCATCCGACCCTCCTTCGAGATCTCCCCCCTCTGCACGAATCCTGTCATTCTGAGCGAAGCCGGCCTGCGGCAGGCAGGCGAAGATCTGCGTGAAAAACGTTCTGGTGGGACAGACATTCTTGTCTGTCCTCGCTTTGCGGCTTTCAGTCCTCCTTGCGCGCCCCGCATTTCTCCCAGGCTTCCGGGTTCACCAGGTTCGGCGGGCGCTGAGCGGCCAGCACCGCGGCGACATTTTCAGCCGCCATCACCGCCATGCGCGTGCGGGTCTCGACCGAGGCGCTGGCGATGTGCGGCGCCAGCACCACGTTGGGCAGGGTGCGGAGCTTTGGGTGAATCCGGGGTTCGTGTTCAAAAACGTCCAGCGCCGCCCCGGCAATGTTTTTCTGCTCCAGGGCATCCACCAGAGCCGCTTCATCCACCACCGCACCGCGGCTGGCGTTGATGAGATAGGCGGTGGGCTTCATCAGGCTGAACTCGGCAGCCCCGATCAGATGATGGGTTTCAGGCAAGAGGGGCACGTGCAGGGTCAAGAAATCGGCTTCGCGCAGCACTCGCTCCCGCTCGGCCCACTCCACGCCCAGCTCCCGTTCCACTTCGGCGGGGGCGCGGCTCAGGTCGTGGTAGAGCACCCGCATCCCGAAACCCTGCGCGCGGCGTGCCACCCGCCGCCCGATCCGCCCCAGGCCAAGAATGCCGAGCGTCTGGCCGTGCACGTCAACACCGAGCAGAAGCAATAAGTCCCAGCCTTTCCACGCGCCGCGGCGGGCCAGCCGGTCGGCTTCCGGCAGCCGGCGCGCCACGCCGAGCAGCAGCGTCCAGGTAAAGTCCGCCGTGGTGTCATCGAGCACGCCGGGGGTATTCGTGACCGCGATACCGCGGGCGGTGGCGGCGGCGACATCAATGTTGTCATAGCCGACGGCCACGTTGGCCACGATGCGCAGCTTGGGCCCGGCGGCGAGCACTTCCGCATCCACCTTCTGGGTGAGCTGGCAGATCAAGGCGTGCTTGTCGCGCACCCGGTTGATCAACTCCGGCTGGCTCAAGGGGGTTTCGCCGCGATGCACATCGAGCTCGGCCTGGGCTTCGAGCACGGCCATGGCGGGCTGGGGCAAAGCGCGCGCGACCAACACCTTCCCGGGCACGGCAACTCCTCGACGACTCGGCGGATTTCAGTCTAGCATACGATTGTACTTGGTTCCCCCTCCACGCCCATTTGGGATACCATACTCGCAAGGCACCATATGTGAAGAGTAAGAAACTCATCAAAGAACTGCAGAAGATTGTCGGCCGGGACAGCGTGCTGTGGCGCGAAGAGGAGCTGCTGCTCTACGAGTACGACGCTTCGGTCGATCGCACCATCCCCGATGCCGTCGTTTTTCCCCGCAGCGTCGAAGACGTGGTGCACATCGTGCGCCTGGCCACCCGCTACCAGCTACCCCTCGTCAGCCGTGGCGCCGGCACCGGACTCTCGGGCGGCGCGCTCACCCCCCAAGGCGGCCTGTTGGTGGTCTTCAGCCGCATGAAGCGCATCCTGGAAGTGGACCTGCCGAATCTGCGCGCGGTGGTCGAGCCCGGGGTGGTCAACCTCGACCTGACTCGAGCGGTGGCGAGCGACGGTTACTACTACGCCCCCGACCCCTCCAGCCAGAAGGCCTGCACCATCGGCGGCAACGTCGCCGAAAACGCCGGCGGCCCTCATACCCTGGCCTACGGGGTCACCACCAACCACGTCCTCGGCCTCGAAGTCGCCCTGCCCAGCGGCGAACTGGTCCAAGTCGGCGGCAAGGGGTTCGACACCCCCGGCTATGACCTCACTGGGTTGCTGGTGGGCTCGGAAGGGACTCTGGGCGTCGTCACCAAGGTGATTGTGCGTCTCTCGCGGTTGCCGGAAAGCGTCAAGACCCTGCTGGCGATTTTCGATACGGTGGACGGCGCCACGGAAACGGTCGCCGAAATCACCGCCCGCGGCATTACCCCGGCCGCCTGTGAGATGCTCGACCACTTCTGCCTGGGCGCCGTTGAAGCCGCCACCCACGCCGGCTTCCCCCTCGACGCTGCCGCGGTGCTGCTGATCGAAGTCGAAGGCCTGCGCGAAGGCGTGGAGGGCCAGGCCGAGCAGGTAGAGGAGCTCTGCCGGGCGCACCACGCTCGCGAGGTGCGGCGCGCCCGCTCGGAGGCCGAGCGGCAAAAGCTCTGGGCGGGACGCAAGAACGCCTTCGGAGCCATGGGGCGGCTGGCGCCCAACTACTACGTGCAGGACGGGGTGATTCCCCGCACCAAACTGCCCGCCACCCTGCGGGCCA
Organism: Terriglobia bacterium; assembly: GCA_046757645.1. Lineage (GTDB taxonomy): Bacteria > Acidobacteriota > Terriglobia > Acidiferrales > 2-02-FULL-67-57 > JBHHYS01. Next base: position 11,864 of record JBHHYS010000039.1, on the reverse strand, counting down.
TCGTCGAGATCGGCGCGCGCCACGGCTTCCAGGTGGGCAACGTCTTCCACGCGGGCGACGGCAACCTCCACCCTATGATCCTCTTCGACGCCCGCGACCGCGAGCAGTTCGCCCGGGTGGTGGCCGCCTCCAATGAAATGATGAAGTTCTGCATCGAAATGGGAGGCTCCATCACCGGTGAGCACGGGGTGGGGATGGAAAAGCAGGAGTTGATGCCGCTGCTCTTCACCCCGGACGACCTCGACGCCATGGCCAAAGTGAAAGCCGTCTTCAACCCCAGCGGGCGGTTGAACCCGGCCAAGATGTTCCCGCTGGGGAAATCCTGCGGCGAGCTCCGCGTGCGCCCCCTACCGCAACGCAGTGGAGCCTGACCGATGACGCTTCCTTGGCTTTCTCAGCGCCCTCTGCGCCTCTGCGGTTCGCTTTCTCCTTTGCCTCCCTCCTAGCCATGCCGCTCGCCGCCCCCAGCCTCGAACAACTCGGCCCAATCGTAGGCGCCCAGCGCGTGCGCACCGACGCTACGGCGTGCAAGAGCTTTGGCGTTGACGGTGTCACACCCGCCGCGGTGGTCGAGCCCGCCGACGCCAAAGAACTCCTCGCGGTTGTCCACTGGGCTCGCTCCCATCGGGCTGCCCTGGTGCCGGCTACCAGCGGCGCTTACTTGCCGCTCGGCAATCCCCCGCCCGCCTTCGATGTGGCAGTTTCTCTCGCCCGCCTCAACCGCGTGCTCCACTACGACCCGGGCGACCTGACCTTGAGCGTCGAAGCCGGCATCCCCCTGGCCGCGGTGCAGGAACTGCTCGGCCCGCACCGCCAGTTTCTTCCCGCCGACCCTCCCTACGCCGACCGGGCCGCCGTGGGCGGCTTGCTGGCGGCGAACGCCTCCGGCCCGCTGCGCTACGCCTATGGCAGCTGGCGCGACTTCGTTGTCGGGATGAAGTTCGTCACCGGTGAAGGCAAGCAAGTAAAGGCGGGGGGCCGGGTGGTAAAGAACGTCGCCGGCTACGACCTGAGCAAGTTGATGATCGGCGCTCTGGGAACCCTGGCTATCCTCACCGAAGTCAACTTCAAGCTCTTCCCGCTTCCGCCCCGGACGGCCACCGCGGTTGCCGCCTTCAAGGAGCCCGCCGCCGCGCTCAAGATGAGTGACCGGATCGTGCACTCGATCTGGCAGCCGACGGCCATCGAGCTGCTCGACCCGGAAGCCGCGCGCCTGCTTGCCTCTGCAAAGTCCAGCCCAGTGGCCTCCGCCACGGGGAGGTTTCTCTCTCCCGATCACTGGTCGCTGGCAGTTTCTGTCGGCGGCGTGGAGAAGGTCATCCAGCGGTACGAGGCAGACCTCGGCGGGCTGGCGCGTGAACTCAAGGCCGGGCACTTTGCTTTCTTGAGGAACGAGGGCGAGCGCGCACTCTGGGCTGCGGGGCGCAACTTGCTGGCCCGCGTGCGGGAAGCCAACCCGGCAGCCACCGTCGTCAAGTGCGCCCTGCCGTTGACCCAGGTGGGCCCCTTTCTGGCCAAGGCCCGCCAAGTGGCCGCACGCTACGAGTTGCCCGCGGTTTGTGGGGCGCACGCCGGCTCGGGCATCGCTTACATCCATCTGCTGCCGCCGGCAGCGATGGCCGATGCGCCGCGCCGCATGGCGCAGACGGCGACCGAGATGATTCACGCCGGCAAAAACCTGGGCGGGCGAGTGACGATTCCCTGGTGCCCGACGGAAGTCAAGCGGGACGTCAACGTCTGGGGCCCGCTGGGGGACGACTTTTCCCTGATGCAAAAGCTCAAGGCGCAGTTCGACCCCGACCGCATCTTGAACCCCGGCCGCTTCCTGGGAGGGCTGTGAATCCCATGAAAACACGGCTAACCGCGGCTGCACTCGGGCTATCCCTTTGTGCCTTCACGGCGCTGCACTGTGCAGCGCAGGAACATCCGAAACGCGCACCCTACGTCAGCCCTCGACTGGGTGCGCTACAAAAGCAGTTGGAAGCTGGCAACCGTGCCGCGCTTGGAAGCTTTTGGCAAGAAGTAGCTAGGGAAGGCACCCCGTTGATTGAAACCATCCCGGGCGATGACAAACATGTGCTGGTCACATTCCTCTGGCGGGGAGGAGAAGATACCAAAAACGTGGTCGTGTTTTCGGTGTTGGGCGTGCTCTGGAGCTACTCAGGAGATCAACTGGCCCAGAACCAGATGACGCACATGCGAGATACAGGCCTCTGGTATAAGACGTATCGGGTACGCAAGGACGCTCGCTTTACCTATTATCTCTCCCCGAATGACCCTCTTCTCCCCTCCGAGGGACGAAAGGAGGACAATGATTGGGCTACTTGGCAGCCGGACCCTCTGAACCCGCACCGCCAGATCCGTCCACATCCTGACAAAGATTGGATTTCGTCGGTAGTAGAGCTACCGGATGCACCCCCACTTCAACCCTGGGTTAAGCCAACCCCTGGCGTACCAGCCGGCCACCTGGATGTTCATCGGTTGAGTAGCAAAATTCTTGGCAACGAGCGCCGCATTTGGGTCTACACCGCGCCCGGTTACAAAGCGAATGGGAGGCCTTACCACCTACTAATACTTTTTGATGGCTGGACGTACAGCCAAATGATTCCCACGTCCACCATCCTGGATAATCTTCAGGCCAAAGCTGGCCTTCCTCCCCTGATTGCCGTCATGGTGGAGCACCCAACGCAGAAAGACCGCATTCTCGAATTGGGCTGCTATCCACCGTTTAACAAGTTCCTGGCTCAGGAACTTATTCCCTGGATTCGCCAGCACTATAACGTCACCTCTAATCCTGCCCAAACAATCGTTGGAGGTCAAAGTCGTGGCGGCCTGGCGGCGGCATTTGCTGGACTGCAGCATCCTGGAATCTTTGGCAACATTCTTTCGCAATCAGGCTACTTTTCATGGGATCCAAAAGAGGAGGAGCAACAAGACGATATCGAGTACGAATGGATAATCCGCCAATATGTCGCAAGCGCGAAACTACCCCTCCGCTTTTACCTCTCTGTCGGCCTACTTGAAAAGCGGCATGAATTCCCGGACAGCCCTACGCTACTCCAAGCGAATCGGCATATGCGGGACGTCTTGCAAGCCAAGGGCTACTCTGTGCGCTACAAAGAAGTCAGCGCGGGCCACGAAATCACTACCCATGCAGCTGCCCTAACGGATGGATTGTTGTTTCTTGCAGGGAAAGACACCAGCAACAAGGAGGGAGTAAAAAAATAGCTTGAAAGCGGTGGACACAGCTACGAGCGGCTACCGGGGCGAGGAGCGCCCGCGGTGGGAGGACTATTCCAAGTGCATCCACTGCGGGCTCTGCCTGAACCATTGTCCCACCTACCGGCTGCTGGGCGTGGAGATGGACTCGCCCCGGGGGCGCATCCACCAGATGATTCTGGTGGATGAGGGCCGGCTGAAGCTGGCCGACGCCTTTGTGCGCCACATTGACCTCTGCCTCGACTGCCGCGCCTGCGAAACCGCCTGCCCCTCCGGGGTCGAGTACGGCAAACTGGTGGAAGCGGCGCGGGCGCAAATCCAGCACAACTATCGCCGGCCCTTCCTCTCTCGCTTCCTGCGGTGGCTCGGCTTTCGGCAGCTCCTGCCCTATCCGCGACGCTTGGCGCTGCTCGGTCGTTTTCTTCGCTTCTATCAGCGCTCAGGCTGGCCAAAAGTGGCACAGGCCTCTGGCCTGTGGCGCCTGTTCGGCAAGCTGAGTGCCGCCGAAAAGCTCCTGCCGCCCCTGGATGACCGTTTCTTTTTCTCCGAACTCGGGCGTGTCTATCCGGCGGAAGGCCGGCGCCGGGCCCGGGTGGCCTTCTTTGCCGGCTGCATCGCCCAGGTGGCTTTTGCGGAGATAAACCGGGCCACAGTGCGCGTCCTGCAAAAGAACGGGTGCGAGGTGGTGGTGCCCGCCGAGCAACTCTGCTGCGGGGCGCTGCACGTCCATGCCGGCGTGCGCGAGGTGGCCCGGCGGCTGGCCGCCGCCAACCTCGACGCCTTCCTCGGAGCCGTCGTCCCAGTCCCGCAAGATTCAGGACCGCGGCCCGGGCCGGCGCAGTCAAAACCACCGCCCCTAGTCGGCGACTTCGACGCCATCGTCACCAACGCTGCCGGCTGCGGCTCCATCCTCAAGGAGTACGAGCAGCTTTTCTCCGCCGACGACGGCTTACGCGAGCGTGCCGAGCAGTTCCGCGCCAAGATGCGCGACATCAACGAATTTCTGATTGAACTCGGCGTGCGCCCCCCAGAAAAATCGGTGCCCCTGCGCGTCACCTACCAAGATTCTTGCCACTTGCTGCACGGGCAAAAGATTCGCAGCGCCCCGCGGGAACTGCTCCGCGCCATTCCCGGGGTCGAGCTGGTGGAGATGAAACTGGCCGACCACTGCTGTGGCAGCGCCGGCATCTACAACCTGACGCAGCCCGAGGTGGCCCAGCAACTGCTGGCAGAAAAGATGGAAGACGCGCGGGCGACCGGCGCCCAGGCCATCGTTACCGCCAACCCCGGCTGCATCCTCCAACTGCGCGCCGGCAGCGAGCAGTTCTCCACCGGCCAGCGCGTCCTCCACATCGTCGAGTTGTTGGACCGGAGCTACGCGGAGAATGGGTAGCAAATGGAATGGAGCGAGCGATGGGATTTGAACCCACGACACCTGCCTTGGCAAGGCAGTGCTCTACCAGGCTGAGCTACGCTCGCTCCGGTCTATAACTGCTTTGCCGTCATTGTACTAGCGCAACTGTCCCATTGGCAAGAGGCTGGTTTGCGCACAATTCGCGCACAAAACCCTTCCCAGCTTCCCACCACTCAGGCAAAGCCTGGGCTGGACATGTAGGCTCGTACGAACATTAGCCTCTGGTTTCAGAGGCTTCCGTACAATTTGTAGTTCGTTGGTTCTGCGGGTAGTTAGTTGCACCCAAGCCACGCAAAAGTATTTTCATTCACCCGCTGTCTTTCGGAATCTTTCCCAAGTGCTCACACCGTGCGGAAGGATGACACTTGCACTTGAGATCCATGTGTGTCCCTTGACCTTGTTACCTTGAGACTCCGGTTCGTGGCTTCTCCTAGGTAGTCAATCCGAGATCTGCGACCACTTGTGTTGCGTGCGCAAGTGAGTTGCCAGCGCCCGTGCATTTCTGTTAAAGGTGGATGGAGCGAATTTTTTCCACAGCAAGACTGCGCATGGTCCGCAGATGAACGTCTTCGACTTTGCGTTGGTTGGGAGCTACATCACATTTCTGCTGGGGATGGCGGTCTACTACAACCGCCGCCAGCAAAGCCAGGTGGATTACTATGTGGGAGGTCGCACCGTGCGCTGGTGGGCCAGCGGGCTTTCCACAATGGCCACGCAGCTCGGCACCATCAGCTTTGTCTCGGCCCCCGCCTTCGTGGCTCTGAAGGACGTGAGTCAGGGCGGTGGGCTCGGCTGGCTGGCTTATGAGTTTGGCGTGCCCTTGGCGCTGGTGTTCATCATGATTTTCTTGCTCCCAATCTATCACCGCGCTCGCGTCATCAGCATCTACGAGTACTTGGAGAAGCGCTTCGACGGCAGCACCCGCGTCTACGTCAGCCTGCTCTTTCAACTCAGTCGTGGGCTGGCCACCGGCGTGGCGGTTTACACCATTGGCTTTGTCGTGGCCATCTTCTTTGGCGAAACAGATCCCAGAGAGGTGTGGCCGTACATCATCGCGATTGGAATCGTCACGATTATTTACGACGCTCTGGGTGGTATTCGCACCGTCATTTGGAGCGACGTAATCCAGATGACGGTTCTCTTCTTGGGTATCTTCATCCTGGCGGTGGAAGCCTACACGGAAATCGGCGGCCTCGTGCCCATGTTCACCGTCTACACCGACGACCATTTCCGCTTCCGCATCCTTGATTTCCGCTGGGGCTATGGGGGCGGGCAGGACTACGCCTTCTGGCCCATGTTGCTCGGCGGTTTCTTCCTCTACATCTCCTATTACGGTTGCGACCAGAGCCAGGTGCAGCGCGAACTCTCCGTGGGCTCGCTCGATGATGTTCGTCGCTCGCTGCTGCTGAATGCCATCGGCCGATTCCCCGTCGTCTTCCTCTACTGCTTCATGGGATTAGTGCTGGGCGGCTTTACCTTGTTGACTCCGGAATTCCGTTCCCAGATCCCCGCCGACCATCCCGACTGGATGGTGCCGTTATTCATTGTCACTTATCTACCCAATGGTTTGGTGGGATTCATTTTCATCGGGATTCTGGCGGCGGCGATGTCCAGCCTGGATTCTGCGCTGAATTCGATGAGCGCGGCGTCGGTGCGCGACCTCTACCAGCCCTACGTTCGCCCCCAGGCCAGCGAGCGCCACTACCTGATTGTGTCCAAGTTGTTCACGGTGTTTTGGGGCATTTTCTGCGTTGTCTTCGCTTTCATCGTGCCCCAGATCAGCGAGACGGTCATCGAGGCCATCAACAAGGTGGGCAGCCTTCTGTACGGCCCCATCTTCGCCGCCTTTTTCCTCGGTATCCTCACCCGCTGGGCCACGCCGCTGGGGGTCAAAGTGGCCGTTTCGGTCGGCATCGCACTCAATCTTTACCTATGGTTGGGCGTGCCCCAACTTTCCTGGCTGTGGTGGAACGCTACCGGGATGGGGGTCTCGCTGCCGACAGCCTTCGTGGTCTCAAAACTCTTCCCAGCTCCCACACGCTCGGTTCCCTTGGACCCGGAGGAACCCGCGCGCTTCAACTGGCCGCTGCGCTACGTGCTTGTAACCCTGTACTTCTTTGGGATCATTGGGCTGTGTGGGTGGCTGCAGGCGAATGCTGTCTCCTAGTGGGTGGGTTGCCAGGCTCATCGTTTGTTTGTTATCATAGCTTCATTCTGAGCACTCGCAGAAAATCCAAGGAGACATAACCGCGCATGTGCGGAATTGCGGGGCTCATCCATCCCCAGCAGAAAGAAACCCCTAATCAATTGAAAAAGCTCCTCTTAGCTATTCAGCACCGAGGCCCCGACGGCGCCGGTATGGCGGTTGGACGTGAGGTGCGTACCGGCTGGACATTGCAGGAGGTGCAGACGGATGGGTTGGAAGGAACAACCGGACTGGGGCATGTGCGGCTGGCCATTGTGGGTGGCCGCTACGGCGTGCAACCGTTCCAGAGCAGGGACGGTCGCCTGTTGCTGCTCCACAACGGGGAAATTTACAACCACCACGAGCTCCGCAAGGGTCTGCCGGCGGCGGTCAACTTCGAGACCAAAACCGACAGCGAGGTGATCTTGCGCCTGCTTGAAGTCGAGTACGACGGCGACCTGCTTCCCGCCCTGCGTCGGGTGCTGCCTCAACTGGATGGCGTCTATGCTCTAGCGGTCAGCGATGGCTACAGTTTGATCATCGCTCGCGATCCCATCGGCGTCCGGCAACTCTACTTGGGACAGAAGGGCAAGACCTTCGCTTTTGCTTCCGAAAAGAAGGCGCTGCAAGCCGTGGGACTGGAAGAGCCGCTGACACGGCTCCAGCCGGGACATCTCGCCTGGGTGCGAGAGGGCTCCTGGGAGCAGGAGAACTTTGCCGGCACCGATCTGCGCGCCATCCGTGCCGACCTCACGGGCGTCAACGAAGCGCTGGACGCCTACGAGCAAGCTCTGCACCAAGCCCTCTACAAGCGAATTCGCGACCGGGACCGAGTGGGCGTCATCTTCTCCGGCGGCATTGACAGCGTCCTGGTGGCGTATCGGCTGAAGCAGTTCGGGATTCCCTTCACTTGCTACAGCGCCGGCTTCCGCGGGGCACCTGATCTCGAATACGCCCGGGCGACGGCGGCTCAGTTCGATTTCCCCATTCAGACTCGGGAGCTATCGCTCGATGACATCGAGGAACTGCTGCCCGAGATTATGGCAACCATTGAAGACCGCAGCTTGAATCAAGTGGAGGTTTCTGTGCCAGTCTTCGCTTCGGTGCGCTTGGCGGCGGAAGCGGGCGAACGCGTGCTCTTCACCGGGCAGGGCGCCGACGAACTCTTTGGTGGCTACTCCTGGTATCCACGCATTGTGGACCAGGAAGGCTATGACTCCTTCGTGGAGTATGAGATCACTGACATCGAGCATCTCTACAAGGAAACCCTGGAGCGCGAAGACAAGATCACCATGGCGCACAACATTGAGCTGCGTGTGCCCTACCTCGACTTGGTGTTGGTGCGCACGGCCATGCGCATGGATCCGCGGCTCAAGATCGAGCGTGGGCACGACCGGTTGGGCAAGCGTATTCACCGGCAACTAGCGGAGAAAATCGGCGTCCCACAGGAGTTCGCGTGGCGGCCCAAGCAGGCCGCCCAACACGGTGCCAATGTCCACCAGGCCATCCGATCCTTGGTCGTGGGCAACGGCTTTACGCTGGAGCGCGTGCAGGAAACCGGCTACGAGGCAAAGGAAAGCCTGCCGGAAGTACTGGGGAGTTCGTCGCGCTACGGCTACCGCTACGGCGAAAAAGAGCTTTGGGAGACGGAAGACCACGTTCAGTGCTACCTGGATAACTTGGCCTGGAAGGCCGGGCTGTTAAGTCCACCTGAGCAGGGGTGGCTGAGTCCCATCCTGGAGTCGCTGGCCACGGCAGAAGCCTGACCCGGAGGTGGAAGGTGCGCATTGAAATCCCCACCTATACGGAGCGCTTCGGCGCCGTCCGCATCTATAACGTGCTGCGCATTTTTGAGCTCGATTCCGGTCTCAGCAACGGAACGGCAGAGCAGGAGAACCAACCTGTGCAGACCATCTGCCGGCTCCCCTACGACAGCTTGGTCGACATCGAAAAGCGGATGGCCATCGTGGTCCCTTGCAAGCAGGAGCGGTTGAAGGTGTTGGAAGGAGTGCTGTCGGGGATTCCGCACGATTGCCTGACCATTCTGGTTTCCAACAGCCACCGTTCACCGGTCGACCGCTTTCGGATGGAAGAGGAAGCTCTGACTCAGTTCTGTCGGATTGTGCAGCGCCGCGCTATGCTCATCCACCAGCGCGATCCGGGCCTCGCAGAGGCTTTCGCTGCGGGCGGCTTCAACGACCTGCTGGACGAACAAGGGCTGGTACGCCACGGGAAGGGTGAAGGCATGCTTGTGGGCCTGGCTTTGGCCAAACTCTGCGGCAAGGACTTCGTGGGTTTCATCGATGCCGACAACTATGTGCCGGGCGCGGTGAACGAATACGTGAAGGACTTCGCGGCCGGCCTGCATATGGCCGAGACCCCCTACAGCATGGTGCGCATCAGTTGGCATTCCAAGCCGAAGATCACGCGGACGCGGCTGTTTTTCGAGCGCCGGGGCCGGGCGTCGGAAGTCACGAACCACTTTCTCAACCTATTGGTCTCACACTATTCGGGCTTCGGCACTGAGGTAATCAAGACCGGCAATGCGGGGGAGCACGCCTTCACGATGCAATTGGGCGAGCTTCTCTCGTTCGCCTCGGGCTATTCCGTGGAACCCTACCAGTACATACAGATGCTCGAGTTGTTCGGAGGCGTGCACCCCAGCCCGCACCCCGAGGTCATGGACAAAGGGGTCGAAGTATTCCAGATTGAGACCCGCAATCCCCACTTCCACGAGAACAAGGGCGACGAGCACGTCGGTGACATGCGCGGCGACGCCCTGCAGGTCATTTACCATTCCCCCATCTGCCCCGAGCCGGTGAGAAACTCCATCAAGGAGTACTTGCATCGCGGGGAGCAGGGCGATGAGCTCCAGAAACCTCGGCACCTTTACCCGCCTCTCCAGAAGCTGAACTTGGAGTCGTTCGTTGACGTGCTCGGGCGCAAGGCCACTACGTTCCAGCAAATCCAGCCGGTGGTGACGATTCCAATCCCGACCGAGCCGCTCATCCAGGCCCCCGATCCAAATCTCCAGACGGCCGAGGGTGCGGATGATACTGGACACGAGTAGCGCGAGCTCGCCAGACGACGTTCTTCTCCTGGCCTAATTGTCTTTCGCAAGAGGGGTAGTGTCGCCATAATTCTCGCTTCATGGCAGAAGGACCGGAAGTCAAACGAATCGCCGACAAGCTGAGAGAAAAACTGCAGGGCAAGAAAATCCGCCACGCGTACGCCCCGCGGGCGATGCGGGTGCGCCTGGGCCCGCGGCTGGTTCGGCTGCGGGGTGCACAGATTCGCCGCGTCTATACTCGAGGAAAGTACATCATTCTCAAATTCTCCACGGGCGATTCACTTCTCCATCACATGCGGGTGTGGGGCCACTGGACCTTTTGGTCCTCGTCGGCAGCACCACCGTTCCGGCGCCCGCGACGCCGCCTCCGACTGGAACTCCTCACCCCCGACGTGCGTGCCTGCTTGTGGGACGCACCGGTGGTGGCGCTGTTGTCGGCCGCGGAACTGGCGCGGCATCGGCAACTGGCGGCCCAAGGCCCGGATGGCTTGGCGAAGCGTTTCAACACGGAGCAGTTTCTGCGGCGGTTGTCTGAGCCTCGTCGTGCTCGGGAGGAAATCGGCACTGTAATCTTAGATCAGAGTCTCGTGGCCGGTGTAGGAAATATGTACAAAGCGGAGATCTTGTTTCGGTGCGGCCTGCACCCGCGAACCCAGATCGCCAAACTCGACGGCAAGACGCGGCGGCGCTTGGCGCGAACCATTCCCCAGATACTCTGGCAAGCCTACATGCGTCCCGTTTGGTACGTGCCAGCTGCCCGGGCGGCTGCGGGACCCGGCCAAGCCCTGCTGCAAATCTACGGACGCGCGGGGAAGCCCTGCGCGGAATGCGGTACCCGCATTCGCTGCCTACTACAAGGTGGTTGGAAACGGGTCACCTTTTATTGCCCGCATTGCCAAGCAAGAGAGTTCCGAAGCTAGGTTTCGCCTGACTAGGTCAATCAACCCCATGCGGGCATCAACGCGAGATCTGTATCGTCCGAAGGTTCCTACCGCAACAAAAGCAACCCTTTGATACGCCCCGAACGTAACCACCGGGATCCCGACAGTTGAATCCACAACCAAAGTTTCGTTCACGTGTAATGAATTCCCTCCCTTCTCGGGATCGAATCCAAGACCTGAAATTATCACGGGTTGCCGCCTATTCTTCGCGCGAGACTGCGAGGCTCTCTGACCAAGGTTTGCGCACAGTTTGCGCACAATTTGACCCGCGCGGCTCCGCGCAGGCCCGTTCTAGTCCGAGGTCAAGTCGGACTGGTGCGGACTAAGTGCCAAAAAAGTGGAGACAAACGGAGGAGTGGGGAGAGGGCGGTTGGTTTGGCAAGGCAGTGCTCTACCAGGCTGAGCTACGCTCGCTCCCGTCTAACTCTTTCGGAATGAATATACTAGCTCAGCACCTCTTTGGCAAGAGACCAAGTTTGCGCACAATTGATGCACAAGACTGTTCCCAGCTTCCACCGCTCGGCTGCGGGCTGCACCTAGAGATGTGGTTTCGCACGACGGCTAGCCTTTGGTTGAGGAGGCTTGCGCCGAATTTGTATCTCATCGGTTCGGCCAGTAGTTAGCTGTATCCCATCCACACGCAAAGGTATCTCATTCAGCAGTTCTCTTTCCGAAACTTTCCCGAGTTGTGATACCCCGAGGAAGGATGACACCTGCACTCGAAATCCAGGTGTCGAGGTTTTCCAAGCCTCTAGGCCTCCAGAAAATCTCTATCCTGTTGGTTCGTCGTGCCTTTTGTTTCGTCTTGGTAGCCCCCTTTCCCCGGTATTTACCAACTTTTGGTGCCGCACATTGTGCACGCTAAATAGACGCTAAACTTCCTCCCCAAACCTTGCTTCGTTGTCTCAAACCCTGGGGTTTGGTACACTGTGTGAAACCGCCTCAAGCCGGCAGGATAGAAAGGTGAACGTGGGCGGTTAATTTGCGTGGCTGGTAAGCATTCCTTCCCGGATGGTGCCGCTCAAGGTGCGACGA
>JBHHYS010000038.1:0-23455 GCA_046757645.1 Terriglobia bacterium | reverse complement strand
CGGCCAGCCGGCCGGCGATTTCGCCCATCACCGGCCGCTTGGTGCGGTCGCGGTCACCGCCGCTGCCAAAGACGATGAGGACGCGACCTCGGGTCAGCGCCCGCGCTGTCTCCAGCAGATTGGTGAAAGCCAGGTCGGTGTGGGCGAAGTCCACCACCACCGCGAAAGGCTGGCTGGCCTCCACGCGCTCAAAGCGACCCGGTATGCGCTCGAGTGCCCGGATGCCGCCGGCGATGCTCTGGAGCGGCAGGCCCACCGCGTAGGCGGTCGCGGCCGCGGCGAGGAGATTCGAGAGGTTGGCGCTGCCGACGAGGCGAGACTGGATGGGGATGCTGCCTGCCGGCGTTTCCAAAGTAAACTCGATCCCGGAGAAGCTGAGCTGCGGGCGCAGGGCGCGGACGGCAGCCGCGCTCGCCTGCAGGCTGTAGAGTACGACCTGGCCCCCGCAGATAGCCTCGAGCTCCCGACGGCGCGGCTCATCGGCGTTGAGGACGCAAACCGGGGGCGGCGGTGCCCCGCAGCCGAGGAAAAGCTGCTTCTTGGCGTTGAAGTAGTTATCCATCGTCTGGTGGAAGTCGAGGTGGTCTTGCGCCAGATTGGTGAAGACGGCCGCGGCGAACGGGCAGGCGTAAACCCGGTCGAGGGCCAAGCCGTGCGAAGAAACCTCCATGACCACCCAGCGCACGCCGGCCTCCCGCAGTTCAGCCAGGAAGCGCTGGAGGTCAACCGGCTCCGGGGTGGTTTGCCGGGCGGGAAGAACGCCCGCGGCCGTGTGGTATTCGACCGTGCCGAACAGGCCCACGCGGTGGCCCGCCTGGCCGAGGATGGATTCGAGCAGGAAGCTGGTGGTGGTCTTGCCGTTGGTACCGGTGATGCCGATGAGTTTCAGGGCGCGCCCGGGGTGGCCGTAGAAGTTGGCAGCCACCTGCGCCAACGCCCGGCGGATGGAGCGCACCTGCACCCAGGCGGCACCCGCCTCCGGCTGCGGGGGCTGTTCGCTCAAGATGGCAGCGGCGCCGGCGCCGAGAGCTTCCCGGATGAAATTGTTCCCATCAACTTTCTCGCCCGGGATGGCCGCGAAGAGGTCGCCGGGGCGCAGGCTGCGGGAGTCATAGGAAATCCCGCGCAGCTCCCCGCCGCGGGGGCCAGCGACGCTCAGTGTTTCGACGCCTTCGAGCAGCTTCTCCAATCTCATCGTAGAACCTTGTGTCTGTTTCCCCGGCCTCACATCGGCCGCGCCAACGCCGCGGGAAGCGTGGGACGAAATCCCACCCAAATGCGACCCCCGCGGGGGACGCGCGTACCGGGCCGGGTCGCTGTGCCACCACGACGCCGCTACCGGCCAGAATCGGCTCCAGCCCCAGCCGCGCGCATTTCTCCCCGACGGCGCGCAGTGAGAGTCCAATCAGGTCGGGCACGACAACCGTATCCGTCTTCACCATCACCACGGTGTTGCGCGTGTTCAAACCCGTCCGCCAGAAGCGCGGTTCTGACTGTCCTGCCGGGGTGATTCCCGCCCCGGGTGCGGCTGCCGTCAGCCTGGAATCGTCCTCAAGCCAGGAAGTCGGCTCAAACTGCCCGGGCTGGAAATCCTGCATCGCCGCGCGCTCGATGGGCCGCCGGGAGGGTTCGGGGAGCATCGGCAGGTCGCGGGGCACGTTCAAATAGGCGAGCACCCGTTCGACCACTTTGCGGAAGAGGGGCGCGGCCACCTCCCCGCCGTGGTAGCGGGGCCCGCGGGGTGAGTCGATCACGACCACTACGCTGACCACCGGATCACGAGCAGGCGCAAAGCCGGCGAAGGAAGCGACGAAGTCGGTCCGAGAGTAGGCCCCGGACTCATCCACCTTCTGCGCGGTCCCCGTCTTGCCGGCGGCGGAATAGCCCACCGGCTGGGCCGCACGCCCCGTGCCGCGCCTCACCACACCCACCAGCATGCGTCGCAGCTCCTGGGCCACACCTACACTTATGATGCGCTCCCGCTGGGGGGACGCAACAGGTTCGGGCTGATTTCCGCGAATTATCTGCCGCACGATCCGGGGCTGAATCCAGGTGCCGCCGTTGGCGATGGCCGAGATGGCGGCGGCCAGTTGCAGCGGGGTAATGGCGATCTCCTGGCCGATGGAAATGGCCCCGATGGAGATGCGCGACCAGCGCGCCAGCGGCCGCAACAAGCCCCCGCTCTCGGCGGGCAGCTCGATGCCGGTGGGCTGGCCGAAGTGCCAGCGGCGGATGTTTTCATAAAGTTTCTTGTTGCCCAGCCGCAGGCCGATGGTAATCGTGCCAACGTCGCTCGACTGCTCGATCACTTCGCGGAGGGAGAGGCGGCCGAAGGGTTTGTGGTCGCGGATGCGGTGGCCGGCAATCACGATGCTTCCTGGCCGGCAATCGAATACCTCGCCGGGTTGGGTGAGCTTCTCTTCGAGGGCCGCGGCCACGGCCACTACTTTGAAGGTGGAGCCGGGCTCATACACCAGGCTCAAGGCGCGATTCAGGTGGCGGGCGGGGGGGACGGCGGTGGGGTTGTTCGGATTGAAGCTGGGCGAGTTGGCCAGGGCCAGGACCTCGCCGGTGTGGGGATCTTGCACGATGATGGTCCCGCTGCGGGCGCGGGAGCGGGTCATGGCGACCGCCAGCTCCTGCTCGACGATGTACTGGATATTTTCGTCCAAGGTGAGGACGACGCTGGCACCCTCCGCGGGCACTTGATTGCGGCGGGCAAACCAGCGGCGGCGGCCATCGGCGGTGATCACCAAGCGGCGGGGACGCCCGCGGATGACGGTGTCGAGCGCGTACTCAATGCCCGCCAGGCCGTTCTCGTCAATCCCGACGAAGCCCAGCACGTGCGCGGCCAGCTCCCGCTTGGGGTAGAAGCGTTTGAATTCGCGCTGGAAGTGGATCCCGGCGAGCTCCAGGGCGCGAACCCGCTCGACCTCCGCGGCGTCTAACTTGCGCTTCAGCCAGACGAAGGAGCGGGGGGAACGCAGGCGGTTGGCGAGGAGGGCCGGTTCGAGCCCAAGCACGGGCGCCAGCAGGCGCGCGGCCCGCACCGGGTCGGTGACTTCCCCGGGAACCGCGAAGACGGAGTCTACGCTGATGCTGATGGCCAGGGGGCGATGATTGCGGTCGTAGAGGACGCCGCGTTGGGGGGTGACTTCGAGGATGCGTTGCTGCTGGCGGTGGGCGCGGCGGGCGAAATCGGCGTAGCGGAGGATCTGGAGGTCAACCAGCCGGCCGAGGAGCAAGCCCAGCCAGAGGAAAGCAACGGCGCCGAGGAAAAATATCCGCGTGCGCGAAGCCGCCGGGGCCGACCGCATTCACTCCTCAAGCTCAACGGAAACAAGAAAGTTCTATAAGTCCAGAGGGGGCTCCTGCGAGCCCCCCTGTACTCTTCGAGTCAGTCTCCGCGACCACCAAGAAGAGTAAAAAGCCGTGCCGGGCGACCGGTATTAGTGCGCAATCGAAATCCGCGCCGAGCGCGCGGGCGGCCTGGGGTTGCCCGCCGCGGCCTCAGCCGGGAGAGGCGCCCAGGCCAGCACAGGAACGCCCGCGGCGGCGGCCACCGAACCCACCGGGATCACTTGGTTGGCGCCGGCGGCATCAAGTCCCAGGCGGGTGCGGGCCAGGAGGTCAATCCGCATGGGGTCGAGCAGGGCGGCCTGCTCCAAGCGCAGGGTGCGGTTCCATTCGAGCACCTGCGCGTGGCGCTGGCGGAGCTCCTCCAGACTGTAGCCCGAGTGAATAAACTGGAAGTGCTGCCAGGCACAGAGCAAAATGACCGCCAAACACACTCCCGCCCCCCCCACCAGGGCAGCGGTTGTGCGCAGGTAGCCGGGGTCGCGCTGGCGCACCAGGCGCGAGTTGTCGATGCGCTTGACCCAGTAGACTTGAACGGGCGGACCCACGCTGGCTCCCTCAATTCACCCCGAGCTTCTCTGCGGCGCGCAGCCGCGCACTGCGCGCCCGGGGATTGGCGGTGATTTCTTCGCAGCTGGGGCGCACGACTTTCCGCGTCAGGATGCGGAATCGGCCCGCGGCGGCCTGGCGGCGAAAGGTGTGCTTGACCAAACGGTCTTCGAGCGAGTGATAGCTCAAGATGACCACTCGACCCCCGGGAGTCAAAGCGACGGGGACCCGGAGAAGAAACTGCTCGAGTTCCTCCTCTTCTCGATTCACCGCAATCCGCAGCGCCAGAAACGTTCTTGTTGCGGGATGCAGCTTCTGCCTTCCCTTGGCCTTCCGGGTCCCCGTCACTACTTGTGCCAGGTGGAGCGTGTCGCGGACGGGACGCGACCGCACAATCGCCCTGGCAATCTTGCGCGCGTGACGCTCTTCGCCGTAGCGGGCGAGCACGCCGGCGAGTTCCTCCTCGGGGGCGTGGTTCACCCAGTCGTCGGCCGTGCGCGGACTTCTGGGGTCCATGCGCATATCGAGCGGCCCCGCGGTTTGAAACGAAAAACCTCGCTCAGGAGCGTCGAGTTGGGGGGAGGAGACGCCTAAGTCGGCGAGGATGCCGTCCACGGCGTCTTGGTCCAAGCGTTCGAGCACTTCTAACAACTGCAGGTAGCTGGAGGGCACGAGTTGGAAGGAAGGCTCGAAGGGTCTCAAGCGCTCCTGAGCGATTTCCAAAGCCATTGGGTCTTTATCCAATCCGATCAAGCGGCCGGTGGTGAGCCGCGCCAGAATGGCGGCGGCATGGCCCCCGGTGCCCACGGTGGCGTCCACGTAGACCCCCGCGGGCTTGAGGTCGAGCCAGTCGAGCACTTCCCCAACCATCACCGGTGTGTGCCACTTGACCACTAGATGCCCAACTCATCCAAAATCCTTTCATCGTCTGCCGTTAGCGGATTCCTGCGCAAATCCTCGAGGAAGCGCTGGCGGTTCCAGACGTCGAGATAGGTCAGCGAGCCCAAAACGGTGACTTCCCCTTTCATCGCGGCCGACTCGCGCAGCAAGGAGGGGATGAGCACCCGCCCCTGCTTGTCGAGCGGAACCCCCTGGCCGTAATAGTTGACCAAGTTGAGGAATTTCTTCTTGGCGCGGTTGGTGGAGCTGACTTGCGCCAGGCGCTCCTCGATGCGTTTCCACTCCTCCAGCGGGTAAATGCGCACGAACTGGCCGTTGTGGCTGGTGACGAAGAATTCCCCGCCGTAGTCGTCCCGCAGGTCCACGAGAAACGCCGCCGGGATTTTCAGGCGCCCTTTCTCGTCCACGCGTGCGGGGTAGCTGCCCCGGAGCATGTCTCGCTCCCGCCCTCACACCAGCAAAGTTTGCCTTCGCCGAATCGCCGTGTTGGGCGGCGGCCGGGTCGGGCGAAGCCAATCAACCGCGTCGAACTAGCTGTCGTGCTTACCGAGTCAACTTGGGCGGGGTGGAGCCACCACTGCACCCACCCGGGAGGCTAGCGGGTGAACCTTTTTCTTCCACTGCCTCCCACTTTGTGCCACTTTCTACCCCTGGGCGGAACGCTTGTCAAGCAAAAAATTCAGGTGGGGAGAAATTTTTTCCGGGGAGGTGTTCCCTGCTGCCAGTAGTTGTGTTTCCCTGGGCGCAAAAGCCTTTGCAAGCTCAACATCTTGTGGGTGGGCGGGAAAAACTGAGCGGTGCTAGCGCTGTGGAGGAGGGTTCGGTGGAGGCAACACCTGCCGCAGGTGCCAAAGCCCACGCAGCAGGCGGCGCTCGCGGGTTTCGAGCGGAGCGAGAAACTCAGGATCCTCAGCCAGCGCGCGGCGCTCGTCCGGCGAAGCCTGTTGGAGTCGCCGCAACCGCTCCATCAAGAGTCGGCGGCGCCCCGGGGGGAGCTGCTGCCACGCCCGGAAAAGGCGGCGAGCCTGCTGGCGCTGCTCGGGAGTCATCTCAGCAAAGGCGCGGGCACGACGGCGGAGGCGCTCCTGCCGCTCGGGCGAAAGCTCAGCGAAGCGCCGGAGACCTTCGAGGATGCGTCGCCGCTCTTCGGGCGGGCGGCGGTTGAACTGTTCAAGGCCCCGGCGAAAGCGCTGCTGAGCGCGCGGCGGCAGTCGACGGAAGAACTCATCGTTTCCGAGCGCGCGCCGCTGCTGCTCGGGCGGCAAGGAGGCCACGCGCAAGAAGAGGGCGCGCACGCGGCGGTCTTGCCGGAGAACTCCGTGGCGGCGGGGGCGCGATCCTTCCATTGCCCGCGGCCGAGCCGGGGTCGCCCGCTTTGACCGCGCCGGCGGCTGCGGGGATTCCTGGGAACGCAGGTCAGTGGCAAACAACACCAGGCTGAGCCCGGCCAATCCCAACGCCAGCAGGCTGTTCCTTCTCGGCCTCACAGCTTCTCTTCTTCTTGGGGCTCTGGCTCGAACAGGGCGTCGAACTCTTCGAGCAGCTCGTAATCTTCGAGCAGGACTGGATTCTCGACCACGGCTAGGTCGTCGCCGACCACCGGTGGCCGCGGCGGCCTCTCGACCCCGGCAGCCGGCGGAACCGGCTCGGGCGCCGTCGGTTGCCAGAGGACCACGCCCACAGCAATCATCCCCGCCAGCGCCAGTGCAGCCGCAGCATAGGCCGGCCGGAACCATCCCCAGCGCGTCCGGCCCGGCGCCTCTTCCGCCAGTCGGGCGCGCAGGGCGGCGTCGAACTCGGGCGAGGGCTCAACCGCTTTCCATTCCCCGAGCAGCCCCATCAGACCCCGAAACTCATCGAGCTGGGTGCGGCAGGCGGCGCAGGCCGCGAGGTGTTCATCGAGTCGACTCCGCTCGGCCGGGCTCAGCCGGGCGTCCAAATAGGAAACGAACTCCTCTTCCCGCAAGTGCGTGCTCATACTCGGGCTCCTAACAATGGCCTCAGCTTGACCCGCAAAGTTTCATAGGCGCGGAACAGCAGCGACTTCAGCGCGCTTTCCGAGCAGTCCAGAATGTCGGCGATCTCGGCGTAATCCATCTCCTGGTACTTGTGCAGCAGGACGGCGAGGCGCTGCTTTTCCGGCAGCGCTTCGACCGCCTGGCGAATCTGCTCTCGGCGTTCAGCCTCTAGCATTCCCTGCTCCACGTTCGGGGCCGGGTCGGCTAGCTGCACCAGCCTGGACTGGGCCGGGTCGGCGCTCCCGCTCTCCAGCGGGGTCTCCCGGGCGCGGCGCACCCGCCCGTCCCGCAGGGCGTTCAGGGCGACGTTGGCGGCGATGCGAAACAACCAGGTGGTGAACCGAGCGCGCGGCCGGTAGCGCTGGCGGGCGCGATAGACGCGCAGGAAAACCTCCTGGGCCAGCTCTTCGGCCAGAGCCGCCTCGTGCACCATCCGGTAGAGAAAGTGGATGAGCGGCGACCGGTATTTCCCCACCAAGTAGTTGAACGCATCGTCGTCGCCCGCCTGGAGGCGGAGCATCCATTCCTGGTCGCTCATCGCCACGGCCGGCTCCATCTTATCTAACCCTAGTGCCTCCAAGAAGTTTCGCCGGCCCCATGCCCGGCTATCCATCGTATCTGGTAGCGGCGACAAAGCCAAAGGCTTCGTCACCGGCTTGCCCCGAGCGAAGCCGAGGGGTTTGTTTGTGCCCCAGAAGCCGACGAGGAATGCGGGCCCCGCTCTGCGGGAGCAAGTGCATTCCTCGCCGCTACCTGCCTTTCGATTTTCAGATCCTAGCTGGTAGCGCGGGTTCTCGCCGGGTACCCGCGGCTGGTTGCGGACTGCCTGCCCTGTCGAAGCGTAGCGAAGACCCCGCTCGCCCCGAGCACCGTCGAGCGGAGCGCAGCCGAGGGGAAGGTTTCGTCGCCGGCTTGTTCTTCACCGTCCGCTGATCCCGAAAAAGCCGACGAGGAATGCGGGCCCCGCTTCGCGAAGCCCGGCACCTTCCTCGCCGCTACGGGTCGGTTTTCGATTTTCGCTATTCGGGTTTTGTCTTACTGCGGGAAGTTCATCCGGCGCAGGAAGGGTTGGAAGCGGGGTGCCAACTCGCCCACAGAATCTTTTGCTGACACCTGACTAGGCCCAGCGCTTGGGTGCAAACAAGAGCAGCAATAAGACGATCGTGAACAGGAAGATAGGGATTGGCGCTCCATTCAGCTCAGGGGAGATGAGGACATCCCATACCGTCGCAAAGGAGAGGAAGAGAACAATCAGGAGCACCTCGGCGAACCTCTCGACGAACCGGTCAGCGAGTTTGTTCATCTCCGCCCCTTTGTCAGGCCGGCGAGCCTGACTCCTGTTTGGAGTTTACCAGACAGCACCCTACTCCGGGAAGTTCATCCGGCGCAGCAGGTCCTGGAAGCGCGGGGCGTCGCGAAGGTCCTGAACGCACTCAGTGCTTAACCTCGAAGACTATCTCGTGTTTTACCGGCACGCCATTGCACATCTCCGGCCGGAAGCGAAGATGCTTATAGAAGTCCAGGTCCGTGGCAGCCAACTCATGGGAAACTGATCTAAGTAAAGTTAAATTATGCAACTTTCCATCCTCGCCAATCACGGCGTAGATCGAGACAATACCTGTCGCAGGGCTGCTCAAGAAGTAGTATGTCTCTCGACGGGAGCCTTCTCTCAACGCTCTTGCCGGTTCCGGGTTCTCGCACCAAATCTGCACCTCAGCGTTGCTCAGAGGTAAGAACAACGACGGAGCTGGGGCCGGTTCGACTTTAAGTTCCTCCACCCACACTTCGACGACTGGCTTACCGTATTCAAGGACGCGCAAAGTACGGGGGAATATCTTGCTCTCCCATGCGACATGATCTGTGTATTCGTAGGTGACAACCGGATACCGGTCGCAAACCAAAAATCCATCCGCCGGGTCGAAGCAGAATTCGTAAAAGTTTACCGCGTCCGGCCTCACTTTAACGCATCGGATCGGGGTTCCGTTCCGCTTCCGCTCACGGATTTTGTCGATTTTTTGCCCCGGCTTGAGTTTCAGGCGCGACTGAAAATCTAATGCTTGCGTCAAGTGGTAGATCCGCAATGGGAGATAGTCTACGCTTCGCCGCTGCCACAACTTACCTTCCTTGACGACACGCACTTGACTAAAGCCGGGGAAGGTTATTTCCTCCCGCCACTGCTCCGGGGAGGCCCAAACCAGCAAGTAACTGCCATCTGCCCGCTCTTTCGATCGCCCCGAAATCTGAGCCCGCGCCCGCAGGCGGAATGGCGGGCTCTCCGGCGATCGCAAATTCGACAATTCCGCAGCCTGCGTCAGCAGCGCGGCGGCTTCCTCTCTCTTCTTGTCTTTGCCCCCCGCGAATCCGGGTTGGACGGAGATTAGGGAGAGCCCTGCCAGGCAAGCCAGGATAAATCTATGTCTCCTCATCGTCGTTGTTGCTATGAATTCGCGGATGCGCTCCACCGTTTAGGGTCATCTTAGGCCGCGCCTGGGGGCAAGTCAACGCGAGGGCGGCGAGTCCCGCTTGCTTCCCCCGCTTAGAAGGGGGCGAGCCAGCGCAGGAGGAGCATCAAAGCCACGCCCGCGAAGACCCACACCGCCATCAGGATGCCAGGCTCTCGGTTGACCTCGGGCATCAGGTCGGAGGCAGCCACGTAGAGCGTGGCGCCGGCCGAGAGCGACAACCCGTAAGCCACCTGGGCGCGCAGCAGCCACATGGCCGCGATGCCCAGCAAAGTGACCAACCCCATCAGCACCGTGGCCTCCATCGCTCGACGGGAGCCGCGGCCGCTGGCTATCATCACTGAGGCCACGGTGAGGCCATCGGGAATTTTGTGCAGGAAGATAGCGAAGAAAATCACCGCGCCCAGCCAAGTGGAGACGATGAAGCCCGAGGCGATGGCTGCCCCATCGAAGAAGGCATGGATGAGCATCCCGAAAACAGCCGCGTAGGCCACCCGGATCCGGGCGAACTCTTCCGGGTGGACTTCCTCGCCGAAGTGGAAGTGGGCGCTGATGGTGTGCTCGAAGAAGTGGAGGAGCAGGTAGCCGGCCAACACCAGGGCCAGGGCTCCCTCCCCCCCCAACTGAAGTCCCTCGGGAACCATTTCCAGCAGCGCGGTGGCCAGCATAAATCCTGAGCCCAGGGCCACGAAATACTTGGGGAACTGGCGCGGCCAGCGGTGCTGGACGATGAGCAGGCCGCCGAAGACGTTGGCGATGGCTGCGGTCAAGCCAAGCAAAACGCTGAGGGCGAAGTTGCTCATTGTTTCTCAGGCCGTATGGCGGATGTAAAGCACCTGGCCGTCGCTCACCCGATAATCCTTGCCTTCCAAGCGCACGCGGCCCTGTTCCCGCGCCTCCGCCAGGCCGCCGCAGGCGATGAGTTCGTCCCAGGGAATCACTTCGGCTTTGATGAAGCGGCGGGCAAAGTCGGAATGGACCATCCCGGCGGCCTCCACCGCCACCGTGCCCTGGGGCGCCGCCCAAGCGCGGCACTCCGCCTCGCTGACGGTGAAGAAGGTGATAAAGCCCAGCAACCGGTAAACGGTGTCGAGGACGCGGTCGCGGGCCGATTCCTTCAGACCGTAGCTGACCAGAAACTCCGCCGCCTCGTGGGGGTCGAGCTCGGCCAACTCGGTTTCAATCTTTCCGCAGATCTCGGTGAGGGCGATCCGGGGCTGTTGGCGGAAGCCTGCGAGCTGGTACTTCTCCGGTACTTGCTCAAGGTTCGGGGCTTCCTCATCACCCGCGTTCAAGACCAAGAGCAGCGGCTTGGCGCTGAGCAGCATCAAGCCGCGGAGCCGCCGCTGCTCCTCGCCGCCCAGCGCCACCGCCCGCAAGGGCGTTTCCCCCGCCAGGGCGGCGCGGGCTTTCTCCAGCACCGCCTGCTCCTGTTCGAGCTCCGAGGTTTTAGCCTTCTTGAGCTCGCGGGCGATTTTTTCTAAGCGTTTGCTGACGGTGTCGAGGTCTACAAACAGAAATTCGGTCTCAACTTGGGCAATGGCGCGGGCGGGATTTACCTCCTCACCAAACAGGCGCACCACATAGGCAAAGGCGTCGGCGCGGCGCACCTGACCGAAAACCGCCGCGTCCTTTTCGGGCTCGTTCACCAGCGGCGGGACGTCGAGAAATTCCAGGGCGGCGGCAGTGGTCTTCCGGGGCTGGTAGAGCCGGGCCAGCGCCTCCAGACGGGCATCGGGAACACGGGCAACGCCGAGGTGAATCCCATAGGCTTCCGGGTGGCTCTGGGGCCCGCAAAGCACCTTGAAGAGCGAGGTCTTGCCGACTTGCGGCAAGCCCAGGATAGCGGTGCGCATCGGGCGATGGTAGCACAGAGCTCAGCGGAGACGCCGCACGCTGATCCCCAGCAGCCCCAAGAGGAGCACGAGATTCGTGCCCATCAGCAGGGTGGAGAGCTGGTGGTAGCGATTGAAGCGCACCCGCAGGGCGTGTGTGCGGGGCGTGTGGTCAATACTGCCGAAGGCAGCCCTCATCTCAGAACGCAGACTGGTCATTCGCTCCCCCAGGAAGTAGTGGCCGGCGAAAGTTAGCAGGAGAATGACGGCGACGAGCGCGATGGGCACCGCCACGGCGCGCAGGCTGCCACCCGTCAGCCGCTGCTCGATGAGTAGGCTGAGCAAGTAGACCACCGCACAGAGGAGGCCCAAAATGTGCAGCCGAGCCAGAACCAGACCCACCAGGTCACCCGCCAGTTGACGGGTGGGCAGGACGGCGAAGGCGGCGGGCGCGACGATGAAGGCGAAGAAAATCATCGCCCCCAGCCACAGGCCCAGGGCGAGGAGTTCGAGGAAGCGCACCGCGGTCAGCATAAGGAGCCCCTCCTTGACCTGCACCGCCGAGGAGCCGGGGGAGATTCGATCGTGGATGGAACATTTTGAACCAAAGAGGGTTGGTGCGCAATCGCAAAAATGTTTTGAGCAGCAGCAGCTTTCCGCTAGAATCAGTGGCTGACAACAAGCCCCTGGGGGAGGGCGCGCGGGGAGGCGAAAATGGCTCCCGGGCGCCTTTTCACTTTGGGGAAGGGAAACCGTTGCGGCGGAGTCGAACCCTGCGGGCAGAAGACCACTCGGCGGGCAGACAAGAATGTCTGCCCTACCAGAGGAAGGCTAAGCAAGCCGGCGGAGTGAACAGAAAGAACGCGGGGAGAAACAAATGGTGGGCGCTGTAGGATTCGAACCTACGACCTCTCCCGTGTGAGGGGAGCGCTCCACCGCTGAGCTAAGCGCCCACGCAGAAGCGATTGTAAGCCAGTTCGAAGGAGCCGACAAGGGAGCCATGGAGCACACCGAAACCGCTGATCCTTCGACTTCGCTCAGGACAAGGCAGTTGGCCGAGCTGCAGCGGGCCATCGCCACCGTGATCAAGGGCAAGGACGAGGTGATCCAGCTGGCTCTGGTGGGGCTGCTTGCGCGCGGGCACTTGATGATTGAAGACGTGCCCGGGGTGGGCAAGACCATGCTGGCCCGGGCCCTGGCGCGCTGCTTCAACTGCACTTTCCAGCGCATCCAGTTTACCTCCGACCTGCTCCCCAGTGACGTCACCGGCATCTCCATCTACAACCAGCACGAGCACTCCTTCACCTTCAAGCCCGGGCCGGTGTTTGCCAACGTGGTGCTGGCCGATGAAATCAACCGCACCACCCCCAAGACGCAGTCGGCGCTGCTGGAAGCCATGAACGAGTACCAGGTGACGGTGGACAACCACACCCATCCCCTGCCCCAGCCCTTCCTGGTGCTGGCCACGCAAAATCCCATCGAGCACCACGGCACCTACCCGCTCCCCGAGTCCCAACTCGACCGCTTTCTCCTGCGGGTGCGGATGGGCTATCCGGAAGCCTCCAGCGAGAAAGAAATCCTGCGCACCACCAGCGACCCCTTCGAGGCGCTGGAGCGGCTGCGCCCGCTGCTGCCCGCCGAAGAGGTGCGGAACTTGCAGGAGCAGGTCCGGCAGGTGCGGGTGGATGAAGCGCTGCTGGACTACACCTTAGCCATTGTCAACCGCACCCGCACCAGCGAGTACCTGAGTCTGGGGGTCAGTCCCCGGGGCGCGTTGATGCTCCGCCGGGCCGCGCAAGCCCTGGCCTTTGTGCAAGGGCGCGACTACTGTTTGCCCGACGACCTCAAACGCCTGGTCATCCCCGTCTTCGCCCACCGGGTGGTGGTCAGCACCCGCTATACCTCCACGCTGCGCAAGAGCGAACAGGCCGACGCCATCCTCCAGGAAATCCTGGACGCCATCGAAGTCCCGCTGTAGCGAGCGAACAGCCGTATGCGCCCCCGGTTGAAAAAACTCGCGCGACGCCATCCCTCTTTGCGCCCCTGGCTGGAGCGTTTGGAGGAGAAAAAAGATTGGAGCGGGGCGAAGAACTTCTTTCTGGCTCTGCTGCTGCTGGGGGTCGCCCTGGTGCTGGCGCTGAACGGCGCGGTGGCCCTCGAGCGCGGAAATAAACAGTTGATGGCACTCTTCCACACTCTGGCACTCGCCCTCACCTTCTTCGTGGGGGTGAAGCTGGTGCCGAGGATGGCGCGGGGCACACCCCTGCGCTGGCTCTTCTACCAGGTGGACTACAAGCTCACCAAGGAAGGCGGGGTCTATCTGCTTGGGGTTTTCATCCTCATCCTGGCCGCGCTGAACACCGGCAACAACCTGCTGTTTATCATCCTCTCCAGCCTGCTGGCGGGGATTCTGGTCTCGGGAGTGGTCTCGCGCATGGTGCTGACGGGAATCGGCCTGAAGCTGGAGCTGCCCGACCACGTTTTTGCCCGGCAGCCGATGCTGGCCTCGCTCACGCTGGAGAACCAGAAGAGGACACTCCCTTCCTTCTCCCTCACAGTGAGCGGCGGGGCCGCGGCCACCGGCAAGGCGCGAGCCTCGCCAGCGAAGCCGGCCGCCTCCGTCGCCGGCACGGGGTCCGATCGCCGGGTGCTGCGCGAGCCGGTGTACTTCCCCTACATTCCCCACCACCGGCCGGCGACCCAGCCGGTGGAGTTGACCTTTCCCCGCCGCGGCCGCTACGCCCAGGACGTCTTCCGGGTATGCAGCAAGTTTCCCTTCGGTTTCCTTCTCAAAACCCGCCAACTCCGTGCCGGCAGCGAGGTGGTAGTCTATCCGCCGGTCGAGCCCACCGAAGAGTTTTACGAAATCCTGCCGCTGATCAGCGGGGAGATGGAAAGCTACTTCAAGGGGCGGGGACACGACCTCTACTCCATTCGCGACCACCAGCCCAGCGACAGCGCCCGCTACGTGGATTGGAAAGCCACGGCCAAGGCGCAGCGATTGCAGGTGCGGGAGTTTACCCGCGAAGATGAGCGCCGGGTGGAACTGGTGTTTGACCCTGTCCTGCCCCCGGAAGCCCCCGGGAAGGTCCCGGTTGAAGAACGTCGCTCGGCGGCGCCCCTCGACCCCGCTCGGGACGCGCTCGGGGCCAGCGGGGAGGAGTGGTTCGAGCGGGGGGTCAATTTCTGTGCCTGCCTGGCCTGGCACTTCTACGAGATCGACGCGCAACTCAAGTTTCGCAGCCCGGCGTGGGAGACGGGGGTCGCCAGGGCGAGCGACATCATTTACGACGTGCTTTATCATCTGGCGTTAATCGAGCCCCGGCGGGCGAGCGACGATGACTTCCTCGAGTGGCTGGGCCGGGAGACGAATACCTTCAAGATCGTTCTCACCGCCCGGGAGCGCGGCTCCATCCCCACCGGGCTGTGGAGCTGCTCGTATTTCGTCTTTATGCAGTCGCTCTGAGGCAGGTGCCGAGGGACAGGTAGGAAGGCAGCGATGCTCTATTCGCGGAAGGAAGCGGTGATCGAACACCTGCGCGCTCTGAGCATCCACGGGCTGCCCTTTTTTGATGTGTACTACAAGTACACGGAAGAACTCGATGCCCGCCCCCAACTGGCTCGGGTGCAGGGTGAGATGGTCTATCCCACCATCCAGGCAGGCGACCGGGTACTGGTGGAAAAAATCGCCAACACCGTGATGCGCATCGAGAAGCTCTGACTGAAATGTTGCAGCAGCGTCCGCCCACCGGAACGCTCCAGAAGCGTTTGTTGCGCTGGTTCGACCGAAACCAGCGCACGCTGCCCTGGCGAGGCCGACGCCATTCCTACCGCGTCTGGCTGGCCGAAATCATGCTGCAGCAGACGCGGGTGCCGGTGGCGATTCCCTACTACCGCCGCTTCCTGCGCGCCTTTCCCACCGTGCAGAAGCTGGCCCGGGGGCGGCTCGAACAGGTGCTGCGGCTCTGGGCCGGACTGGGCTACTACCAGCGCGCACGCCATCTGCACCAAGCAGCGAAAAAGATCACCCGCGAGCACGGCGGGCAATTCCCTTCCTCGCTCGCGGCGGCGCTCGCCCTGCCCGGCGTGGGGCCCTACGTGGCCCGAGCCGTGCTCAGCATCGCCTACCGGAAGCCGCTGGCGGTCGTGGACGGCAACGTGCCTCGGGTACTGGCACGGTTGTTTCGGCTGAGCCGCGCTGACGTTTCCGACCGCGGCGCCTGGCAGCCGCTGGCGGACCGGTTGGTGGCGCGGCGGCGCCCGGGCGACTTCAACCAAGCACTGATGGAGCTGGGCTCAACGATTTGCTTGCCGCGCATTCCCCGCTGCCGGGTTTGTCCACTGGAGGCAATCTGCGCGGCGCGGCAGGCCGGCCTGGAGCGGCGGATTCCCCGCCGGCGCCCGAAACCCCCGCGCCCACGGCTGACACTGTGCGTGTTGGTGGTGCGGCGCCGGCGTCGCCTGCTGGTGATGCGCGAACCTCGCGGGCTGTTTTCGGGGTTGTGGCATTTCCCCTACACACGGGAGAAAAGCCCGCACAATTTGACCCGTGCCCTGGGCGTCAACGCCGCCCGGCCGGTGGCCCGTTTGACTCACGAGACCACGATGCGCGACTTGATCCTGCAAATCTACGAAGCTCACACCGGCAGGAACGGTGTGAGCGGGTTGGGAGGAAGAATTCGCTGGGTGCGCCCCGAGCAAATGGACCGCTTGGCCGTGGGTGCGGCCACGCGGAAGATTGCTGCCACCCTGGCGGGTTAAGCCACGCCGGGGACTCCCGCATCGGCCACGCTGCGGGAGCTGGCCGCCGCCCGGGCTGGCTGGTTTTTGCCGGGGGCGATACCTAGAATAGCTTTAAGGATTCGTAATGGTCACGAGTGCCTCCCCCTCAGCCGGCACGATTCACCGCTACTTCGAGGTGTCGCTGTTTCTGCTGGTCACGGTGGGATTTCTGGCCCTGGCCAGCACGGGGAAGCTGGACATTTTTTCCACGCTCCTGGCGGCGAGTGCGCTGGTGGTGAAGGCGTTGCGCTACCGTGGCCACAGCGAGCCGGAACTCTCCCCCCGAAGCGTCAAGCTCCTGACCGCGCTCTACTTCTTCCTCTACGGCGTGGACTTCTGGCTCTCCGGGGGCTGGCCCGACGGCTTCATTCGGGCCACTACTCATTTGGTGCTGTTCATCGCGGTGGTGAAGCTCTTCTCCGCGCGCACGAATCGCGACTACCTCTGGCTGGCGGTCATCGCCTTTATGGAAATCCTGGCGGCCGCCACCCTGACGGTGGACACCACTTTCTTGGTCTTCTTCTTCCTGTTTCTGCTGGTGGGGATTTCCACCTTCATCAGTTACGAGATCAAGCGGTGCACGGAGACGGCACGCGGCGCCTCGCTGGCCGCAGGCTCCCGGATGGGCCGGCGGCTCGAGCGGGCCCTGCTGCTCACCTCCTTGGGGGTCGCCCTCAGCACCTTGCTGCTGGCCACGGTAATTTTCTTCCTGGTGCCGCGCTTCACCACCGGTTATCTGAGCGCCTACTCGCTCCAGCCCCAGCAGCTCAGCGGCTTCTCGGACGAGGTGACCCTGGGCGACATCGGCAGCATCAAGCGCAACCCGGCGGTGGTGATGCGGGTGCGCGCCCCGAAGGGCAGCGCCTACCAGCTCGCCGGACTCCGCTGGCGCGGCATTGCCCTGACCCAGTTTGACGGCCATCGCTGGTACAACCCCGGACGCACCGTGCAAGTGCTCCCTCGTTCGCCCCCGGGGCGGTTTCTGGTGGGGATGAAGCCGTTTCGGGACAGGGCGGGGCTGAGTAAGCTCCCCGGGCAGAGTGTGCATTACCGAGTGCTCCTCGAGCCCATTTCCACCAACACCCTGTTCGCTGCGGCGGTGCCGCTCGAGATCCGGGGACGCTTCCAGCTGTTGGGCATGGACAACACCGGTTCCCTGCTCAATCTCCGCCACCGGTACACCCGGGTGGCTTACGAAGTGGTTTCGAACATCGGCCAGCCGTCCCCGCGACTGCTGCGCGGGCTTCCGGCAGACTATTCGGCGGAGATTCGGAAGCGCTATCTGGGGCTGCCTCGGCTCGATCCTCGGGTGGAGGAGCTGGCCCGCCAACTGACCGCCCGGAAGGATAACCCCTACGACAAAGCGAGAGAGCTGGAACGCTACCTGCGAACCCAGTTTGGCTACACGCTGGAGCTGCCGAGCACCCCGGAGGACGATCCGATTGCCAACTTTCTTTTCGAGCGTCGCGCAGGCCACTGCGAATACTTCGCCGCAGCGATGACAGTGATGTTGCGCAGCCAGGGGATTCCGGTGCGGCTGGTGAACGGGTTTCTGACCGGCGAGTACAACGAGGTGGGCGAAAACTTCATCGTGCGCGCCCGCGACGCCCACACCTGGGTGGAGGTCTTCTTCCCCCGAGTGGGCTGGGTGGCGTTTGACCCCACCCCGCCCGACCCCAACGCCCTCCAGCGCACCTGGTGGACCACGGTGCAGCACTACGCCGATGCCTTCGACCTCTGGTGGGACGAATGGATAATCAACTACGACCAGCTCCACTGGGAGCGGCTGGGCCGCAACCTGCGCACCGCGGCGGTCTCCGCCTGGGAGTTGCGCCGCTGGTTTCGCCAGCAGCGCCGGGCGTTGACCACGAGTATCAACCAGGCGGGCGAGCGCCTCCTGACCAGCCCCTACGCGGTGCCCGCCGGCCTGGCCCTCTTCCTGACCGTGATTTTGGCGCTGCGCGGTCGGGCGCTGGCCGAGTGGCTGCGCACGCTGTGGCTCCTGCAGGGAGGTGGCGGCGGCGCCTTGAATGCAAGCGAGGCAACACTCATCTATCAACGCTTGCTGCGAGTGCTGGCGCGACGTGGCTACCCGAAGCCCCCCAGCCTAACCCCGCAGGAGTTTGCGAAGGCGCTCTCGCCCCCGGAACTGGCCCTTCCGGTGGGCGAATTGACCCGCCTGTACAACCGGGCGCGGTTCGGCCAGCAGCCGGCGGCCATTGCGCGCCTGATCGAGGTGTTGCGAGCAGTCGAGAATTGGAAGCCCCGCAGGTAGCGCACACCCTTCGACTCCGTCCCTCGACTGCGCGCGGGACAAGCCCCGCGACGGAACTCGGGGTAAGCTCAGGGCGAGCAGGAATGTCTCCGCCACCGGGAGAGGAGTGGGATGCCGCGGGGCGCGCACTCCCTGCAAGCCGCGGTGATTTGTGCTAAAATCAGAAAACGCGCTCCTGGAGCGCGCTTGTTTTTGTGATCAAAAGAGATCGCCGGGACCCCGGGGCTCACTGAAATGAAGTGGCACTGTCCCATTTGCCGCCGACCCACCGATTCCACCACCGATGCCGACTTCCCTTTTTGTTGCGCCCGCTGCCGCCTGATCGACCTGGGTCACTGGGCGGCTGCCGACTACCGGATCAGCGAACCCGCCCCGGGGGAAACCGAGCCAGAACTGCCGGTCCCTCTCCATGACGAAGATCACTCCGGCTCCTGACGCCCGCGCCCCCTTCGGCGCTGACCAGCGCTCGGGTCGATCCGCTGGACAGGCCGAACTTCGTGGTCGGGGCCGAACGGAGCCCACCCGGCCCGGGCCGGCTCCCCGCCGTCCCGGCTTGGTGCTCGCCACCGGGTTCGGCCTCGGCTATGTGCCGGTGGCTCCGGGCACAGCGGCCTCGCTGGCCTCGGCCCTCCTCTTTGCGCTGCTGATCTACGGGCTGGAAGGCACGGCGCTTCAATTCGCCTATCTCTTCGGGCTGGCCGGGCTGGGGTTGGTGGGGTACTGGAGCACCGAGCAGGCCCTGCCGCAGTGGGAGGGTCCCGACCCCCAGCCGATTGTCATCGACGAGATTCTTGGCCAGTGGGTCGCCTACGCCGGGATGGTGGTGGTGGCGGGCGGTCTGGGGCGGCCGGCCGCGACCCCCGGAGCGGCGTGGAAATATCTGCTGGCGGGATTTATACTCTTTCGTGCCCTCGACGTGCTGAAGCCCTTTCCCATTCGCCGAAGCGAGCGCTTGCGGGGCGCGGCTGGCGTGCTGCTGGACGACGTGCTGGCCGGCATCTACGCGGCCGTGGGCCTCGTGCTGCTGGCCTGGACGGGATGGCTGAGGTGAAGCCCAAACCGCAGATTGACCGCGTAACGCCCGCCGCGGCGATTGCCGGGGGCGAGGTTGTGATCCATGGCCAGGGTTTTGCCAGCCACAACAATCGTCCCCCCCAGGTGCAGTTCGGGGAGAAAGAAGCCAGCGTGCTGATTTCGGCCGAGGACTTCCTGGTGGCCACCGTGCCGAAGGGTGCGGTCAGCGGGTCCGCGCGTGTGCGCACCGCGGCCGGCGAGAGCCCCCCGGTGGGGGTCGCGGTTGGGGTGCCGATTGCCGACAACCTTCACGCGGTGGCCAACCCCGCGGTGGACGCGGAGGGCAGCATCTACGTCACCTTCAGCGGGCGCCGGGGCCAGAAGGTGCCCATCTCCCTCTACAAGCTCGACCCCCAGTACACGGTCAAGCCCTTCCTGTCGGACCTGATGAACGCCACCGGCTTGGGGTTCGATTCGGGCGGGACGCTCTACGTTTCCAGCCGCTTCGAAGGCGCCGTCTATCAGGTTACGCCCGATTCCCGCAAGCGTCGCTACGTGGAAGGGATGGGGGTGGCCACCGGCATTGTCTTCGACGCCGAAGATAACCTCTACGTGGGCGACCGCAGCGGAACCATCTTCAAGGTGAGCCGCGACCGGCAGATCTTTGTCTTTGCCACGCTCGAACCCAGCGTGGCCGCTTACCACCTGGCCTTCGGGCCCGACCACCGTCTCTATGTCACCGGGCCCACCACCTCCAGCCACGACGCTGTCTACCGAATTTCCGACACCGGACACGTAGCCGTCTTCTACCGGGGCCTGGGGCGGCCGCAAGGGCTGGCTTTCGACGCCGCCGGCAACCTCTACGTGGTGGCCTCGGTTGGGGGACGCCGCGGCATCGTGCGCTTCACCCCGTCGGCCGAGCCCGAACTCGTCGTCTCCGGCCCCGATCTGGTGGGGCTGGCCTTTCCCCCGAGCCCGCCCGGGGGTCTCATCCTGGCGACCACCGACGCCCTCTATCACCTCAACTGGCCGGTCGCCGGTCTGCCCGGGCCGGCCTAAACGCTTATGAAGGCCGAAATCATCGCCGTTGGCTCCGAGCTCCTCACTCCCTTCCGCCTGGACACCAACTCGCTTTATTTGACCGAGCAGCTCGAGCGCCTGGGCATTCCCGTGGTGCAAAAGACGGTGGTGGGGGACGACCCCCAACGCTTAAAGCTCGCCTTCAGCGATGCCCTGAAACGAGCCGAGCTGGTCATCGGCGTCGGGGGGCTGGGGCCCACCGAAGACGATCGCACCCGCGAAGCGGTGGCGGAACTGCTGGGGCGCAAGCTGGAACGCAAGCACGAGGTGGTGGCGCTGATGGAGGCGCGTTTCCGGGCGCGGGGCAAGAAAATGCCTGCGGTGAACCTCCGCCAGGCCCTGGTGCCTGAGGGCGCCGAGTGGCTGCCCAACGACAACGGCACCGCCCCGGGGCTGTGGCTGACTACGGAAGAGGAAAAAATCGTGCTGTTGCTCCCCGGCCCACCCCCGGAACTGAAGCCGATGTTTGAGGAATACTGCCTGCCGCGATTGCGCCCCCGCCTCCCCAAACAGGCCTTTGCCAGCAAGGTGCTCAAGGTGGTGGGGTTGGCGGAATCGGAAGTGGAGGAACGCATCGCCCCCATCTATCGCGAGTCCCGCAACCCGACGACCACCATGCTAGCCTCCCCCGGACAAATTGAGATTCACCTGCGCGCCACCGGCAGCGACGCCGGGGCAGCCTTGCGCCGCGTGGAAGAGCTGGGCGAGCGCCTCGAAGCCGCGCTGGGCAACTCCATCTTCAGCCGCGGCCCGGAAAACCTCGAGCAGGTGGTTGGGCTTTCGCTGATGATGCGCGGCGCCACCCTGGCAGTGGCGGAAAGCTGCACCGGGGGGTTGGTGGCCCAGCGGCTGACCACCGTGCCCGGGAGCTCGCACTATTTTCTCGGCGGGGTGGTGTGCTACTCGGACCGGTTGAAGGCGCAACTCCTCCATGTGTCCGAACAGCTCCTGCGTCGCAAAGGCGCGGTTTCGCCGGAAGTGGCGGACGCGCTGGCCAAAGGAGTGCGTCGCCGAGCCCGGGCGGTTCTGGGCCTGGGAGTGACCGGCATTGCCGGCCCCGAGGGCGGCGCACCGGACAAACCGGTGGGCACCGTCTTCCTTGCCCTGGCCGACAGCCGGCGGGCGAAGAATGAGAAGCATCGCTTCCTGGGCGACCGGGAACGCATCCGCTGGCAGGCCGCGCAGGCGGCGCTCGACCTGGTGCGGCGCCAGCTCCTGAAGTGACCCCATGCGCCTGTTTGTGGCGCTGGATTTGACCCAGGGGGTGCGCGCCGCCCTTCAAGACTTACTCGCTCAACTCCAGCCCGCCGGGGCGGATGTGCGCTGGGTGGGTCCAGAGGGCATGCACCTGACGCTCAAGTTCATCGGGGAGGTGCCCGCCGAAAAGCTCCCCGCCATCCGAGCGGCACTGGGGCCCGTCACCAGTCGCCGGCCGGTGGACCTGGAGGTTCGGGGCCTGGGCTACTTCCCGAACGAACGCCGCCCGCGGGTTTGCTGGGTGGGGGTGGAAGCCAGCGAGAACCTGGCCGACCTGGCCGTGCAGGTGGAAAGCGCCCTGGAACCTCTGGGGGTCAAGCGGGAGAGCAGGGCCTACGTGCCCCACCTGACTCTGGGCCGCTTCAAGAGCACGAATCGCCTGGCCCGCTTGCAGGAAGCGGTGGCGGCTCTGCCCTCGACCCACTTCGGACACGTGCAGGCGAAGGAGTTTGTCCTTTACCAGAGCAAGCTGTCGTCCCGGGGAGCGGAGTACATCAAGCTGGAAGGGTTTCCCTTTGTGCGCGGCTGAGTTCCCGCCCCGGTGATTCGGTTCCGCCCGCCAGCAGCGGGCCCACCCCCGGCGGCGATTCAGCCATTGCGTTCTGCATCGCTTTTCAGGTAGAATTCACCTCAATTCGGGCGTAGGGAGGGCAGCCGGCCTCGGGCCGACTTGAGGTTGCGCCCGCCGGCTTGATGAGCACACTTTCGGCGCGACTGACGGGCCTGGTGACGCGGCGGTTGCCGCGCCGTATTCCTCTCTTCTATCTCATCCTGATCGTTCTTCTCCTGCTCAGCGTTGTTCCCCTGCTGGTCTTCCGCTGGAAAGTGGGTTCGAGCAGCCGCCAAAAGCTGGAGACCAACGAGCAGATTCTGCAAACCACCGTAACCGGCGGCATCGCGGAAGAGACCCAGCTCTACGTGCGCACCATGGAGCTGCAGATCGACAGTCTGGTGCGGCTCCTCGAATCCACCGGCGCGATTGAGGACGTGGCCGACCCCAACTACGCCGAGACCCTGGATCGCGCCATCGCCGGCTTCGTGGGCAAGGCAGAGAACGTGCTCTTCCTCACCATCGTCAACCCCGAGCAACGCGGGCGGCAGGGTGGGGTGACGGCGGTGGGCCAGGATGAATTCATCAATCAGCGTCTAAGCGACGCCTTCCAAGCCGGGCAATTCGGCCACGCCTTCCATAGCGGCGCCTTCCTGGTCAAATACGGCGAGGACACCCCGGTGATGGTGATGGCGCGGCCGCTGACGGCGGGCCACGAGTTTCGCGGCATGGTCGCGACCGTGGTCAGCCTGGAGTTTTTGCGCCAGCGGCTCATCGATTCCAGCCGCGGCGGCCTGGTCACCTACGTGGTCAACCGCAGCGGGCGGCTGATCATCCACCCGAACGGAGACCAGTACACCGTCGGCCAGGACATGAGTCAGATTCCCATCGTGCAGGACTTCTTGGCCGGCACTCAACAGGTCAGCGCCACCCGGGCCTTTGACCTGATGGTGAACGGCCAGCGGCTTCAGATGTTGGGCACCCAGGTGGCCGTGCCGGATCTTGACTGGGCGGTCATCGCCCAGAAGCCGGTGGACCAGGCCTACTTCGCCGTCTATCAGATGCATCGCCTTGCCCTGCTCCTGGTTGTGGCTCTTTTCCTGCTCAGCGCCCTGGTGGGCTACATCTCCGCCCGCCTCCTCACCACCCCCTTGCAGGTGCTGGCGGAAACTACCCGGGCGATTGCCAAGGGCGACTTCTCTCGCCGGGTGAATCTCCCCAGCCGCACCGAAATCGGCGAGCTGGCGGACACCTTTAACCTGATGGCCGACGACCTGGAGCAGTACGTCGAACGGCTGAAGCAGGCGGCGCAAGAAAATCATGAACTCTTCTTGGGCTCCATTCGCACCTTGGGCGCGGCCATCGACGAAAAAGAC
>JBHHYS010000037.1:0-24387 GCA_046757645.1 Terriglobia bacterium | reverse complement strand
TCTGGCAGCACCTGTTCTGGTTCTTCGGCCACCCCGAGGTCTACATCGCCATCCTCCCCGGGATGGGCGTCATCTCCCACGTGCTCTCAACTTTCTCCCGGAAGCCCATCTTCGGCTATCGCGCCATGGTGATAGCCATCGGGGCCATCGCCCTGCTGGGCTTGATGGTCTGGGGCCACCATATGTTCGTCAGCGGGATGAGCCCCTATAGCGCCATTGCCTTCTCCTTGATCACCATGTCGATCGGCGTCCCCTCGGCGATCAAAACCTTCAACTGGATCGGCACCCTCTGGGGAGGGCAGATCCGCTTCACCACCGCGATGCTGTTCGCCATGGGTTTTGTCTCCTTGTTCGTCACCGGCGGCTTGAGCGGGCTCTTCCTGGCCCAGCCCGCGGTTGACATCCCCTTGCATGACACCTATTTCGTGGTGGCGCATTTCCACATCATCATGGGGGTGGCGGCCATCTTCGGCATCTTTGCCGGAACCTACTATTGGTTCCCGAAGATGTTTGGTCGCCTGCCGAGCGAGCGCCTGGGGAAGCTGCACTTCTGGCTCACCTTCATCGGCGTCTATGCGATTTTCATGCCCATGCACTTCATCGGGCTCTCCGGCCACCCCCGCCGCTATGCGGATACGACCGCGGTGGCCTTCCTGGAACCCTTGAACCCGGTGCACACATTCATGACCATCGCGGCCTTCGCCACCGCCGCGGTTCAGCTCATCTTCCTGTTCAACTTTCTCTGGAGTCTGCGCAAAGGAGCCAAGGCCGACATCAACCCCTGGGAGGCCACCACGCTGGAGTGGACGATTCCCTCGCCGCCGCCGCATGGCAACTTCCCCCGGGGCTTCCCCACTGTCTATCGCGGCCCCTATGAATATAGCGTCCCCGGCGCCGACAAAGACTACTCACCCCAGCACCTGCCGGAGGTCGTGCGACGCACGGGCTCCTCGCCCTAACCACTAGACCCATGCCGACCAAGACAGCGACGGAAGAACTTGAACTGATCGACCTCGGAGGCGACGCGCGCGCCCCGGGGGGCGGCGATTCCGGCTGGGGCGGTGGGGGCCAGGGCGACGCCTGGGCGCGGGCGCTGCCCCAGCACGTCTACCTCACCGGCATCAGCCTGGCGCTGGCGGCCATCCTGATGTTCTTCATGGGCCTGACCAGCTCCTACGTGGTGCGCAAGGGGTTGTCCGACGACTGGGTGGCTTTTGCGCTGCCGCGCATCCTCTGGTTGAACACCGTGGTGCTGCTGGCCAGCAGTGTCACCCTGGAACGGGCGCGGCGGTTTTTGGGGCGCGCGCAGCCGGGGGGCTTTCGCCGCTGGTGGGGCGTCACCACCGCCCTGGGAATTCTGTTCTTAGCGGGCCAAGTGGTCGCTTGGCATCAGCTGGCGGCTGCAGGCGTCTATCTGTCCACGAATCCTAGCAGCTCCTTCTTCTATGTGTTGACCGGGGCA
Source organism: Terriglobia bacterium (assembly GCA_046757645.1). Lineage (GTDB taxonomy): Bacteria > Acidobacteriota > Terriglobia > Acidiferrales > 2-02-FULL-67-57 > JBHHYS01. The sequence continues at coordinate 22,925 of JBHHYS010000037.1, read as the reverse complement.
CACGGCGCCCACTTGCTGGGCGGCGTCATCGCCCTGCTCTACGTTGGCTTCCGGCGCGACCGGGCGGGCGTTCGGCCCAACCAGCGCACTGCGGCTACCGCCAGCGCCATCTATTGGCACTTCCTCGGGGCGCTCTGGGTTTTCCTCTTTCTACTTCTCCTATTGGGACGGTGAAGCATATGCCAGAGGCAGAAACACAAGCGGTAGCGGGATCGCGGTGGGCCGGTGGCGCGGCTCCCTATGCCATCGGGTCGAAAAAACTGGGGATGTGGCTCTTCATCATCTCCGATGCTCTTACCTTCAGTGTCTTGCTGCTCGCCTATAGCTATCTGCGCTTGGCCAGTCCTGCCTGGCCCACACCCTTTCCGCTCTGGCCCGCCATTGCCGGGGCCACCTTGATGACCGTCTTTCTGCTTTCGAGCAGCCTGACGATGGTCTTGGCGGTGGCGGCGGCCCATCGCCAGCAGCACCGCCGCGCCGTGGGCTACCTGCTGGCGACCATGCTGGGCGGCATCGCCTTCATCATCCTGCACCTGCGGGAGTGGTTCCATCTCATCGTCGTCCAGAAGGTGACGCCTCTGGGCAACGAGTGGGACGTGCCGCTGTTCGGGGGCACCTTCTTCGGCCTCACCGGCCTGCATATGCTGCACGTCGCCGTCGGGGTCGTCTATCTCGGCATCATCGCCTTCGGCTTCGGAACCCGGAGGTTCTCGTCGGAAGATGTCGAAGTCAGCGGCCTCTACTGGCACTTCGTGGATTTGGTGTGGATGTTCATCTTCCCCTTGATCTATTTGCTCTCGGTCAAAGCGGGATAAGGAGCGAGAAACCATGAGCGCAGCCGCAACCCCCGCCCACGCCGCCGGTTCCCGGCTCTATGTATGGAATTGGGCCTGGCTGCTGGGGCTGACCGGGGTGGAGGTTTTTTTGGCCTACATCCACCTGCCGGTCAATCTGATGATTGTGCTGTTGATGGGCCTCTCGGTAATCAAGGCGGCCTTGATTATGGCCTACTTCATGCACCTGCGCTTCGAGCGCCTCAGCCTGGTGCTCACCCTGGTGCCCGCTCTGGTGCTGTGCATTTCCCTGATTCTGATCTTTTTCTTCCCCGACAGCGTGCGCCTGCATGAGCTGGGCCCGCGCTAGGAGAGAGCCGCCGAGGAGGAAGATGCGTCGCCTGGCCATCGCCGTACTGCTCCTGGTGGTGCTGCTCGGGTGTGCGCCCCCGGCCTTCGCTCAGGGTTGCGCGCTCTGCCGGACGGCTGCGGAAGCCGCCGGCCCCGAAGCCGGCAAGGCGCTGAACCGGGGTATCCTGGTCCTGCTCATCCCTACGCTGTCGATTTTTCTCGGAGTTCTCTTCTTCGCCTTTCGCTACCGCTATCACAGCGGGGCGGATGAAGCCGGCGAAGACACCCGCGTGTCGTTCCGCGATTCTTCCCCCTTTTAACCACTCCGCCGGACGGAGACCCTCCCGCGCCGCCCGGTACAAAGATTGGGTTCGATTATTCCCGCACCACCTCGATGTGGCGGAAGCCTTCGGCCAGGGTGGGGGGCTCGAGCCGCGCCGCCATCTCGCGCAGCTTGGCCTCGGAGACGTGCCGGGGACGTTGCCGGTTTCGTTCCAGGCAGACTTCGAGCGGCACGTCGAAGTAGAGAGCATCCACCCCGCAGCCGAAGCGGCGCGCCAGAACGAAGTAGCCGGCGCGCTCCCGGCGCCGCAGGTGGGTGGCGTCCAGATAGCTGAGCGGCTGGCCGGTCAACAGCCGCAGCCGCAGCAGGGTGCGCAGTGCGGAGAAGATGTAGTCGGGGAAGCGCTGATCGGTTTCGTCGCCCAGCAGCACGGCGCGCAGCGAGTCGCTCGACACCGGCCGAATCCCCCGGCGGGCGAAGTAGGTGGACTTTCCCGCCCCCGGCAGGCCCACCGCCACCACGATCCGCCTCTCGGGCACAGCCTCACTCGAGTGGGACACCGGCAGGGGCGCTAGAGCCGGGGGGAGTACTGCAACGCCTTCAGGACACTTTCCAGGCTGATAACGCCTTCCAAGCGCCGGACGTCGCTGCGGCTCACCACCGGGAGCACGCCCGGGGTCTGGCTGAGCCGCTCCAGAGCGAGCTCAAGGGGCTGGTCAGGGTGGGCGTGAGCCGAATCCTCCCAGACGGATAACTCGGCCACGGGCCGCTCGCGCTCGCCACTGCCCAGCGCCTTCTCCAGCCTTTCCATGGTCACCAAGCCGGCCAGCGCCTCGCCGTCCATCACCAGGAAGCAGTGTCCACCCCACTCACGGGCGCGCTCCCAGGCAGTGGCCACCGAGCTGTCCGCGGGCAAGGTGTTCACTTCGCGGTTCATCACGTCGCGCACCCGCCAGCGGCCCACCACCACCCGGTGCTCCGGCGCCGGCAGGTGGATGTGGTCCTGCATCAGCAGAGCGTGATAAACAGGGATGCGCTGAAACCGCCGGGAAATGGCAAAACTAATCATATTGGCGATCATCAGCGGCACCACGATGGCGTAGTCCTGGGTCAACTCGAAAATCATAAACACGGAAGTCATCGGCGCCCGGATGATCCCCGCAAACAGCGTCCCCATTCCCACCAGCGCGTAGGCGCCCGGATCGCCGGTGGCGAACGGGGCCAGGTTGTGCATGATGGTTCCCGTGGCACCCCCCACCATGGCGCCGATGAAGAGGCTGGGCGCGAATATGCCCCCGGCGTTCCCGGAGGCATAGGAGATGATGGTGGCCACCAACTTTACCCCCCCGAGCAGGATCAGTGTCCCCAGCAGCAGCCGCCCATTGAGGGCGGCGTCCACGTGCTCGTAGCCCACGCCCATCACTTGGGGGACAAACACCAGAATCACTCCGATGAGCAATCCCCCCAGGGCCGGCTGCAGATAGAGGCTCCAGCGCGGCAAGCCGAGGAAGAACGCCCGAACCCGCAGCAGCCCTTTGCAGAAAAGCACGGAGAAGATGCCGCCTACGATCCCCAGGGCGGCGTAGGCCAGGAGCTCAGCCGGATGCTGAAGAGCGTAGGGAGGCGCGTGGAAGAGCGGCTCGTTCCCCAAGATGGAGCGCTCCACCACCACCGCCACCACCGAGGCCAGCACCGTGGAGCCAATCACCGCGGCGTTCATATCCCCGACGATTTCTTCCAGGGCGAACAGCACGGCGGCAATCGGGGTGTTGAACGCTGCGGAGAGCGCGGCGGCGGCGCCCACCGGCACCAGGTTCTTCACCATGGCCGGCGAGAGTCGCAGCCAGCGGCCTATCACTGAGGCCAGCCCGGCGCCAATTTGCACCGAGGGCCCTTCCCGCCCCATGGAATGCCCCGAGCCGATGCACAGCACCCCGGTGATGAATTTCCCCACCGGCGTCCGGGTGCGGATGACTCCTTCGGAGAGGTGGAAAGCCGCCTCGGTCTGCGGCACGCCGCTGCCCCGGGCTTCGTGGAAGTAGCGGGCCAGCAGGAAGGCCGAAACCAGGCTCACCAGGGTCGGCACCAGCACCAGACGCAGCGCCGAGGGCGACAGCCCGAACAGATGCAGGTTGACGCTGTTGATCGCCAGCGTGAAGAGGACTGCGGAGAGCCCCGCCAGCAGCCCGATGATAATGGTCAGGACGAGGAAGACCTGGTGCTCGTGCAGGCGGAGACGTGCGAGCCACCGAGGCAGCCATGCTTGCCAGCTCTTTTCCGTCCCGTCGGGCATTCTGTGGCGCAGAATTCTAAAGAGAAACAATCTACTATAGCGGAGCGCCCCTGATCTTTACAGCGATTTGTTGGCGAGGCCGCTGGCTAGCCGCCGCCCGCGGAGGAGGGCGTCGGGCAAGCCGCTGCGCACCAGCAGGGCCAGAGCTTCCATGAAGAAGCTGCGGGCGTATTTTTCCCGCTGGCGGGGAGGAAACTCCGCCAGGGGCGCGTGCCGCACCAGGGCGGGGCCGGCTCGCTCGTAGAACTCAAAGCGCGGCCGCCGCGCCGTGTATTTTGTCAGCAGCTCGTAGCTGCGGCGGAACAGGCTTCCCGGGCGTCGCACCAGATGCTCGTGAAGCGGCGAAGTGGCCGGAGAGACGAAAGCGAAGACGGCACATTCGGGTGGTTGCAGACGGAGAAAGGAGCTGTCGCGGGCGTCCCGGGAGCGGCCGGTCAGAAAGCCAGCAAAGAAACCCCGCTCGCCGCGGCTCCCTTCGGGCTCGAAAAAATAGCCCCAGAGACCGCCCCGCCGCTGCGGATGGATGCTGGCGTAGGCCCGCAGGTAACCGGCCGCGAGCTCGCGCAACCAGACACAATGGATGGGCGGGCGAGCCACACCCGAAACGTCACGAGAAGGGATAGCGGTTGGCCTCGAGGGCGGCGCGGGCGACCTGGCGGCGCAAGGCCACGGTGTTGACCGGCTCGCGCTTGAGCAGCCGACGCAGCAGTGCCAGCTGCGCACGCAGGGTGTCGCCGCTGGCCGCGGCCGCCAGGATGGTCTTGGCGTTCTTCTCCACCCGGTCGAGCGCGTCCGCCATGAAGACCTCCGTGGCCGCCATCCCGCTCTGCGGGACCCGCCCGGCCCCCTGGCGCTGCATAGTCTTCTTAGTGCGCAGTAGGGCGCTCTCCATGGCGTAGACGTCCGTGACCATGTCGGCCAACGCCCCGGCCACCTCCTGCTCGTCCGCCAGCTTCTCCATGAACTTCTGCACCGCCACCCCGGCGGCAAACAGGAAGGCTTTCTTGCTGGCGCTCAGCGAGCCGGTGGAACCCACCAGCGGGGCCGCCCCCGGCGGCCCGCCCAGGAGCTCTTCAGCCACCTTCTTGGCCGCCGCCATCAGCGGCAACTCGCCCTTGGTAGCGCGCTTGAAGAGCATTCCGGTGATCAGCAGGCGGTTGATCTCGTTCGTGCCCTCGAAGATGCGGTTGATCCGGGAGTCGCGGTAAGCGCGCTCGGCGGGATAATCATGGTGGTAGCCGTAGCCGCCGAGAATCTGCACGAATTCGTCCACCACGTAGTCGACAATCTCGCTGGCATAGACCTTGTTGATGGAGCACTCCACCGCGTACTCCTCCAGCGCCTTCATGGCATGCTGGGGGGCGGCGGCGGCGGAGAGGTCCACCCCCTCCAGGGCGGAGTCAATCATGCCGGCGGTGCGGTAGATCATGGACTCGCCCACGTAGAGGCCAATGGCCATCTCCGCCAGCTTGTGTTGGATGAGACCGAATTCGGCGATGGCTTTGCCGAAGGCTTTCCGTTCCTGGGCGTAGCGGATGGCGCCGGCCAAAGCGTGTTTGCCGCCGCCGATGCAGTAGGCGGCCAGCTTGAAGCGCCCCACATTCAACGTATTGAAGGCGACGATGTGGCCGCGCCCCACCTCGTGCAACAGGTTCGCGGCGGGAATCTTCGCGTTATCGAAAAAGATGGGGGTGGTGGAAGAGCCCTTGATCCCCATCTTCTTCTCCTCGGGACCCACGGAAAACCCCGGCGTGCCCCGCTCCACGATGAAGCAGGAAAACTTCTCCCCGCCCACTTTGGCGAAGACGATGAACACGTCGGCGAAGCCGCCGTTGGTGATCCACATCTTTTGCCCGTTCAGCACATAGTGTTTGCCGTCCGGGCTCAAGTCGGCGCGCGTCTTCGCCGCCAGGGCGTCCGAGCCGGCTTCGGCCTCGCTCAGGCAGTAGGCCGCGAACAGCTCACCGGCGGCCAGCTTGGGCAAATACTTTTTCTTCTGCTCTTCGGTGCCGAAGTAGGCGATGGGCAGGGTGCCGATGCCATGGTGGCCGCCGTGGGAGACGGCGAAGGAGGCGTAGCGGGCTACCCGCTCGGAAATCACCGTGGTCGAAACTTTGTCCAGACCGGCGCCCCCGTAGACTTCGGGCACGTCGGCGCCCAATAAGCCCAGCTCGGCGGCTTTGCGCAGCAGCCCCACCATCAAGCCTTCCTTGTGCTGCTCCAACTCCTCGGCCTGGGGCAGCACCTCCTTCATCACAAACTCTTCGGTGGTCTGGCCGATCTGGCGCTGCTCCTCGGTGAGGTCTTCGGGAGTGAAGATCTCCTCCGGGGTGCGGTCTTCCACCAGAAAGCTGCCGCCCTGAATCCTTTTCTGCGTGCTTACGGTCGCCATAAGCATCCTTCCTCGTGCCGTTCAGATTCGCATGGCCAAAGTCTCTTCAATGTCGTTCTCGAGGGCGATTCCTGTGGATACGTCTTACCTCGATCTGCCTTCATCCAGTTTATACCCCCCGATCTTTTTCACTCAGCACCCCCGAGGGGTAATCCATACCAGACATCTATTTATTCTACCCCGATCGGGGTGGAAGGGCACTATCCTGGAGCGATTTTCCTGAGCTGCTCCACGTAGTCCCCCGGCAGGCCATGTTCCTCCGCCCCTTGGACAATGCGCTGCAGGTAGGGCCGGTCGGGTTTCAATCCCTTGCGCACCTTGCGGGCCAGATAGACCTGAGCGCTAATCTTGTGGCCTTGCTCATCCACCACGGTCACCTGGCTGCGCCGGTAGTGGTCGGGCACGCCTTCGTAGCGGTCGAGCGCCCGGAGCTGCCGCTCGCTCAGCCGGTAGAGCACCCCAAAGACCGTCTTGCCTTCGGCGGGGGCAATGTTGGCCGTGCCCGTGCCGCCCCGGGCAATCTTGTCAAAGTTGAGCTGGTAGTTGTTGAGGCGAGCGAGTTTTTCTTCCGCGAACTCGCCGGCCCGCTGCCTTACCTGCGCCCGGCTCATGTTCGACGCGTAGGCAAAATACCAGCGAGTCTCACCGACCATGATCCCTCACCCGTAGGGGAAATATTGTTCTCCCGGAGGCAAGCACGCCGCCGGGGGAATTACACCGCGGAAGGCCAAAAACTCACTCGAGCCGCTCGAAGATCCCCGCCGCCCCCATGCCGCCCCCCACGCACATCGTCACCATCCCGTAGCGCGCCTGCCGGCGCCGCATCTCGTAGACGAGGCTGGCGGTGAGCTTGGCGCCCGTGCAGCCCAGCGGGTGTCCGAGAGCGATGGCGCCCCCATTGACGTTGACCTTGGCGACGTCCAACCCCGCCAGCCGCAGCACCGCCAGCACCTGGGCGGCAAAGGCCTCGTTCAACTCAATCAGCTCGATCTCCTCCAGCCGCCGCCCCGCCAGCTTCAGCGCCCGGGGAATCGCCAGCGCCGGCCCAATACCCATCTCCTCGGGGGCCACGCCGGCGGTGGCATAGGCGAGGAAGCGAGCCAGCGGCTTGATGCCCAGGGCGCGAGCCCGCTCCGCGCTCATCAGCACCGCCGCCGCTGCCCCGTCGCTCATCTGCGAGGCGTTGCCGGCGGTGATGGTGCCCTCGGCGTGGAAGGCCGGCTTGAGCGCGGCCAGGGCCTCGCGGGAGGTGTCCCGCCGGGGCCCTTCGTCCGTCTCCAGGACCACCTTCTTTTCGGTGGGCTGGCCGTTCTCCAACCGGCGGTAGGTGGCCTCAACCGGCACGCTTTCCTCCCTGAACTTGCCGCTGTCAATCGCGGCGAGGGCTTTCTGGTGGCTGGCGAAGGCGAAGTCATCCTGCTCGGCGCGGGCGATTTTGTACTTGCGGGCCAGGTTCTCGGCCGTCAGCCCCATGGAGAGGTAAACGTCCGGGTAGGTCTCCATCAAGTAGGGGTTGGGCGCCACCTTGTGGCCCCCCATGGGCACCAGGCTCATCGACTCGGTGCCGCCGGCAACGATTACCTCGGCGAAGCCGCACATAATGCGCTCGGCGCCCTGGGCAATCGCCTGCAAGCCCGAGGCGCAGAAGCGGTTGACGGTTACCGCCGCGGCGCTGGCCGGCACCTCCGCGCGCAGGGAGGCGATGCGGGCCACATTCATTCCCTGCTCGGCTTCCGGCATGGCGCAGCCCAGGATGACATCCTCCACGTCGGCGGCCTCCAGCCCGGGCACGCGCGCGATGGCCTCGCGGATGGTAATCGCGCCCAGCTCGTCGGGCCGAACCCCGCGCAAGCTTCCTTTGAGGGCTTTCCCTACGGGGGTGCGACAAACCGAAGCAATCACCGCTTCCTTCATAGTCATTCTCCTGCCCGCTCTTTTGGTGGGACAGGCTTTCCAGCCTGTCCGGACAGACAAGAATGTCTGTCCCACCAAGTCGAAGCTATCACCGCTTCCTTCATGGCCACTCCTGGAGTTAATTTATTAGCTGCTTCCGATCATTAAACAAGCCTTGAAGATTCCCGATGCGCTCCTTATGTAAGGATTCATCTTCCCGGGTGATACCGCCTTCCTTACCTAGCACCAGAAAGATTGTGTCGAAAAGGACAAAAACCCAGGTGCATATAGCTACTAACAACCCAGGGGTGACAATCGCTTCGAACCCCGCCCGTGCATCAGAAAAGCGAAGTCCAACAATTGAAGTGGCTACTGTACCGTGTGCAAGTGCATTCCGCAAATGCCTCAGAATCCTTCCTTCCAACAGTTGACCATATAGCGACAACGTTGGGAGTGTTTCCAATTTCAAAGACCTTAAGACATTTAGAAGTTCGTCGTTTCGCATGTAAACTAATGCGACATAGGCCATTAAGACATTAGAACCTATGACCTGTCTTGCAACCTCAGGAAATTCATCTACGCCATGAGGGTATGGCAAAACAAGGATTGGCGGCTCTTGTCTTGCAAGGTTACCCATGGCAGCGGCCATTCCGTACCAGACAATTCCGTTGAAAAGACGCTCTTGGTCAAAATTGAAAGCAATTCTGTGTGGAAGAATCTCTTTCAATAAGCTGCCTGAACTAGCTCTATCTGCAATCTCATCCAGTACTGCACGGCACGACTGGAACTCCGAGACTAAGGAATGATCTTCAACGAGCTTGGTGATCAGGAGAGCTTCGCCTCTTACAATGTCACCTTGTGTACCAACAAGACTGACGATCGACTTTGCTTCGTCCACATTTCTTGGTCCCTCGCCTACGTTTCCGTAAGATGCGTAGAACCTCAAGATTAGTTCTACGAGGTTGTCTCGGGCTACCATGAGCTGTACCAGCGGAGAAGGTTCTTACAACTACTTCTTCTGGGGGAAGCAGCCTCAGGGGCTGAAGCCCCTCTTTACTCTTCAAGGCGGTTTTGGCAACCCTGAAGGGTTGCCCCGCCTTGCCAGATTCAGTAAGGGGGGTCAGCCCTTTAGGGCTGACATAACAGCTTTGTCATATTCTACTGGCCTTCAGGCCCTGAGGCTGTCTTAAGCCCACAGGTTTATTGCTGCTCCGCTCCGCTATCCATTCTACTTAGTTGCGCAGCGGCTTGCCGGTCTTCAAGATATATTGGATGCGCTCGACCGTCTTTGGTTCCCCGCAGAGGCTCAAGAAAGCTTCCCGCTCGAGGTCGAGCAGGTACTGCTCGCTCACCGGCTGGGGGGGATTGAGGGCGCCGCCGGAGAGCACGTAGGCGAGCTTCGAGGCAATCACCGCATCGTAGTCGCTGATGCGCTCGGCGCGGCGCATCAGGTGAATGCCGAGCTTCATCTGGGCGTAGGCGGTTTCGCCGGGCACGAGGATGTCGCTGCGGGGCGTCGGGGGGCGGTAGCCCTGAGCCACCAGGGCGAGCACGGTCTGCTTGGCGTCGGCCAGCAAGCGGTCGCGGTTCATGCTCACCAGGTCCCCCGCGCGCAGGAAACCCAGTTGGCGGGCGTGGTCGGCGCTGGAGGAGGCCTGGGCCAGCGCGATGGTCTCGAAGGCGTGGCGGATGCGGTTCAGGCGTTCGAGCTCGTTCTCGGCCCCGTCCACGGCGCGCACCAGCATCTCCTTGGTGCCGCCCCCGGCGGGAATCAACCCCGCTCCGGTTTCCACCAGCCCGATGTAGCTTTCAGCGGCCGCCTGCACGCGGGCAGCGTGCAGCACGAACTCACAACCCCCGCCGAGCGCCATTCCATGGGGCGCCACCACCACCGGCCGGGGAGCGTACTTGAGGGACATGGTGGCCCGCTGGAAGGAGCGCACCGCCAGATCAATCTCCTCCCACTCGCCCTCCTGGGCCGCCACCAGCAACAGCATCAAGTTGGCCCCCACAGAAAAATTCGGCCCCTCGTTGGCCACCAAGAGCCCGTCAAAGTTTTCCCGCAACTGCTCGAGGGCGACCTGGACCATCTGCAAGATGTCGCCCCCGATGGCATTCATCTTGGTGTGGAACTCCAGGCCGGCGACCCCATCGCCCAGGTCAATCAGGCTGGCACCGGGGTTCGTCTTTACCACTCCGCCGGCGGCCTTGCGCGCGGCCAGCAGGATGACGCCCGGGCGTTCGGGAACGAATTTGTGGCGGCCGCGAGCAAAGTCAAAGAAGAAGCGCTGGCCGTCCCGGTGGGTGTAGAAGGAGTTCTGCTTGGCCTTGTGGATGGTTTCAATGAGGGGCGGCAGGGGCCGCTTCTGCTCGCGCCAGTGCTCGAGGACCGGCTCCAGCCCCACCGCGTCCCAGACTTCGAACGGCCCCAGCTCCCAGTTGAAGCCATAGTGCAGGGCCTGGTCCACCTCAACGATGCTGTCGGCGATTTCGGGGATGCGCATCGCCGCGTAGTGGAATAGGTCATCAAGCAACTGCTGGTAGAAGCGGCCCACGCGATCCCGGGCGGCCAGGAGCCGCTGCAGACGCTCGCCGGTGTCCTCGATGTTGCGCGCCAGCTCCAGCCCCGGGAAGCGCGCCTTCTGCCGGGGCCGGTAGTCGAGGGTCTTCCAGTCGAGCGCCAGAATTTTTCGTTGGCCGTTTTCCTTGACCCGCTTGTAGAAGCCCTGGCCGGTTTTCTCCCCCAGCCAGCCGCGCTCCAGCATCTTCTGAATGAAGTCCGGCAATTGGAAAAGCTCGCGCCGCTCGTCGTTGGGCAAATTCTCGCCCAGGTTGGCGACCACGCTGGCCAGGATGTCGAGCCCGACGAGATCCGCGGTGCGGAAGGTAGCACTGCGGGGAAAGCCCAGGATGGGCCCGGTGAGCTCGTCCACCTCCTCAATCGTCAACTCCTCTTCCTGCATCAGGCGGAGGGTGTTCAGCACGGCAAAGGTGCCGATGCGATTGGCGATGAAGTTCGGAGTGTCCTTGGCGCGCACCACCACCTTGCCCAGGTGGCGGTCGGCGAAGGTGGAAATCGTCTCCACCACCTCGGGCCGGGTGTCAGCGATGGGGATGAGTTCCAGCAAGCGCATGTAGCGGGGGGGGTTGAAGAAGTGGGTGCCCAACCAGTGACGGCGGAAATCCTCCGAGCGACCCTGGGCGATCTGGTGGAGCGGCAGGCCGCTGGTGTTTGAGCTGATAATGGCCCCGGGGCGGCGCACGGCTTCCACCCGCTCCAGCAACGCCTGCTTGATGCTCAATTTTTCCGCCACCGCTTCAATAATCCAGTCGGCCTCCCGCAGCCACTCCAGGTGGTCTTCAAAGTTCCCCCGGCGCAGCCGCTCGCTGTAGGCGGGAAGGAAGAAGGCCGCAGGCTGGGCCCGGCGGGCCGCTTCGAAGCCGGCGCGCACGATGCGGTTGCGCACCGCGGGACTCTCCAGAGTCAGCCCGCGCTGCTTTTCCTCCTCGGTCAACTCCCGGGGGACGATATCGAGTAGAATCGGCTGGAAGCCGGCGTTGGCCAGATGGGCGGCGATGCGCGCACCCATTACGCCCGCGCCGAGCACAGCGATTGTTTGGAGGGGCAACATTTAGGACGGGATCGTCGCCTGCGCGCGGGGCTGCCGGGATGACGCCAGGCGAATTTCGAGCCTACCGGAAGCCCGCGCAGGCGTCAAGCCTCTCGCCCGCCTGGAGAGCGGCGTAGACGCCAGCAACTTTTGCCGGCGTCGCCGGTTCCAATCCAGTGAGGGCGTCGGGGGCCAGAATGACCGTGGTTGCGTGGAAGAAAAAGCTGCAGCAGGCCCTCGGGCGCCTCCGCGAATTTGCCCAGCGGCCGGGGAAGGCCCGGCGGCGCACCTCGCCCCGGCTGGGCTTGGCGCTGGGAGGCGGCTTCGCCCGCGGGGTGGCGCACATCGGTGTGCTGAAGGTGCTGGAGGAAAACCGGGTGCGGGTGGACTGCCTGGCGGGCACCAGTGTGGGCAGCCTCATCGCCGGCGCCTACGCCAGCGGAGCCACCCTCGAGGAGATGGCCGCGGTGGCGCGCAAGCTGCGCTGGAAGGATTTCGCTCGCTGGACCCTCTCGCGGATGGGCCTGGCCTCAAACAAACGCATGGAGGCCTTTCTCCGCCGGGTGTTTCCCGCCCTGCGCTTCGAGGACTTGAAGATTCCCCTGGCGGTGCTGGCTACCGACTTGGTCGAAGGCCGTCCGGTGATCTTTACCTCCGGGCAACTGGCGGTGGCGATCCGGGCCAGTTGCGCCTACCCGGGCTTGTTCCTGCCGGTAGAGTACGACGGCGGCTGGCTGGTGGACGGCATGCTGGTGGCCCCGGTGCCGACCGAAGCGGTGAAGACGCTGGGCGCCGACCTGGTGGTGGCGGTCAGCCTGGACACCCTGGAGCCGGGGCTGGAACCTAAAAATATGGTGGACGTCTTGGGCCGCAGCTTCCGCATCACCCAGCGCACCGCCGAACCCTTATGGCGCGCCCACGCCGATCTGGTGATTGAGCCGAAGGTGGGCGGGTTTCACTGGGATGACTTCGAGCGCGCCGATGAGTTGATCGCCGCCGGCGAAAACGCCATGCGGGCCGCCTGGCCGCGTCTGGCGCGCCTGCTCGAGCCAGCGGTGGCCACCCCGGCGGCGGCGCTCTAGTCCGCTTTCGCCCCGCCGGCCCCCGCAGCTTTACTTCGTGCTAGCCTCTGGCAGAGGTGTCGCCGGTGAAGCCGGTGGTGATGGACGTGGACACGGGCGTGGACGACGCCCTGGCGCTGATTCTGGCGCTGCGCTCCCCGGAACTGCATCTGGAAGCCATCACCACGGTGGCGGGCAACGCCCCCCTTGAAGCGGCGACGCGCAACACCCGGCTGGTGCTGGACGTGGCCCAGGCACCTGCCGCGCTGCGTGTAGCCCGCGGCGCAGCCCGTCCGCTGCTGCGCGAACTGTTGACGGCCAGCGAGGTGCACGGCACCGACGGGCTCGGCAACACCACCCGGGTTTACCCCCCACCGAAGCATCCCCTGGCGCCGACAGAAGCCGCCACGGTGTTGCTGGAGGCGATTGCCCGCTACGGCCGGCAATTGACCATTGTAGCCACCGGCCCGATGACCAACCTGGCCCGGGCGGCGCTCGAGGCCCCGGAAACCTTTCACCGAGTGGGCGTGATCGTGCAGATGGGCGGCGCGGTTCAGGTGCGCGGCAACACCTCGCCGGTGGCGGAGTTCAATCTCTACGTCGATCCGGAAGCCGCTGCGGAAGTGCTGGCCAGCGGCGTGCGCCTGCGCCTGGTGCCACTCGACGTTACCCAGCAGGCCATCCTCGAACGGCGGGAGCTGCGCCGGCGGGCGCAGGAGCGCGACTCCGCGGTGTTCCAGTTCATCCGGGAATTCACCGTGCTCTACTTCGACTTCCACCAGCGCAGGCAAGCCCTGAACGGCGGCTACCTGCACGACCCGGTGGCGGTGGCTGCCGCCATCGATCCCGGACTCTTCACCTGGCAGCCCGCCCGGGTGGAGGTGCGCACGGAGGAGGCCGAACGCGGCCGGAGCGTGGTGACCCCGCAGGCGGACTCACCCGTCGCCGTGGCCACCGGCTTGGCTGTGGACCGCTTCTTACCGCTCTTTCTCGACCGTGTCTGCCGCTAGCCCCCGGGCACGACACGAAACCTCAGGGGCTGAAGCCCTGACCCGCCAAACGGCAAGACGCGGCACAGCAGGGGGGTTGGGGGCGCCCTCAGTCTTATGAGGAGCAAAAGGCAGGTCAGCCCTTCAGGGCTGACAATGAGTGGTTGAGGTTTTCTTTCGGCTTTAGCCGCTGAAGCTCCAGGAGCTAAAGCCCAAGATTCTTGCACCGCTCAATGGCGAGGTTAACACCCCGCCCTGCCCAAGCCAGCCTCAGCGCAGACAGGAATCTCTCGGCCACCAGGCCAACTCCTCGGCCAGAAACTCCTTGGCTGGGGCGGACATTCTTGTCTGCCCAGCCCCGGCATGGAACACCATGTGAGTAGGCTATTTCATCCTCCCGCGGGCGTTGTGTGCCGGCGCTGGGCGGTGCTATGATGATCGGCTTTGCGGGTGGTCCCGAGGCTTCGGGATGCCGCACCAACCCGAAGGCGGGCTGGGGATTCTGGCTCGCCAAAATTACTTCCGCGAGGTAATGCTGTGATGAAGGCGTCTCTTCGACGACAGGGAATTCTGGCCGCGCTGCTGCTGTTGCTGGTGAGCTTGGGGGTGAGCCCGGCGGAGGCCGGCCCACCCACCCAGAGCAAAGTGTTTCCCTACCCGATTTACAAGAAGACGCTCGAGAACGGGCTGGACATCATCGTGATTGAGACGCCCGAGTTCAAGAACGTGCTCAGCTACAACACCCTGGTGCTGGCCGGAGCGCGGAACGAAACCGAGCCGGGCAAGAGCGGCCTGGCGCACCTCTTCGAGCACATTCTCTTCCGCCACCGCTACGCCGGCGAAGACAACGGCTACCGCGAGCGGATGGACAAGCTGGGCACGCACAACAACGCCTGGACCTGGTTCGACGTCACCTTCTACCACCCGCTCACCTTCACCGCCAACCTCACCGGAAAGAAGACCGCCGCGGAAGCGCTGCCGGGCGTGCTGCAACTGGAGTCGTCGCGCTTCACCTCGCTCGCCTTCACCGAGAAAATCTTCAAGACCGAGGCGGGGGCGGTGCTGGGCGAATACCGCCGGATTGCCAGCTTCCCCCAGATTAAGCTGAGCGAACGCCTGCTGGCGCTCCTCTTTCCCCACCATCCTTACGGACACACCACCATCGGCTACTACCAAGACGTGGTGGATATGCCGAACGAGTACCCGGCGGCGGATAAGTTCTACGACACCTACTACCGCCCCAACAACTGCGTGCTCATCATCGCCGGGGATGTAAAGGCAGAGGAGCTCTTCGCCCGGGTGGAGCCCTACTACCGCGACTGGAAGCGCCAGCCGGTCCCTCCCATCCTCCCCAGCGGCGAACCCCCGAAGCAGGAGCAGCGGGCGCACGTGGCCTGGGATGCGGACGTTGCTCCCTTGGTATGGGTGGGCTACCGCATGCCGGCTTTCCACCCCGGCAGCAGCGAGGCAGCGGTGATGGAACTGCTGAACGAACTGCTGGTGGCCGAGGCCGCCCCGCTCTATAAAAAGCTGCGCTACGAGAAGCAGAGCGCCAGCTCGCTCTCCTTCGCCGAGGGCACTGCGGGCTTCGAGAGCTTCGACCCCCGGGTGCTAACGGTGAGCGCCCGGCTCTACAAGAAAAAGTACGTCGAGCGCGGCCAGGAATTCTTCGACGAGGTGGCGGGGGACATCATCGCCGGACTGGACGCCTTGAAGCGCTTCTCCCGGCAGAAGGGGGCCAAGAAGCTGCTGACGGTGCTGAAGAGCAAGTACCGCTACGACTTTCTGGCGCAGATGTCCAGCCCGGCTAACATCGCCCAGAACTTTGCCTGGTACTACCGCTTCGACCGCGACCCGGAGGTGTTCGAGAAGCTCCTGCGGGCGGTGGAGAATTTGAAGCCCCGGGATATTGACAACTTTGCCCGGAAATATTTCTGCTCCGAGAACCGCGCGGTTCTGACGCTGGCCTACCAAGCCCCCAAGGAAACCGCCCAGAAATAACTCGGAGCGGAGGCGCAAGATGCGAACTTCGTATGCGTGGCTGTTGACCCCTCTCTTGCTGCTGGCGCTCGCCCCCGTCTCGCTCGCCGGGACGGAAGCGCCCCCGGTGGTGACCCTGGAGTCCCCGGCGGCCCTGCTGCAAATCAAGGTAATGGTGAAAGCAGGTGCCGGCGCCGATCCCCAAGGCGTGGAAGGGCTGGCCTACCTCACCGGCCGCATGCTCATCGAAGGCGGCTTCGGCGATCCCCGGAAGCCGGTCACCAAGGACGAACTGGCCGAGATGACGCGGCCCTGGGGGAGCGGCGCCTATCCCCACGTGGACGTGGGCAAGGAGAGCACCACCTTCTCCATGACCGTGCCGAAAGAAGTTCTGGACACCTACGTTAAG
Source organism: Terriglobia bacterium (assembly GCA_046757645.1). Taxonomy (GTDB): domain Bacteria; phylum Acidobacteriota; class Terriglobia; order Acidiferrales; family 2-02-FULL-67-57; genus JBHHYS01. Next base: position 6,890 of record JBHHYS010000037.1, on the reverse strand, counting down.
CAGGTGCTCGCCCCGCTCTTCACCCAACCGCTCTTCGTTGCGAAGGAGCTCGACCGCCTGCGCGCCGAGACGCTGACTCTCATACGCTCCGGGCGCCTGGAACAGATTGAGCTGGTGGGCTTGATGGCGCTCGACAACTACATCTACGCCGGAACGGGCTACGCCCACCCCGACCTGGGCACGGAGAAGGGTCTCGAGCAGGTGACCTCCGAGGCGGTGCGCCGCTTCTATGCCACCTACTACACCCCGGAGAACATCGTGGTGGGAGTCAGCAGCACCGACCCGGGCATCGTCGAGCAGGTGCAGGCGGCGCTGCAGGGCGTCGGGCAAGTGAACGCGGCTGCCTTCCCCCGGCGCACCCCGGAGCAAGCCGCCCGCGTTAAGGGGCGCGAGGTGCTCATCGTGGCTCTCCCCAACGCCATCGCCACCGGGCTGCACGCCGGCTTTCCCATTCCGCTCACTCGCGCCGACGCGGACTACTGGCCGCTCTACATCGCCAACATCTGGTTCGGGACCCACCGGGACAGCTTTTCCCACCTCTACCAGGTGATTCGCGCCGCCCGCGGCTACAACTACGGCGACTACTCCTACATCGAGCACTTCGAAGGCCGACCGTCCAACCTCTTCCCGCCCCCCAACTCCCCTCGGCGCTACCAGTACTTCAGCATCTGGATTCGTCCCGTGCAGCACGACTACGCCCTCCACCTCCTGAAGGCGCTCACCTGGGAGCTGGAAAACTTCATCCGCACCGGGCTGAGGGAGGAGCAGTGCGCCCTGGCCAAAAACAAAGCCCGGGTGCTCTACCTGAACCTGGCGGAGACCCCGAACCGCTTGCTGGGCACACGGCTGGACGACGCCTTCTACGGGCTGGAGCCGGGCTACCTGGACGCCTATCTGGAGAAGATTGACGCCGTGCGTTGCCCCCAGGTGAACGCCGCCATCAAGAAGTACTTGCAGGCGGACAATCTCAAGTACGTCATTGTCACCGATGACGACGTCGCCCCCAAGCTGGCCGCCGCGATTGCCGCCGGGGGAGCCGCCTGGGGGAAGTCCCCGGCCGACTACCAGATTGACGTCAAAGAAGAGAACGGGCAGAAGGTTTACCTGGTGCCCCAGGCCAAGCTCGACCTCCTGCGCCGCGACGCCGCCTGGGCCTACTACTGGCTCGACATCCCCCGCAAGCGCATCCGCATCGTCCCCGCCGATAAGATGTTCAAGACCGCCGCCCTACCGGAATAGTCCAAACCGCAGATACGGCTTGAAAGCGAGGGGCGGGCCGTGCGCCCGCCCTCCGTCGGCAAGGGGCAAGCCCTTGCCCTACCCGCTCCAGATTACGGCTTCCTACTATGTCATCCCGAGCGGAGCGAGGGATCTGCTTTTTGTGTGGCCCGTGCTTGGACAAGCAGACCTCTCGACTACGCTCGGGGTGAGGGAAAAAGCAGTGATGGTGGTGCCTAGTGAGCTGTTCAACGCCGAGTGGCCACCGTTTGCTTAGCAAGGGCACGGGCGTGGTCGGCGATGTGGGGGGCGGAGATGCCAGCGGCGGCGAGCAGCTCGGCAGGCTTCCCAGAGGTAGGGAGCTGGCGCACGGCCAGGCGCACCACGCGCACGCCCTCCTCGCTCACCGCGCTGGCCACCGCTTCCCCCAGGCCACCTTCGGGATAGTGGTCCTCGACCACCAGCAAGGTATTGCCGGTGGCCCGGGCGGCGGCCAGCAGGGTCGCGCCATCCACCGGCTTGACCGAATAGAGGTCGATGACCCGCAGGTGGACTCCTTCTTTCTTTAGCTCCTCGTAGGCCTTGAGGGCTTCGTGCAGGGTGACCCCGGCGGCGACGACACTGACGGCGTCATTCGGGCTCTGGCGGAGGACTTTCGCGCCCCCGGGGGGAAACTCCTCGTGGTTGGGGTAAATCACCGGGGTCTTCATCCGGGTGCCGCGCAGGTAAACGATGCCCGGGAGCTGCGCCGCCTGCTCCACCAGCCGCTCCATCGCCACCGCGTCCGAGGGATAGAAGACCGTGGAGCCCGCCACGGCGCGCATCATCGCCAGGTCTTCCAGGCCCATCTGCGAAGCGCCGTCTTCGCCGATGGAGACGCCCACGTGCGAGCCCATCAGCTTGAGGTTGGCCCGGGAGATGGCCGCCATGCGGATGAAATCGTAGGCGCGGGTGAGGAAGCAGGCGAAGGTGGAGGCAAAGGGAACCCGCCCGGCGGTGCCCAGTCCCACGGCTACGCCCACCATATTCTGCTCAGCGATGTAGCATTCAATAAAGCGCTCGGGATGGGCCCGGGCGAGCACTTCCGCGTAGGTCGAGTTCTTGACGTCGCCATCCAGGGCGATGATGCGCGGGTCGGCTTCGGCAAGTTTCTTCAGGGCGGTGCCGTAGGCTTCCCGGGTGGCCACCGGCTGGCCCCGATCATATCCGGGCGGCGCCATCTTCTTCGGGGCGGGCAAGGGCGCGGGGGCAGCGGCGGGGCGAGGGATCTCCACCGAGCGGGGGCGTCCCGAAGCATCGGGAGTGGGCAGCTCAGCCAATGCCTTGTCCAGATCGTCTTTCTTCACCGCCTTGCCGTGCCAGCCCTCCTTGTTCTCCAGGAAGGAGACGCCCTTGCCCTTGAAGGTGCGGGCGATGATGGCCACGGGCTTGTCGGTGACTTTGGCCGCCTCATCAAAGGCGGGCAAAATCTGCTCATAGCGGTGGCCGTCGATTTCAAACGCCTGCCAGCCGAAAGCGGCGAAGCGCCGGGCGTAGGTGGTGGTGTTGTGCTGGAGCATGGTGGGCTCGCTCTGCCCCAGACGGTTGACGTCCACGATGGCCACCAGGTTGGAGAGCTTGTAGTGGCCGGCGAAGGCGGCCGCTTCCCAGACCGAGCCCTCGGCGGTTTCCCCGTCACCCAGCAGCACGTAGGTGCGGTAGGCGGCACCGGCCCGTTTGGCCGCAAAGGCCATGCCGGCCCCGACGCTCAAGCCCTGGCCGAGCGCCCCCGTACTCACCAGCGCCCCGGGAAAGTTTGGCGTGGGGTGGCCTTCGAGCTCGCTGCCGAACTGCCGCAGCGTCATCAGCTTTTCAACCGGCATCAGCCCCGCCTCCGCCCAGGCGGCGTAGAGCACCGGCGCCGCGTGACCCTTGGAGAGCACGAAGCGGTCGTTGCCAGGGTGGCGAGGGTTCTTGGGGTCGTAGCGCATTACGTGGAAGAAGAGCACGCTGACCAGATCGGCGGCCGAAAGGCAACTGGTGGGGTGGCCGGAGCCGGCGGCGGTGGTGGCGCGAAGCGAATGAATGCGCAGGCGCGTGGCTTTCGCCCGCAGCAGCTCTATCTTCTCGTTTCTCGTCATGAAGCCCCTTTCCGTGGACGAGCGTCGAACCCGTGACCAATCTACAGCCGCATTTTAACATAGCGGAGGTGGAGCGCCGACACCCGCACCTTGTCCGGGGGGCGGGCGGCGGGAGAGACCGAGAACCTGTTTTCTCTCCTCTTGATGGATGTATGCTTATCGGGGAGATGGGCTCTTGCACCGAAGCGAATGGACCCGGTGGAATTACCGGCAGCGACTTGCAATAACACCCCAGGCGTCATTGCCGAGTTCAACAATGAGTCCTACGGGTGCCGAACCGGGAACCGGAAGCTAATTTCGATAGGGATGGGCCGCGGCTCCCTAGCTTTCTTACACACCCAAGAAGCTGCTGGGAATCGCAGGTTTTGGGCGGCAAGTGGAGTTCACGACTGACAACGGATAGTTTACCCTGGCCCAGGCCGGTGAGGAGGCTTTCTGATGGTGGCGGTTAAGCGCCCGGGGGAACTGGTGGAAAAGCATGGCATCTGCGGCATCTGCCCGGCCGGCTGCTGGGTCAAGGTGGGCATCCGGGAGGGGAAGCTCGAGACCATCGCCGCTGATGAAGGACACCCGTTGGGGATGATTTGCCGCCGCGGAGAGCATGCACCGGAAATCATCTACTCGCAACATCGGGTACCCTATCCCCAAAAAAGGGTCGGCCCCAAGGGCACCTACGAGTTTGCCCGGATCACCTGGGATGAAGCCTACGAGATTATGGTGAAACAGCTAAACAAGATTCGGGAGGAATCCGGGCCGGAGGCCGTGGCGATCTACACCGGCCGGGGCGCCTTCGAGCTCTCCCTGTGCGACATCTTCCAACCGAAAGGGGTGGCGGTCTCCTCGGCTTCCAGTGTCTTGTTTCCTTTTGGCTCGCCCAACACCATGGGGGTGGGAGCGCTCTGCTACGTCTGCTTTGCCATGATTGCGCCCCATGTGACCCTGGGGCGCTTGCTGATCAACATGTTCTCGGACATCGAGAATGCGGAAGTGTTGGTGGTGTGGGGAGCCAACCCGGCCACAGACTCTCCGCCGCTGGACCTGCATCGCCTGGAACAGGCGCGGCAGCGGGGCGCGGAGGTGGTGGTCATCGACCCGCGCCGGACCGAGACGGTGACCCGTTGTGGCGCGGAATGGGTTCCCATCCGTCCAGGCAGCGATGGTGCCCTGGCCCTGAGCATGATCGAGGTGATGGTTGAGGAAGAGCTCTACGACGAGAAGTTCGCGGAGAACTGGACGCTGGGATTCGACGAGCTGGCTCGCTATGTTCAACACTTCCGCCCGGAGGTGGTGGAGCCCCTCACCGGCGTACCCGCGGAGACGATTCGGCGCCTGGCCCGGCGCATCTGCCATGCCCGGGGCGCCGCGCCGGTGATGTACACCGGGTTGGAGTACTCCAACAGCGGCGTGCAGGCCATTCGGGCCGTGCTCACCCTGTGGGCTCTGGCCGGACAACTGGACGTGCCCGGCGGCTTGGTGCTGGCCATGGCGAACTCCCATTTCCCCATCAACCGTGCGGGGAACCTGCCGAACCCAGATGTCGACCGAGCCGTGGCGCGGGACAAGTTTCCCATCTACACCAATTACCGAGGGGAGTCCCATGCCAGCGGCCTGATCGATGCCGTGCTTCGAGGAAAACCCTACCCCATTCGGGGCCTGATAATTCACGGGGCTTCGCTGCTCACCTCCTGGCCCCAAACCCCGCTCTGGCGGGAGACCTTGTCGAAGCTGGACTTCCTGGTCAGTATCGATCGGCAGCTCACCGCGGACGCGGCCTATGTGGACCTAGTGCTGCCCGCCACCACCATGTTCGAGATAGAGTCCTACATGACCTATGGACCCATCTTCCGTCTGCGGGAGCGCCTCATCGAACCGGTGGGGGAGGCCCGCAACGACTACCTAATCATGGCGGAGTTGGCCCAGCGATTGGGCTACGGCCATCTCTACCCTCAGACCGAGGAGGAACTGTTGCGGCAGGTGGTCAAAGGTTCCGGATTCACCCTGGAGCAGGTGCGCGCCCAGGGCGGCGTGGTGAAGATTGCCACGCCCATGATGGAGTACCGCAAGTGGGAGAAGGGCGGTCTGCGATCGGACGGAAAACCGGGCTTCGACACCCCCTCGGCCAAGTTCGAGATCGCCTCCAGCATTCTGGCCGACTACGGCTACGAGCCATTGCCCAACTACACGGAGCCCATCGAAGGACCCCGAACCCGACCGGAGGTGGCAACGCAGTTCCCGCTGGTATTCAACTCCGGTGCCCGGCCCCATACGGACTTCCGCTCCCAGCATCACGGGATCGAGGGCTTGGTCGCGGACAATCCCGAGCCCACCGTGGAGCTGAATCCGGCCGACGCCGCGGCGCGGGGCATAGAGAGCGGCGATCTCGTGGAGGTGCGAACGGCTCGGGGCGCGGTAGGGTTCCGGGCCCGGGTCACCGAGGACATTGTGCAGGGAGCGATTGAGGCCAACATGGGCGGAGGGGGGCCGGTGGGCCCGCCGGCTTGGCAGCACGCCAACGTGAACGAGCTGACGGACATCACCAACTACGACCCCATCTCAGGATTCCCGGTGTACAAGGCGCTGCTGTGTGATGTGGTGAAGGTGGAAGCCGGAACCGAGGAAACCCGTTCCATGGTGAGTAAAAAGAGGGTGGGGTGCGGGCCCGGGGTCGTTCGTCAACCCCCCAGGAAGCCGAAGCGACGCATCTACCTGGACAACAACGCCACCACCCCGGTGGACCCAGCGGTGCAGGAGGCGATGTTCCTCTATCTAGAGGCGGAACACGGCAATCCCTCCAGCATCCACGAGTTGGGACGGCAAGCCCGAGAGGGGATGGAAAAAGCCCGGCGTCAGCTAGCTCAGTTACTCCACTGTAGGCCGCGGCGGATCGTCTTTACCGGGGGCGGTTCCGAGGCCGCTAATCTGGCCCTGAAAGGGGTGGCTTTTGCCCACCGGAAGAAAGCCAACCACATCATCACCACCCAGGTGGAGCATCCGGCCATCCTGGGCTGCTGCCGGTTCCTCGAACAGCAGGGTTTCAAGGTCACCTATCTCAGGGTGGACACCGGCGGTTGGCTCGCCCCCGCCAAACTGGAAGAGGCCTTGAGCGATGACACTCTGCTGGTATCTGTGATGATGGCGAACAACGAGGTGGGCACCATCATGCCCATCAACGACCTGTGCCAGCTGGCCCATGAGCGCGGCGCCCTCTTCCACACCGACGCCGTGCAGGCGGCCAGCAAGATACCCATGGATGTGGAGGCGCTGGGGGTGGATTTGCTCACTCTCTCGGGACACAAGTTCCACGGACCCAAAGGCATCGGTGCGCTCTATGTGCGAAAAGGGGTGGAGCTGGAATCCCTGGTGCACGGCGGACAACAGGAACACGGCCTGCGGGCGGGCACGGAGAATGTGCCCGCCATCGTGGGGATGGGAAAGGCCGCCGAGCTGGCGCAGCTCGGCGCCGTACGGAACGGTGACCACGTGCGACACCTGCGGGACAAGTTGGAGGCGGGTATCCGCGAGCTCGTCCCCGGCGCCAGGCTGAACGGCCAC
>JBHHYS010000036.1:0-25156 GCA_046757645.1 Terriglobia bacterium | reverse complement strand
CAAGTGCCAGTGGTAGAAGAGCTCGGTGTCCTCGCGCATGGGGGTGGTATGGAGGACGAAGTTGTAGGCGGGCCGGTCGAGCACCTTATCGGTGCGCTGCAGCAACTGCTTCAGAGCTCGGGCCAGCTTTTCGTAGAGGGGCGGGGTGGCGGCTTCGAAGGCGGCGCCATGCTGTCGGGGCAGAATCCAGGCCTCGAAAGGGAAGCGGGGGGCGTAGGGGGCCAGGGTAATGAAGTCGCTGTCCTCGGCAATAATCCGCACCTGACTCTGGCGCTCCTGCCGGATGATGTCGCAGTAGATGCAGCGCTCCTTCATCAGATAGTACTGCTTGGCGCCGTTCACCTCCTCACGCACCTGCCGGGGCACGACGGGGAGAGCGATGAGCTGGGTGTGGCTGTGTTCGAGCGAGGCCCCGGCGGCCGGGCCATGATTCTTGAAAATCAGCACGTACTTGAAGCGGGGGTCGCGCTTCAGGTCGAGAATGCGCTCCCGGTAGGCCTGGAGAACGTCCTCCACGCGTTTTTCCGCCAACTGACCCAGGGAAGCATAGTGGTCGGGCGACTCGATGACCACCTCGTGCGCCCCGGTGCCGCTCATGCGGTCAAACAAGCCCTCGCCGCTGCGCTCGAGTTCCCCTTCGATCCCCAACGCCGGGAATTTGTTGGGCACCACCCGCAGACTCCAGCCCGGGCTGTTCGGCGGGGTGCCGTCGGCGCGGTAGGCCATGACCTCCGGCGGGGTCTTTTCCTCGTTGCCATAGCAGAAGGGACAGAACTGCCGGCCCTCGATGACCACCGGGTCACGGGGGTAGTCGCTGGGCCGCTTGGCCCGCTCGGTGGCGATAATCACCCAGCGACCGATGACGGGGTCTTTACGTAGCTCCGGCACTGTTTCCGTCCTCGCGCCCGTCGAAGTCCAAGGCCGCGCGCGCGCCCGACAGCTTACCCATTATTGAAGATTCAGTCTCCCCTGCCAAGCGTTGCCTGCAGCCGAGCCCCCTCACTCACCCCTGAAGGCCCCTTTGTGCAGCCGGACCACGGGGGCGGCGCCCGGCCGGGCTTCCAGTGCCAGGACGTCAAAACGATACCGGACATCGCCCAGGCGCCGGCGGGCCACATAATCCCGGGCCATCTCCCCCAAGCGGCGCTGCTTTTCGGCGTGCACCGCTTGCTCGGGGGGACCGCCCGTGGAGGTGGTGCGCGTCTTCACTTCGACGAAAGCTAACACCTTGCCATCCCAGCCGATTAGGTCAATTTCGCCCCGCCGCTGAGGGACCCGGTAATTCCGGGCTATCAGCAGGTAGCCGTGCCGGCGCAGGTACCAGTAAGCGAAGGTTTCCCCGCGCACCCCGGTGCGCCGCCGGGCGCGGCGCTCTTCGGCCGGATCATCGCTCTCCGGGAGCTGCAAGCCGGCGCGCGCCGCCAGGAAATTCACCAAGCCGAACATCGCCCGGGCAAACAACCGCACCGCTATTTAACCACCTCGAAGATGAACTCCATCTGCTTGCCCCGCAGCAGGAAGCAGAGATACATCTCCCAGAAGCGCCGAAACCAGACGAAGCGGTTGACCATCCACTCCAACCCCAGCCACTTCCACAGCCGGGCCAGCTCCACGTGCAGGGCGCGCTCGCGCAGCTCCAGCCGGGTGTACCAGTGGCGCTCGCCGTGGATGGGCCCAAAGTAGCGGAAGGAAAAGCTGTTCAGGTGCCAGCGGTGGGTGGGGTCGCACCAGGAAATGAAGTCCGTGTGATGGGGCGTCACCAGATAGATGGTGCCGCTCGGCCGGGTCACGCGGTGCAGCTCGCTCATCGCCTTCATTATGTCGTCGAGGTGCTCGATGACGTGCACGGCGCGAACTTCCTCAAAGCTGTTGCCGGCGAAGGGGAGCGGGCAGTTCAAGTCGCAAATCACATCCGCGGCAGTGGCGTCGGGGTTCGAATCCACCCCAATGGCGCCGGGGGTTTTGACGCGTCCGCAGCCGACGTCGAGGATGCGCTTCTGCGTGGGGTCGGGCGTCACCGCTTCTTCCCTTCCCACCGATCAAACGGCCACAGGCATGACTTCAAAATGAACGCCCGCTTCAGCAATTGATGCGACTTTTGTCTTCATCACTGTCATTGAGACAACGCATGAGTCTTGGCCCTTGGCGTCGGAAAATATCGTTTCACTGAGCGCGTCTAGAAAACGCTTCAAGAGATTGTCTAGGTCGGGACCGCGGGGGTAGTCGTCAGGATATTTGTCCGGGGGTAACAGAAACGTGACTTTCAAGAGACAAGCTTCTTTGACTCGGCCTAGGGCTCGTGTTTCCTCCTTAACAGTCTCGGTCCACCGCCTCGCTGCCGCCTTATCACCACGCGTCTTGAACTTCCCGTACGGCACGCCCGTGATTGTGTGATTGATATAGTTCATTGCTTCACCCTGTCATCCCTCGCTGCGCTCGGGATGACAGAAGGTGCACTGCCGCAGGTTCTAGCTTGCTCTCTCCACCTGGGTCAAAGCCTCGTCGAGGATGCTAAGGGCGCAGTCGGCCTGCTCCTGGTCGATGATGAGCGGGGGCATCAGGCGGAGGGTATTGGCCCCGCAGCCGAGCAGGAGCAGGCCACGCTTGAAGGCCGCCTGGAGGATGGCGTCGCGTTCGGCGGTGGCCCGCTCTTTGGTTTGCTTGTCGCGGACGAGCTCGATGCCAATCATCAGGCCACGCCCGCGCACCTCCCCCACCAGCCGATGGCGCTCCGCCCAGCCGGCCAGGCGGTCGAGCAGGTAGTCGCCCAGGCGCCGGGCGTTCTCCCTGAGCTCGGCTTCGAGCAAGCGGAGGGTCACCAGGGCCGCGGCCACCGCCACCGGGTTGCCGCCGAAGGTAGAGGCGTGGGCGCCCGGGGGCCAGCTCATCAGCTCGGCGCGGGCGATGGTCGCTCCCAGGGGCAGGCCGGAGGCAATGCCTTTGGCGACGCAGAGGATGTCTGGGGTAATGCCGGCGTAGTCGCACGCCCACCACTGTCCCGTCCGCCCCATGCCGCTCTGCACTTCGTCCGCGATGAGCAAGATGCCGTGCTGGCGGCAGATGCGCTCCAGCCCCTGCAGGAACTCATCCGGGGCAAACAGGTAGCCGGCTTCGCCCTGGACCGGCTCAACCACGATGGCGGCCACCTCGGCGGGGGCCACCAGGGTGCGCAGGATGTGCTCCTCCAGGTAGCGCAGGCAGGCCTGGGCGCACTGTGCCGGCGGAGCCCCCAGGGGGCAGCGGTAGGGATAGGCGTAGGGGGCGTGAATCACCCCGGGGAGGAACGGCCCGAAGCGCTCCCGCTGCACCCTCTTGCTGGCCGTCAGGGAGAGCGCGCCGTAGGTGCGCCCGTGGAAACAGCCCTGGAAGGCGATGAAATATTTCCGGCCGGTGGCGTAGCGCGCCAGCTTGAGCGCCGCTTCGATGGCTTCCGTACCGGAGTTGGCGTAGGACACCCGCTTGGGGAAGGTGCCCGGGGTGATGGCTTCCAACTGGGCCGCCAGGGTCACCATGCTTTCGTAGTAAAAGTCGGTGCCCGACATATGCAGGAGCTCCCCCGCCTGCTCCTGGATGGCCCGCACCACTTCGGGGTGGCAGTGCCCGGTCGCCACCACGGCGATGCCGGCGGAAAAGTCGAGGAAGTGATTGCCGTCCACGTCTTCCACGATCGCCCCGGAGGCGCGCCGGACCACCAGCGGGTAGCTGCGAGTGTAGGAAGGGGAGATGTAGCGGGTGTCGAGCTTAACAATTCGTTGCGCTTCCGGCCCGGGGAGCGCGGTCTTTGACTGCGGGAGTTTCCGGGTCAAGGTAGCTGGGTGTCGGCTCATCTCTGGTCTCCTCCGTGTGAGCCCCGGGGGGCAGGTGGGGGGCTACTCGAAGGAGAAAGTTAGTCGGCACCGAAGAGGTTGGGCCGCGCCCGCGCCGGGAGGCGCTGAGGGACAGTGGAATCCAGCGGGTGCAGAGCACCTCTTCCGGACTGAAGATAAGGGTTTCCGAACCGGCGATTGGGTTGGCGTAAGAAAATCGTCACTTGCGCTTCCACCGCACACCCTCCCGGGTGTCCTCGACAATAATACCACGCTCGGCCAGCTCTTGGCGAATCTGGTCGGCGCGGGCGAAGTCGCGCCGGGCCCGCGCCTGGGCGCGCGCTTCCAGCCTCTTTTCCACCTCAGCATCGCTCAGGGCATCGGGGCCCACCGGGACCGGCACGAGCACGCCCAGCTTGTCCTTGAGAGCCGCCAGCTTCTGGTAGTCGTCGTCGGCCAGCACGGCAAAGACGCGGTCGAAGCGCTCGAGCAGGGCTTCCGTAGCCGGGGCCGCCTGGCGAGGAAACTCGCCCCGGTCCATGGCGGTGTGGGCATCGCGCACCAGGTTGAAGATGGCGGCCAGAGCCTCGGCGGTGTTGAGGTCGTCGTCCAACGCCGCGTCGAACTCGCTCGCCGCCTGGGCGACCCGCTCCGCGATGGAGTCCGGCCGGCCGGGGGGGAATTTTTCGCTGCGGAGACGCAATTGGAAGTTGCGCAGGCGGTCAACCGACTGGGCGGCCTGGCGCAGCCCGTCAGCGGTGAAGTTCAGTTGCGTGCGGTGGAGCACGGAGGCGAGCAAGTAGCGGATGGCGGAGGGCTTGTGGCCGCGGGCCAGGAGGTCGCGCAGGGTGAAGAAATTCCCTTTCGACTTCGCCATGCGCTCGCCTTCGACCAACAGATGCTCGCAGTGCAGCCAGTAGCGCACGAAGGGCTTGCCGGTGGCCGCTTCGCTCTGGGCGATTTCGTTTTCGTGGTGGGGAAAGATGAGGTCCACCCCGCCGGTGTGGATGTCAAAGCTCTCCCCCAGGTATTTCATCGCCATCGCCGAGCATTCGATGTGCCAGCCCGGGCGGCCCCGGCCCACGGGCGTCTCCCAGGAGGGTTCGCCGGGCTTGGCCGCCTTCCAGAGAGCGAAGTCGCGCGGATCGCTCTTCTCGTACTCCTCCACGTCCACGCGCGCCCCCGGCTGGATGCCGCTCAGGTCGATCTTGGCCAGGCGGCCGTAGGCGGGGAACTGCCGGATGCGGAAGTAGAGCGAGCCGTCACCGCGGTAGGCAAAGCCCTTCTCGAGCAGCCGGGCCACCAGCGCCGCCATGTCGGGGATGTGCTCGGTGGCTCGGCAGACAATCTCCGGCCCCTCCAGGTTCAGCAGTTGCGCGTCCTCCCAGAAGGCCTGGTGATACTTGTCGGTGTACTCCCGGAGGCTGGTGCGGGCGGCGGCGGCGTTGGCGATGGTCTTGTCATCCACATCGGTAATATTCATCACGTGCCGCAGCTCGTAGCCGCGCAGGCGCAACAGGCGGCGGAGAATGTCCTGGAAGACAAAGGTGCGGAAGTTGCCAATGTGGGCATAGTCATAGACCGTGGGGCCGCAGGTGTACATCCGCACCCGCCCCGGCTCCCGGGGCTGGAACTCCTCCACCCGACCACTGAGCGTGTTGTAGAAGCGCAACATCCAGTACAGTTCCCGTCGTCAAGCCAAACAGCAAATTGTAGTGGCGGGTGCGGTGAAGCGTCAAGAAACCCCTTCTCTGCCGAGTGTGGTCAGGTGAGAAGCGGGGCTGAAAACGCCGCGGAAATTGCCCTGGCCTCCCCCGGGCGACAAGAAGTTTTTGCTTGACTCTTTACAAGCCGCGTTTCTTCGTGGTAGGTTTAGCCTCCGCAGCCGCAGCGCCTTGGGCGGCACAACTTTTGGGTGAACCGCCAAACGTTCTCAGGGATAGTCCTCCCGCTTCTCGACCCAACCCGGAAGGTGTGAAGGAGGCGCCAGTGCTGCGCTTACGCAAGGTCGAGCTATTCGGCTTCAAGTCGTTTGCGGAGCGCACCCGCATCGTCTTCAACGGCACCGGCGTCGCCGCCGTGGTGGGGCCGAACGGCTGCGGGAAATCGAACATCGCCGACGCCATCCTCTGGGTGCTGGGTGAGCAGAGCGCCAAGACGCTGCGCAGCGGCCGCATGGCCGACTGCATCTTCAACGGCACCGCCAGCCGGCCCCCGACCAATCTGGCGGAGGTAAGCCTCACGCTGCTCGATCCGGAAGCGCTGCAGCCGGCGGAGGCCCCCGCGCCCGCGCCGCCGTCCGAGGAAGGCCGCGAGACCCCCACCGCCCCGGAAAAGAAATCCGCTCCAGCGCGCAACAATCGCCTGAACCTGAAGATGCTGCCGGGGGAGGTGCTGGTCACCCGGCGCCTCTACCGCGACGGCACCAGCGAGTACTACCTCAACGGCGAACTGTGCCGCCTGCGCGACATCCAGGAACTCTTTATGGGCACCGGCCTGGGCCCGGAGTCCTACGCCATCATCGAGCAGGGCCGGGTGGGCCAGATTCTTTCCTCGCGACCGTCGGATCGCCGCGCGCTGCTGGAGGAGGCGGCCGGGGTCACCAAGTACAAAACCAAGCGCCGCCTGGCGGAGGCCAAGCTGGCCTCGGCCCAGCAGAACCTGGCGCGGGTCAACGACATCTTGGACGAAGTCTCCCGCCAGCTCAACGCCCTCAAACGCCAGGCGAGCCGGGCGCGCCGCTACCAGGAACTCAAGAGCGAAGCCACCGCCCTGCGCCGCCAACTGCTGGCCACGCAGTTCGATCGAATCGCTGCTGCCCAAGCTGAACTGGCCGCACAACTCGAGGCCAACGCGGCCGAGTCGAGCCAGCTCTCCGCCGCCTTGGCCGCACTCGAACAACAGCACACCGCCGCGCAGGCCCGCCAGTACGAACTCGAGGCCAGCTTGCGCCACGAACAGAATCGCGCCGGCCAGATGCTTCTCCAGCTGGAGCGAGCCCGGACGCAACTGGCCGATACCCGCCGGCAACAGGAAGAGGTCGAACAGCGCCTCCGCGCCCTGGTGGGCGAGCAGCAGACGCTGGACGAACAAACCGCTGCCATCGCCGCCCGCCGCGAACAAATCCGCATCGCCATCGAACAACTGGAAGGAGAACGCGCCAGCACCGCCGAGGCGCTCGAGCGCCTGGCCGCTGAGACGGAAAACCGGCGCCAGCAGATTGCGGCCCTGGTGGCGGAGCAGCAAGAACGGCAAGAACAACAGGCCGCCGGCGCGAACCGCCTCGCCCTGCTGCGCGCCGAAGCCGCCCGCTTGGAGCAAGTCGCCGCCTCTGCGAGCGAACAGCTTCGCCGCCTGGAGAGCGAAAGCGAAGAGGTCCGCCAGAAGCGGGCGCGCATCGCCGCGGACGAGGAACGCCGCCAAGCGGCACTCGCCCGGGCCCGCGATCAACGGGCGCGTGCCCAGGAAAACGTTACCGCCGCCCAGCAAACCCTGGCGCGCTGCCGGCAAGAGTATGAGGCGGAACGGGGGCGCATCAAAGAGCTGCGCCAATCCTTGGCCACCGCAAGGGCCCAGCAGCAAGTCCTGCGCGAGCTGGTCACGCAGCGCGCCGCCCTGGCCGAGCCCGTGCAGAAGCTGCTGCTCGGCGCCGGCGGCCGCTCCGCCGGGGTGGAATTCCGCGCCGTGGGTGTGGTCGCCGATTTTGCTGAATTCGAGTCCGACTACGCCCCGCTGCTGGAAGACTACCTCCACGACGAACTGGAATACGTGGTGGTGGAAACCTACGACGCCGCACGCACCGGGGTGTCGCTGTTGCGTGAGCAGATGGCGGGCCGCGCCACTTTCCTGGTGGACTCCTTCGGCCGCCGCCCTCCGACACTGGGGGAGCCGCCGGCGGGCGCTCCGCAGGGACGCGGAGTAATCGCCCCGCTGACTGATCTGGTGCGGATGAACGGCCCCCTGGGCAGCGAAGCCAAGCGCGTCCTGCCCAAGCTGGGACGAACCTATCTGGTCCAATCGGCTGGCACGGCCGAAGAGCTGGCCCGAGACTACCCGCAGTTTTTCTTCCTGGCGAGGGATGGTACCTGCTACCACGGCCGCCTGGTCAGCGGCGGGGTGCGCAACGGGCACGGCGCCCATTCCTTGCAGCGCGACCTGGAGCAAGCCGCCCAGCGGCGCACCGAAATCGAGCCCGTGGCGGGCGCGGCCGAAGCCGCTCTGGGCACGCTTGAAGCCCGCCGACGCGAACTCGAAGCCGCCCTCGATGCGGCCCGCCGAGCCCTCTTCGCCGAGGAAAAGAACCTGCTCCAACTCGAACACGAACGCGAAACCCTGGCGGCGGAAGGCGCTCGGCAAGAAAACGAGGAAGCGCGTGCGGCCGAGGAGCAAGCCGCCTGCCGACGTCAGCAGAGCACTGCGGCCGAACGCCTCACCGCCCTGCGCCACGAACTCAGCGACGGGGAGCAGGAACTGGCCGCTTTGGAAGAAGCCCTGAAGGTCCAGCAGCAAGCCCTCCAGCAGGGGCGCCAGCAGGCCGAGGCCGCCTCCACGCACCTGGCCGACTGGCGCGCGCAGCACGCCGCCCTCGAAGAACGCCTGGCAGGGACCCGGATGGAGCAAACCCGCCTGGAAGAAAACGCCACCCAACTGGCCGCCCAGCAACAGCAGCAGAAAGGGCTCGAAACCCGCTTGCAAGTCGAGCAAGAACGACTGGCGCAGGAACAGATCGCCCGGGAGGCCGAGCGGGAGCACAGCCACCAGGAAAAGAACGCGCAGGAGGCGCGCTGCCAGCAATGCGGAACCGAGCTAACTGAATTGCGCCAGAGCCTGGTGGAGGGCGAAGCTGCCCTGCGCCGCCACCGCGACGAGCTCAATGCCCTGCGCGAGCACCGCCACGCCTTCGAAGTCGAGCGGGCGCGCGACGAGGCCGAGCGCCAGCACTTGGAACTAGCGGCCCAGAGCGAGTTCGGGCTGACCGCCGCCGAACTCAGCCGCCAGGTCGCCGCCCCCCCTCTGCCGGACGAGGCGCTGGCTGCCGCCGAGGCCCGCTACGGCGAACTGAAGCAAAGACTCGACCACATCGGGCCCATCAACATGATGGCGCTCGAAGAGTTCCAAGAGTCCGCGCAGCGGCATCAGTTTCTCACCCAGCAGCGCGAAGACCTGCTCGCCTCCATCGCCGACACCACCCGCGCCATCACCGAGATCGACACCGTCTCCCGACAGCGCTTCGAGCGGGCCTTCACTGTCATCAACCAGAACTTCACCGAAGCCTTCCGCACTCTGTTCGGCGGGGGCACGGCCACCCTCCGCCTCACCGACGCCGATCCCGCAAAGCGGGACGCCGACTGCGGCGTGGAGCTCATCTGTCAGCCGCCGGGCAAGCGCCTGCAAAATGTGCTCTTGCTCTCCGGCGGGGAAAAGGCCCTGGCGGCGCTGGCCTTGCTGATCGCCGTCTTCCGCTTCCAACCCAGCCCCTTCTGCATCCTCGACGAGGTGGACGCCCCCCTCGACGACACCAACATCGTCCGCTTCACCCAGCTCATCCAGCAGATGGCTACCCACACCCAGTTCATCCTCATTACCCACAACAAGAAGACCATGGAGATTGCCCCGGTCCTCTACGGCGTCACCATGCAGGGCGCCGTCTCCCAACTCGTCTCCGTCCGCTTCGACGAAGAAGCCCCCGCCGCCTAGACAGCTCTCCCCAACTCAATTTTCTGTTTTCTGTCTTCTGCTTTTTACTTTCGCTTTTCCTTTCCGTTGACTTTCCCCCGCCCCTGACTAGAATTCTCTCGCTCCAACGACACCGGTGGGGTTAGCACTGCGCTCTCCGCTTCGGGAAACGCACTTGCCCGGCGGCAAGCTCTTTGCCCGCGGCAAGGTGCGCGACCTCTACCAGGTCAACGACCGGCTATTGATTGTCGCCACCGACCGCATTTCCGCCTTCGATTGCGTTCTCGCCTCAGCCATTCCCGACAAGGGGCGGGTGCTGACCCAGCTTTCGGTCTTTTGGTTCAAATTTTTGCGCGAAGTGGTGCCCACACACTTCATCACCGCCACCCTGGAGGACTATCCCGAGGAGCTGCGCCCCCACCGGGAGCAGCTCGCAGGGCGCTCGATGCTAGTCCATCGCACCCAGCCGCTACCCATCGAATGTGTGGCCCGCGGCTACCTGGCGGGCTCCGCGTGGAAGGATTATCAAGAGACGGGCGGCATCTGCGGGATCAAGCTGCCGGCGGGCCGGCGCGAGTCCGATGCTCTGCCCGAGCCGATTTTTACCCCGGCCACCAAGGCCGCGAGCGGGCACGATGTCAATATCACTTTTGACGAAATGGTCCGGCGGGTGGGCGGCCCCGTGGCCGAACAGTTGCGCACACTCACGCTGCGCCTCTACCGGCGCGCGGCCGACTCCGCCCGCACCCGCGGGCTGATTATCGCCGACACCAAGCTCGAATTCGGCACTCGGGGCGAGGAGCTGTTACTGATTGACGAAGTGCTGACCCCCGATTCCTCGCGCTTCTGGGCGCTGGACACCTACCGACCCGGCCAGCCCCAACCGGCTTTCGACAAGCAATTCGTGCGCGACTACCTGGAGCAGAGCGGCTGGAACAAGCAACCGCCGGCACCGGCGCTGCCACCGGAGGTGATCGCAGCCACCCGAGAACGCTATCTGGAAGCCTACCGGCGATTGACAGGGGAGGAACTCGGCTAAGCGGCGGCCGGGCAGAAGCCCCAACGCCGCCCGCTCCGCTTCTTAGACTCGGGGGGGAGAGGAATCGTGAAAGACCAATTGGAGGCGCTCATCCATCAGTTGGTCGACCGCGGCATTCTCTTTGGCGAAGCGGTGGCCGAATTTGAAAAGCGCTTCATCAAGGAAGTTCTCGACAACCACCAGGGTAATCAGTCCCGCGCCGCCCGCGCCCTGGGCATTCACCGCAATACCCTGAGCCGCAAAATCGAACTCTACAAGCTCGATCAGAGGCCCCGCCGCCACTAGCCTCGAACCCGCTCTTCCCGCCAGCCGCTGGGCGCTCGGCTCACGCCGCTCCAAACGCACTCGTTCGGCCCTGCGACTACCGCCGCTGGCAGCCAAGAGCGGGAGCCCGTGGCCTGAATGAGGAGATTAGGCGAGCCTTATTTTTCTCTGGTTCAGCCCAACGGCTTCCTTGCCCCGAGCCGAGTCGAGGGGCGCCGCGGGGAGCCTCCGGCAGAAGCCGGTGGTGTGAACGGGTGCGGTCGGGTAGAAGGGGAGGTGCAAAAAGAATTTGATGTGTGACCCGGGCGGGAGCAGCTCCCCTATCGCCGCGTCTTAGGGATGGTCTCGGGGTTGATCTTGCCCCCGGTCAGCTTCACCAGGAATTGCGGCTGGCTCTTGTAGTCGCTCAAGATCCCCGAGAAGCGGATGAAGTCGCCCGCCTGCAAATTCTTGGCCTCCGGGGGCTCCGCCACTTTCACTTCCACGTTGGGGGTATTGGCCTCCGCGGCCTCCTGCGTCGCCGCCAGCCGCAGAGTCACCAAGTTGTCCGCGCTCTCGCTGACCTCAATTACCTTCCCGTCCATCTCGGGGAACTCCATCCCGCAACTCGCCAGCCAGATCAACTCTTCCTGTTCGCCACCCACTTTAAGGTCGTCGAAAATGCGCTTCACCGTCAGGTCTTGCCGCAGCGCATCGATCTCCTCGGCGGTCGCCAACGGCCAAGCGGGGGGCGGTGGCGCGGATGCCCGTGCCTGCGCCAGCAGCCTCTCCACCTGCCGGGTGCTGCAGGCGGGGAAGACGCGCTGGTAGGTGGCCACATTCTTGAGCAAGTAGCTCTTCACCTCTTCGCTCTTGCGAATGCCGAGGGCCACGGCACGTGCCACATACCAGAGCCCCCGCTCCGATTCGCGCGGCTCCTTTTGCAGGAGCGCCCGGCCGAGATAGTAGTTGTAGGCGGCGTTGTCCGGGGTGTAGTCCACCAGGGCACCGTATTGCCGGGCGGCGGTGTTGTAGTCCTTCTGCCGCCAGGCCACCAGTGCCAGGACACTCCGAAAGGCCGCTTCCGCCTGCCGCTTCCGCTGCTCGAACTGCTGGCGCTCGGCAGCGCCCGCGGGGGGTTGCACCTGGCGGTAGATTTTTTCGTGCAGCTCCAGTCCTTGCCGGGCCCGCTCCGCTGCCTTCCCTGCCACCAGGTCGGCATTGGGCGTGCCATTGCGGAAGGATTGCAGGAAGCTGAAGGTATAGAGAACCAGGCCCCCGTAGTAAACGTTGTCGATCTGCATATCGTTGTACTTCCACTGCTTGTAAAGAGCCAGCACCTGGTCCCGATCCAAAGCCAGGAAATCGTTTACCGCCTTCATCACCGTGGCATAGCGCTTCAGCGCCCAGGCGGTGCGAAACTGCTTGGGGTAGACAAAAGCGCGCAGCACCGTCTGGGGATACGTCTGCAAGCATGTCTCAATCGCCTGCAAGCGCTCCTTCGGGTCCTGGACGTCGGTGGCGGCGATACAGGTGTTGTGCTCCTGAGTCCCGTAAGGCGTCTGTTGGGCCCCCAGCCGGCTCGCCGACCCCAGGACCAAGGCTACCGCCAGCCCTGCCAGGACAATCTTGCGTCCGCTCATCGGTTGTCTCTCTGCCTCCTTGGCGTTCGACTCCTGCCCGTATCAAGAAGGGATAACCCGGTCAAAACAAACTGCCATTATACGGAGGCGCTAGGCGCCGCGCAAGAGTCTTTTCTTCGCCGCCATCTCCTTCCCGCGCCCTCCCCCTTCTTGGTAAGATGAAAGCCCAGGCTAAATCGTTTCCCGCAAAATAGCCTCCGGGGAGTCAACCATGAGCCCTGCCCGCGTTCCTGAGACCCCATTGGCCATCGTCACCGGCGCCAGCGGCGGCATCGGCTATGCCATCGCGGTCGAACTGGCCCGGCGCGGCCACCGCCTGGCGGTGCTTGCCCGCCACCCCCGGCCGCTGGAAGAGGCCGCCCGCCGGCTCACCCCGGCGGCCCCGGCGGTGCGCGCTTTCGGTTGCGACGTCCAAGACAACGCCCAGGTGCGAGCCACCTTCGAGCGAATCCTCGATTGGGGGCAGCGGGTGGACGTGCTGGTGAACAACGCCGGCATCGGCGCCTTTGCTCCCACTCACAAGCTGTCGGAGGCCGACTGGGATGCGACCCTGAACACCAACCTCCGCGGGGTCTTCTACTGCTCCCGGGCGGTAATTCCGCGCATGATCGCGCAGCGCGCCGGCCACATTGTCAACATCAGCTCCCTGGCGGGCAAGAACGCCTTTGCGGGGGGCAGCGCCTATTGCGCCTCCAAGTGGGGCCTGCTGGGCTTGACCTACTGCATGGCGGAAGACCTGCGCGGTTATGGCATCCGGGTCAGCGTCATCTGTCCCGGGACCGTACACACCGAATTCTCCCCTCACCCCGGCAAGGACCCCAAGAAGATGCTGCAGCCGCAGGACGTGGCGCGGGTGATGGGCTGGTTGCTCACGCAGGAGCAGCAGAGCTTCGTCAGCGAAGTGCTCCTCCGCCCCACCCAGAAACCTTAGCGGGTCTCCCCCCTCTGTCATGCGGAACGAAGTGAAGCCTCTCAAGAGGAGATTCTTCGCTCGCCTGCCGCCGGCAGGCTTGGCTCAGAATGACAGGCTTGTCTCTGCCAGGGTCGGGGCGCGAGGGGTTAGCCTGGCTGCCGGCGCAACCGCCGTGCCGCCTCCGCTTTCACGTACTCCCGCATCGTCGCCGGCATCCGGTGGTCGCTGGCGATGGCGAGCAGGTCGTCGGGTTTCAGGCCGGGCAAAAACTCCAGCGCCAGCCGCAGCGGGGTCCGAGGATGCCGAACCAGTTGCAGACGGAGGTCGTAGCGCAGCGACCATTTCGGATGCTGGGTGAGCTGCTCCACCACCGCCACCGGCAGTTCATCGTGCCGCAACACCCCCAGCAGCGCTGCCTCGGTCATAAAGGGGTTGTCGAGCGCCGCCGGAATCACCGGTTCGTTCCCTTCCAGTAGCAGCGCCGCCACCACCCGCGCCGTGCTCCGCCGGGCTACGGCGATCTGCTGGCCCAGGGGAAGCTGCTTCACTCGATTGATGATCTGGCCTTCCGCCAGACGCTTGATCTCCGTGGGCACCGCCGGCTGCAGGCTGACCGTGACCAGGTCGAACAGGTAGAGAAATTTCATCAGCCGCAGCGACACCAAGCGCGGAGTGCGCGGGTGCTCGACCAGCGCCGCCTTCACCCGCTGGCTCCGTGTCAGTTGCTCGTTCTTAGCAATCGCCTCCAGTAACTCGCGCGGCAAATCTTTGCGGTGGAGCAGCATCAACAGGTGCTCTTCGCTCAGGAAGGGATTGCGCAGCAGCGCCTCCAGCACTTCCACCGCAGGGTCATGCAAGAGGAGACGGATTTCGCCGGGGCCGCCGCGCTCGGCTCGCTCCATGCGTTCTTCGAGGCTCGCCGCCATTCCTATGCCGGTGCCCTCGCCTGTTCCTGCAGCCACAGACGTTGCGCCAGCCGCACCGCCCCGTCCGCCGGAGCCACCCCTAACGGCTCCACCACCGCCCGCGGCGCCGCCGCGCCGATCTCCTCCCGCACGCGGGCGAAAACCTCCGCGCTTTCGCTGAATACACCGCCGGCGGTGGCCACCCGCACCTCCGTCTCGCGCAGACCCAGTTCCCCCAAGACGGTCAATGCCAGCCGCGCCAGGGCCGTGCCCGCCTGCTGGAGGATTTCCTGGGCGTGGGCGTCGCCGCTGCGGGCCGCTTTGACCACATGGGGTACGAGCGCCGCCAGGGCGGCCACCGGCTGGGGGGAGAGCGGGGCGCCGAGCTCATCGATGTTATTCGCGCCCAAGCTTTGGCGGACAAGCCGGGTGAGGCGCGTGGTGGGGCCGCGGGCGTCCTCGGCGGGGCGGAGGAGGGCGAGGCCGTGGCGGCCAATGTCAAAACCGCTGCCCTCATCCAGCAGCGGCCCCCGGCCACCCGCGCGCGCCTGCTGCCCGAGTTGATTCCGCCCATAGGCAATCGAGCCCGTGCCCGCCACCAATACGACGCCCGGGCCCGCCCCCACCGCGGCTTCCAGCGCCACCTCCATATCGCCCACCACGTAAAGGTAGCGGGGACGGAGCAACGCCGCCAGAACATCGCGGGCCAGAGCCCGGGGCTCGCGCAGACCCGCTCCGGCAAAGCCCGCGCACACTGCTTCGGTGACGAGAAAGGAGAGGCCGGCGGTCCGCCGCAGTTCTTCGAGAGCCGCACGCAGCGTGGTGTGTAATTCCGCCGCGGAGATGCGTTGCAGGTTGGCACCCCCGCTCGTGGCACGGGCAAGCACGCTGCCGGCCGCATCGGCCAGCACGCACTCGGTCTTGCTGCCGCCGGCGTCAATGCCCAGAAAAAAACTCATCGCATGCTGCTTTTTAGCATAGCACAGCCGAATCCGCCGAGGGCGCGCCTGCCCGTCCGGCAGGCGGGCCTTAGCGGAGGCGGGCCTGCCCGCCGCAGCCTGGGCGGAGGCGGGCTTGCCCGCCCGTGGCGCATAGGCTAGACTCGCGCGCACGCCGAGCAGGCTGCGGAGACGCTGTGGGGTTTGGGTACGTCGATCTGGCCATCGTCATCGCCTACCTGGTCGGCGTCACCGCGCTGGGGGCGCACTTCCGGCGGCAGCAGCGCACCATCCACGACTATTTTCTGGGCGGGGGCACCACGCCCTGGTGGGCCATCTCCCTCTCCGTGGTGGCCACCGAAACCTCCACCCTGACCATCATCGGCACCCCGGCGCTCGCCTACGGCTCGAACCTCGCCTTCCTGCAACTCGTCTTTGGCTACATCCTGGCGCGCTTCGTCATCAGCTTCCTGCTGCTCCCCCAATACTTCACCGGACAGCTCTTCACTGCCTATCAGTACATCGAGCGGCGCTTTGGCCACCTGACCCGCCGGCTGGCCGCCGGACTCTTTCTGGTGACGCGGGCGCTGGCCGACGCCGTGCGCCTCTGGGCCATCGCCATCGTGGTGCAACTGGTGCTGCCGCGCGTCCTGCGCCTCTTCACCGGGGAAACCTGGCCGGTGGCCGAGCTGACCGCCGTGCTGGTGGTGATGGCCTTGACCCTGGTCTACACTTTCCTGGGCGGGATGAAGGCGGTCATCTGGACGGACGTCTTGCAGTTCGGCCTCTATGTGGGCGGCGGCGCCATTGTCCTCCTGAGTCTCCTCCAGCAGATACCGGGCGGCTGGGCCACGGTCACCGCCGAAGCCGGCCAGAAATTCGCCCTCTTCGACTTCTCTTTTGCCTGGAATAAGAGCTACACCTTCTGGGCGGGGATTCTGGGAGGCACGTTTCTCACCCTGGCGAGTCACGGCACCGACCAGTTGCTGGTGCAGCGGCTGCTGGCGGCCCGGAATTTACGGGACAGCCAGCGAGCCCTCATCGCCAGTGGCTTCATCGTCTTCGCCCAGTTCCTGCTCTTCCTGGTAATCGGCCTGCTGCTCTACGTCTTCTACACCCAGGGGACACCGCAGCAGACCTTCGACAACCCCGACAAGATTTTTCCTCACTTCATGGTGAACTACCTGCCCAGCGGGGTGAGCGGGTTGATGGTTGCCGGGGTGCTGGCGGCGGCGATGTCCACCTCCAGCTCGACCCTGAACTCCCTGGCCGCCTCCACGGTGGTGGATTTCTACCAACCGCTCAGCCGCCGCACGGAAGACCCCGCCGCGCTGCTGCGGCTGTCCCGCTGGGTGACGCTAATCTGGGGCGGGGTACTGGTCGGCCTGGCGATGCTGGCCCGGGCCTGGGGTTCGGTGCTCGAAGCCGCGCTGATTATCGCCTCCATCACTTATGGGGCCTTGCTGGGACTCTTCCTGCTGGGACGGCTGGCGCGGCGCGCCACCCCGAACGGCGCCGCCCTCGGGATGCTCGCGGGCCTGGCAACCATGCTCTACGTCTTCTTCACAACCGAGCTCGCTTGGACCTGGTACGTGCTGGTGGGCACTGTGGTCACGTTTCTGGGGGGTCTGCTGGTGAGCCGCTTGCTTCCCGGGCGGGCGGCCGAGGGCATTAAATGAACAAGCAGCCGCAATTGATCCGTGGGCTGGGCCTCATCGGCTCGAGCTCGATTGTGGCCGGAACCGTCATCGGCACCGGCATCTTCCTGGTTCCCTCCGCCATCGCCCGTGAGGTGGATTCGGTGGGATTGGTCTTCGCAGTGTGGATCGTGGGCGGGCTGCTGTCGCTGGCCGGGGCGCTAAGCTATGCCGAGCTGGGCGCTGCCCTGCCGCAGGCGGGCGGCGAATACGTCTTCCTGCGGCGCGCCTACGGCCCCCTTTGGGGGTTCCTCTACGGCTGGGAACAATTCGTGATTGGCAAGACCGGCTCGATTGCCACCATCGCCACCGCCTTCGCCGTTTTCCTGGGCTACTTTTTCGGAGCCGTTCAGCAGGAAATGCTGCGGGTGCCGCTGGGCGTGGCCACTTGGTCGCTCAGTGGCGCCCAGCTCGTCTCGCTCGCGGCCATCATCGGGCTCACGGTAATCAACTACCTGGGCATCATCGTAGGCGGCGCCGTGCAGACCATTTTCACGGCCTTGAAAGTAGCCGCCATCCTCGCCCTGGTGGCGCTGGGCTTCGCGGTGGGGCAGGGCGACTGGTCGAATTTCTCGCCCTGGGTGGCTGCCCCGCGCGGTGTCGCCACTCTGAGCGCCTTCGGCGTGGCACTCTTGTCGGCGTTTTGGGCCTACGACGGTTGGAACAACTTGACCATGGTGGGAGGCGAGGTGCGCGACCCGGAGCGCACCATCCCCCGGGCGTTGATCTTCGGGGTGCTGGGTGTAGGGGTGATCTACATGCTGGCCAACGCCGTCTATTTCTACGGGCTGCCGCTGGAAGCCGTGAAAGCCTCTGAGGGCGTGGCGCAGGAGGTGGCTCGGGGCTTCTTCGGCGGGTGGGGCGGCGCGGCCATGACGGTGGGCATACTGATTTCCACCTTCGCCACACTCAACGCCGCCATCCTCAGCGGGGCTCGCGTCCCCTATGCCATGGCCCGCGACCGCCTCTTCTTCCGGCACATGGCCGAGGTCGAGCCCGTGCATCACACCCCGGCCAAGGCGTTGCTGCTGCAGTGCGTCATCTCCTGCGTGCTCATCCTGATTTTTGGCCTGTACCGCAACCCCCTGCAAGCCTTCGAAGGGCTCTTGACCTATACCATCTTCGGGCTGTGGATCTTCTACGGGATGACCACCGCGTCGCTC
This sequence comes from Terriglobia bacterium, assembly GCA_046757645.1. Lineage (GTDB taxonomy): Bacteria > Acidobacteriota > Terriglobia > Acidiferrales > 2-02-FULL-67-57 > JBHHYS01. Next base: position 7,133 of record JBHHYS010000036.1, on the reverse strand, counting down.
TTTGTGCTGCGGCGCAAAGAACCCCACCTCCCACGTCCCTACCGCACCCTGGGCTACCCCTGGGTGCCGGGCATCTTCGTGGTGATGGCAGCAGTGATCTGCCTGAACACTGTCTTGAACAAGCCGAAGGAAGCCGGTCTGGGCTTGCTGTTCCTGGCCGCGGGCCTGCCGTTTTATCTGGTGTGGCGCCGGCACAGCGGGGCGGCTCAGTCGTAGAGCAGGTAGGGGGCGCGCATTTCCCGGAAGGCTTCCAATGCGGGCCGCCAACCGCTGACAATGGCCTCGGGGACGTCGCCCGCCCGAATGCGCGCCAGCGTTTTCTTGGAGCCTACCAGGCGGATGGTCTTTTCCAGTTTGAAGTGCTTGGGGTAAAGCTTCCAGAGGGCACTGACCAGCTCCACCCCCAGCCGCCCCACCTCCAGGGCGCTGCGGTCGGTCAGAACCAGCCGCACCCCGTAACAGGTGCGCTTCGCGTGCACATCCTCGCCGGGGGTGAACTCCGACGGAATGAACCGCACCCCAGGAATGTGACGCCCTTCCAAAAAGCCCGCCAGTTCCCCGGCCTCGATCCAGGGCGCGCCGAATAGCTCGAACGGCGTCTGGGTGCCTCGCCCCACCGAAACCTCTCCCGCCCGCAGCAGCTCCACCGCCGGATAAAACGTATTTCCGGCCAGGCGGCGGAGGTTGGGGGAGGGATTGACCCAGGGCAGGCCGGTCTGGTCGAACCAGAGGCTGCGCCGCCAGTTTTCCAGCCGCACAACCGTCAGGCGGGCCCCGATGGCATTCTCCGCGTTGAAGAGGCGCGCCAACTCCCCCAGAGTCATCCCGTGGCGAAGCGGCAGGGGAAAGTAGCCCTCGAAGCTGAGCCGGTCGGGGTCCAACAGAGGTCCCTCGACCCCGGCCCCGTTGAGGGGGTTCGGGCGGTCGAGCACCATGAACTCGATGCCGCGCTTCGCGGCTTCCTCCATCGCATAGGCCATCGTGGTTACATAGGTGGAGTAGCGCACCCCAATGTCCTGGACGTCGAACACCAAAACGTCCAAGCCCTTCAGCATTTCTGCGGTGGGCCGGCGGGTTTTCCCGTACAAACTGTAAACGTGGATTCCGGTGCGCGGATCCACGATCTCCCCCACCCCACCTTCGGAGATGTGCCCGACCAGGCCGTGCTCGGGGGCGAACAGGGCAACCAGCCTGACCCCCGCCGCGCCCGCCAGCAAATCGATGCTGCGACGCCCGTCGCCTGTCCGGCCACTGTGGTTGGTGATCAATCCCACCCGCTTGCCCCGCAGTCGGGCAAAGCCTTCGTCCGCCAGAACTTCAATGCCGGTGCGGACACGCCCCGCCGGGGCGCGGGGGCCGGGCTGGGTGGCACCCCCCAGCAGCACGACCAATCCAGCCAGTCCCAAAAGGAGCGAAAACCGCCGGGATAGCATTTGAGAAAAAATCCCCCTGTGCTATATACAAACGGACCCACTCGGGTCAACGCCGATTGCATCGAAGGAGGGCTCGTTCGCGTCCCGGTGAAAGCTCGCGCCCCCCGCTCCCCTCGCCCCGGCTTTCTTTCTCTCTGTTTCCTCTTCCTTCTCCTGGGCCTGTGGCTGCCGTGCGCGGCGGAGGCGGGTCCGCCCAACAAAAAGCTGCCGCGCCACGCCGAGCGCTGGGTGAAGCACACGCTGGCCCGGATGACGCTGGAGGAAAAGATCGGGCAGCTGTTGATGGTTCCCTACTTCGGCGACTTCGCCGCCACCGACAGCAAAGAATTTCTTCGCTTGACCCGCTGGGTGAAAGAGCAGCGGGTGGGGGGCTTCATCGTGGCCACCCGGCCCCGCAAGCCGGCGGGCTTTGAGCGGAGCGAGATTTATGCGCTGGCCCACCTGACCAACCGCTTGCAGGAGCAGACGCGCATCCCCCTGCTGGTGGCAGCCGATTTCGAGCGCGGCGCCAGCTTCCGCGTGCAGCAAGCCACCGGTTTTCCCCATAACATGACGGTGGGCGCCAGCGGCGATCCCCAGTACGCCTACTGGATGGGGCGCATCGCGGCCAGCGAAGCGCGGGCTCTGGGCGTGCACTGGCTGCTGGCGCCGGTGGCCGACGTCAACAACAACCCGCTCAACCCCATCATCAACATCCGCTCCTTCGGCGAAGACCCCGCCCCGGTGGCGCGCCTGGTCGCCGCCTTTGTCCGCGGCTGCGAAGAGGCGGGGGCGCTCTGCACAGCCAAACACTTCCCCGGCGCGGGCGACATCACCCTGGACCCGCACCTGGGATTGGCCACCGTCACCGCTGCGCGCGCTCGCCTGGAGAGCGTCGAGTTGGTACCCTTCCGCGCTGCCATCGACGCCGGGGTCAGCGCCATTATGACCGAGCACATCGCCGTGCCAGCGCTTGATTCTGATCCCCGCCGGCCGGCCACCTTCTCCGCTGCCATCACCACCGGATTGCTGCGGCACGAGCTCGGCTTCCGGGGTCTGGTCATCACCGACGCGATGAGCATGAGCGCCATCACCGAAAGCACCTGGACGGGGGAAGCCGCGGTGCGCGCCATCGAAGCCGGCGCCGATGTGATCTTGATGTCGCCGGAGCCCCAGGTGGCTTTCGCCGCCCTGCGCCGCGCGGTTGAATCCAACCGGCTGAGCGAAGCGCGCCTCGACCAGTCGGTGGAACGCATCCTGCGCGCCAAAGCCCGCCTGGGGTTGCACCGGCAGGCGGGGGTCAACTTGGAGCGACTCGACGCCCGCATCGGCAACCGCGCTTCCCGGGAGAAGGCGCAGGAAATGGCTGACCGGGGCGTGGTGCTGTTGCGGGATGAGACGGGCTTGCTGCCCATCGACGCCACCCGGCCGCAACGCGGTTTTCTCTTCATCGTCTCGGCTGACCCTGATCCCTTCCCCGGTGCGGTGCTGGAGCGCGAGATGCGCCCGCGGGTGGATTCGCTGCTGGTGACCCGCGCCGACCGCCTCTTTTTCAAGCCCGAGGAAATCTCCCTGCCCAGCCCGGAGCTCTACGACTGGAGCGTGATTGCCGTCTTCGTGCGGGTCGCCGACCGCAAAGGCAACTTGGCCTTGCCGGATGAGTTGGTCGCGGGGGTCGAGCAAGTGCTGGCCAGCGGAAAGCCGGCCGCCCTCGTTCTCCTGGGCAGCCCTTACCTGGCGGAGCGCTTTCCCCGCGTCCCCACCGTGCTCTGCACTTTCAGCACCGCGAAAGTTGCCGAGCGCGCCGCCGTCCGCGCCTTGTTCGGCCAAACCCGGGTGGCGGGCCGGTTGCCGGTCACGCTGCCCGGGGTGGCGGAGCTCGGCGCGGGTCTCATCCGCTCCCCCCTGCCGATGGAGCTTGGTGGCCCCACGCCCCCGGACGAGAAGCGCTTCGAGCCGGTGTTTAAGCTACTCGACGCCGCCGTCGCCGAGGGTGTTTTTCCCGGCGGCGTGCTCGCGGTGGGGCACCAGGGGCGGCTGGCGACACTCCATCCCTTCGGCCGCTTCCGCTACGACACCCGGGCACCTCGGGTCGAGGCCGACACGCTCTATGACTCGGCCTCGCTCACCAAAGTAGTCGCCACCACCACGGCGGCCATGCTGCTCTACGACCGCGGCCGCCTGCCCCTCGACGCCCGGGTCACCGACTACCTGCCGGAGTTCAACCGCGAGCCCGACGCCGCCGCCAAGGCCCAAATCCGAATTCGCCACCTGCTCACCCACTCCAGCGGGCTGCCCGGCTACATTCGCCTCTTCCAGGAAGCCGAAAACCGGCAGCAACTGCTGGAGCGCATCTACGCTCTGCCGCTCGACTACCCCACGGGCACGCAGGCCGTTTACAGCGACCTGGGAATCATTCTGTTGGGGGAAGTCATCGAGCGCGTCAGCGGGCAACCCCTCGACCGCTTCTTGCGCCAAAAGCTCTTCGCCCCCCTCGGGATGCGCAACACCCTCTTCACTCCCCCGGCGAGCCTGCGCCCCCGCATCGCCCCCACCGAAGAAGACCGCGAATTCCGCCACCGGCTGATTCAGGGTGAAGTCCACGATGAGAACGCCTGGGTGATGGGCGGGGTGGCGGCGCACGCGGGGCTGTTTTCCACCGCCCGCGATCTGGCGGTCTTCTGCCAACTGCTGCTGAACGGCGGCCTCTACGCCCATCGGCGCTTCCTCGCCCGCAGCACCATCGAGCTGTTCACTACCCGGCAGAACCTGCCCGAGTCGAGCCGAGCCCTGGGCTGGGACACGCCCTCGCCGCCCTCTTCCAGCGGACAGTATTTTTCGGCGCGCGCCTTCGGCCACACCGGCTTCACCGGCACCTCCATCTGGATTGACCCGGAGAAGGAACTGTTCGTCGTGCTGCTCACCAATCGTGTCCATCCCACCCGCGCCAATGAGAAGATCCGCGCCTTCCGCCCCCGCCTGCATGACGCCGTAGTGGAAGCGCTGGGGCTGGTGCCGCGTCCCGTTCCCCCACCCGGGGCCGGCAGCGAGTAAGCAGTGTCGCTTGCGCCCGCTGATTGGATCGTCCTCATCGCCTACTTCGCTCTCTCTTTCGGGGTCGCCTGGAGCCTGCGCGGGCGGGCCCAGCGCAGCCTGGCCGATTTTTTTGTCTCCGGCCGCAAGATTCCCTGGTGGCTGGCAGGCACCTCGATGGTGGCCACCACCTTTGCCGTAGACACCCCCCTGGCGGTGACCGGCTATACGGCGCACTTCGGCATCGCCGGCAACTGGTTGTGGTGGTCGCTGCTGCTGAGCGGGATGCTGACCGTGTTCTTCTTTGCCCGACTGTGGCGCCGCGCGGGCGTGCTTACCGACGTGGAGCTGGCCGAGCTGCGCTACGCCGGCCGCCCCGCCGCCTTCCTGCGAGGCTTCCGCGCCCTCTACCTGGGCGTGTTGATGAACGCCCTGATCCTGGGCTGGGTCAACCTGGCCATGGTGAAAGTCCTGAAAGTTTCCCTGAACCTGGAGAAGAAAGAAGCGGTGATGTTGTGCCTGGCCCTCACCGCCATCTATACCACCATCTCCGGTCTATGGGGGGTGTTGATCAACGATCTCTTGCAGTTCATCTTGATGATGGTAATGACTATTCTGCTCGCTTATTTTGCCGTCGGGGCGGTGGGCGGCCTGGGCGCCCTCAAGTCCCAAGTGCTGGCCGCCGAGGCGTCCCGAGCAGGCCAAGGCTCCCTGCTGGCGTTTCTCCCCGGGGCCGATTCCACCTGGATGCCGCTCACGGCTTTTCTTGTCTACATCGGAGTGGTCTGGTGGGCCAGTTGGTATCCCGGGACGGAGCCGGGCGGGGGCGGCTACGTGGCCCAGCGGATTTTCTCGGCCAAGGATGAAAAGCACTCCCTGTGGGCCACGCTCTGGTTCAACATCGCCAACTATGCCCTGCGGCCCTGGCCGTGGATAGTGGTCGCCCTGGCCTCGGTGGTGTTGTACCCGGAGTTGGCGGACAAAGAGGCCGGTTACGTGCGGGTCATGGTGGACCACCTGCCCGCCAGCCTGCGGGGGCTGATGCTGGCGGCATTCCTCGCCGCCTATATGTCCACCGTCAGCACCCACCTGAACTGGGGCGCCTCCTACGCCATCAACGATTTCTACCGGCGCTTCCTGCGCCCCCAGGCCTCCGAGCGGCACCACCTGCGCGCCTCCCAGGTGGCCACCCTGCTGTTGATGCTGCTGGCCGCGGGAGTCACCTATCTCTTCGAAAGCATTCGCGACGCCTGGGAACTGGTGTTTGCCATCGGCGCCGGCACCGGCGGCGTCTATCTGCTGCGCTGGTACTGGTGGCGCATCAACGCCTGGAGCGAGATCTCCGCCATGGTGGCGGCTTTCCTCACTACGGGGGTGCTGCAACTCTGGCAGCCCTTCACCGGCGGCGACCGCATCATTTTCGCCAAAACCATGGTGGTCACCACGGCCGTCTCCTCCGCAGTGTGGTTAGCGGTCACCTATTTGACCCGGCCCGAGCCGGCAGCTCACCTGCTGAATTTTTATCGGCGCGTCCGCCCGGCCCCGTGGGGCTGGCGGCCCATCCTGGCCCTGGCTCCCGAGCTCAGCGCGGGTGCTTCCGGCTGGTATAATCTGCGCGCCTGGGTACTTGGGTGTGCGTTGGTCTATCTGACCTTGTTCGCCACGGGAAAACTGTTGCTGGGGTTCTGGTGGAGCGGCCTGATGTTGCTGGCGGGAGCGATAGCCGCCGGCTCCCTCCTCTACCTTCAATTTGCCCGGCGGCGATGGGAAAGTTTCGGATGAGTGGCCGCCGGCCCGCCTTGCCCCCCACCGAACAGCCCAATCCGCGCACCGCTCGCATTGACCGCCTCCCCACCCGAAAGATTCTGGAATTGCTCAACGAGGAAGATGCCCGCGTGGCCGCCGCCGTCCGCCGCACGCTGCCTCAAATCGCCCGTGCGGTGAACGCCATCGCGAAAGCGCTGGCCGGTGGGGGTCGGCTCTTCTACGTCGGCGCCGGGTCGAGCGGCCGCCTGGGCGTTCTGGATGCAGTCGAGTGTCCCCCGACCTTCCAGGTCTCGCCCCGCCAGGTGCAGGCGATTCTCGCCGGGGGGCGCGGGGCGATGTTTCGCTCCGCGGAGGGCGTCGAAGACTCTGCCGCCGCCGGAGCCCGCGACCTGAACCGGTACAGGGTGGGGAAAACCGACGTGGTGGTGGTGCTCACCGCCAGCGGCACCACCTCCTACGCGCTGGGGGCGCTCGAGGCCGCCCGCCGCCGCGGCGCCTTCACGGTGGTGGTTACCGCCAATCCCCGCTCACCCGCGTGCCGCCGGGCTCACCTAGCCATTTGCCCGGATACCGGCCCGGAAGCCATCGCGGGCTCCACCCGGCTCAAAGCCGGCACCGCCCAGAAGCTGGTGCTCAATATGCTCAGCACCGCGGCCATGATTTGCCTGGGCTGCGTCTACCGCAACCTGATGGTCAACGTGGCAATGAAGAATCGCAAGTTGCGCCAGCGGGGTCGCCGGGTGCTGAGGGAGGCGCTGGGGTGCAGCCCGGCGGCGGCCGAGCGCTTGGTGAAGCAATCCGGAGGGAATCTCAAGATTGCCCTGCTGATGGGCCGCTTGGCGTGCGGGCGACGCGAGGCCGAGCGGCGACTCGCCCAGGCGGGCGGCCACATGGGGCGGGCGCTGGGCGAACGGGCTCTTT
>JBHHYS010000035.1:0-25451 GCA_046757645.1 Terriglobia bacterium | reverse complement strand
CCGCCGTGCAGCCCTTCATCAGCGGGGCCATCTCCAAGACGGTCAACATGCCGGAAGAGACCACGATCGAGGAGATTATGGAGACCTATGTGGACGCTTGGCGGCTGGGATTGAAGGCGGTGGCCATCTACCGCGACGGCTCCAAAAAGGTGCAGCCGCTTTCAACTAAGAAAGTTGATGTGGCTGCAAAGATGCAACTGCGGGACACCATGACCGGCGAAATGAAATCCGCCCCGAGCCCCGAGCCTGCCCCGCGCTCCTCAGCGGGGGCTCCTGCCTCGGGGAGACAGAGTCAGCCTCTGCGGCGCAAACTGGAGGAGACCCGGCAAGCTTGGACCCACAAGTTTTCCATCGCTGGCCACGAGGGCTACCTCACCGTCGGCCTCTACCCCGACGGCCAGCCGGGCGAAATCTTCATCACCATGGCCAAGGAAGGCTCCACCCTCTCCGGCGTCATGGACAGCTTCGCCTTGGCCATCTCCATTGCCTTGCAGTACGGGGTGCCGCTGAAGATTTTCGTGGACAAGTTCCAGCACGTGCGCTTTGAGCCCTCCGGGTGGACGAACAACCCGGAAATTCCCGTGGCTAAGTCGATTATTGACTACATCTTCCGCTGGCTGGGCGCGCGCTTCATCTCCCCCGAATACAAGACGGTGGACCTGGGGGTCACCAATGGCGAGGGCAGCGTCGAGGCCGCCGCTCCCTCCCCCACCGTAAGAGCGGCGGCGGAAGTGTCCGGGGCCGAGGCGAAACCCGTGGGCAGCAAAACACCAGCGCCCGTGCAGGTCCCGCCCGACGCCCCCATCTGCCCCGACTGTGGCTCGCTGATGACCCGCAACGGCTCCTGCTTCAAATGCCACAACTGCGGCGGCACCAGCGGCTGCTCATGAGGCGACAAATGATTCGATTTCGTCTTCCATCATCGCGGCGGCGCAGCCTCAGAGAGGCGGTTCGGAAAATGCGGCCCGACGGCGGCGCTCGTCAAGGCTTCATCGATTTTGTACTCAACGGTCTGCGTCCGAAAACATTGCTAGAGGAGGTAGCGGATTCAGTGCGCCGTGAAAAGTGGGATAGCGTACAGCGCTCAGGATGGGGTCTGCGCCAGGCTACTCTCGCAGCACTCTCGACACCATCCGTCTTCGCCCCGCTGCCACGGCGAAGGATGAGTGCCATACCTAGAGGTGCAATTTCGGGTGTGTTGGATGATAAGCAGTTGGCAGGTTTGGGGAGGCAAGAGGCTATGGAAACGGCACGGGTAACATGGCGCGGATGGTTTCGCCCACGCGATGTTATGGATGGGGTGATCGAAGCCGCCCGGTATGACGGGGTTTATATGTGGTTGGACACATCAATAAACCCATCGCTCGACCCTAATACAGGCGTGCATAAGCAAATCCTGTACATAGGGATGTGCCATCAGCAGTCGTTCGCGGAGAGGATCTCGCAGGAATGGAATGAGCCGATCGGGCACTGGCTCAGACAGAATCGGAAGTACACATTGACCCTCAAGCTCGGGACAGTTGGGTTTGTTGGTCGGGAGCGACTGACGAAGGCAATGGTGGAGGACCTTGAAAATCTTCTGATCGCAACTCAGCAGCCACCCGGCAATGTTTCTTACACCCAGACTTACACTGGGCGAGACCTTGAAATAATCAATGCAGGGAAGGCCAGTCCTCTCCCACAGCATCTCTCCTCGGTTGACTGGGCTTGGACTGTTCTGGCGAAAGGAATGTTTAGGAGATAACGGCATTGCCGAATCCTATCGTGAGAAGGAGGCGACGCAAGAGCGCGTTGTAGGAAGCCATGGGTCCCTTTCTAGTAGCAACCGTTGGTTTCGGACTCTTTTACAAACTCGGGCAGGCACTGTTCGACGAGGACTATCCCGGGACGACTGTGCCGCTCAAGGTCCGCGAAGAGTTGATTCGCAGGTATGTCTCCATGTGGGGCTGGGTGTGTCCGAAGTGCGATCGTAGGACTCATGACTTACAGGTAGATCACATCGTTGCCATTGCTGCCAGTGGGCGTAATTCTCGTGAGAACCTTCAAATACTCTGCGGCACGTGCAATTTGAAGAAGGGCGTTAACCTTTCGGTCTGGGATGCATTTCGGGGTCGATTTGCTGACAAGTAGCGCAGGATGAGCATCGAGACTGTAGTTGCAACTTTGGCAGGACTTGTGGCCATCGCGGGGGCCGCATGGCGGGCCGTTTCGTATCTGGAAAAAAGAAAAAAAATTGTCTAGTCGACACGTGCTACCAAAACGGGAAAATGTTGAGATAGTTCAGCCCAGCGGCCCCCGCCGCTGGGCCCGGTGGCCGGAGCCACCGGGTTGAACATGGCAGGCCCCGGGGCTGAACGGTAGGCGAAAGCGAGAAGGAGGCTGAGTGGAAACAGGAACGGCGGCGGTGAGGTGGTTCCGGTTGGAAGCGTGCGACCGCCCCGATGACGAGCACGCGGCCCCGACTTTGTCGGGGCTCTTCCGGACTGAAGTAGTAGTTCCGAACTGGAGGAACATGCACGGAGGGGAGTGAAGGGCGATGGGAAAGGCGGACTTGAAAGTTGAGCTGGAGCAGCGCTACTGCCCCACCTGCCGCATCGACACTCGGCACGCCATTCTCTACCAGCACTTTTTCGGGCACCGGGGCAAGCTGGAGCGGCGGGAGGAATTGACCAGCGGTTGCGCCGTCTGCAACCCCGACCGCTTCTGGGGTCTCAAGCTGACCACCGAATACGACGAGGAGAAGTTCCTGACCGAGAAGTGGATGTCGAGGACTTCCTAGCCTCGCATCCTTGGGAGGCGAGCGAGAGAGAAAGCGGGCTGAAGGGGAAAGTCGGGAAGGCAAGTCCCCGTCTCGGAGCTTCGGGAGGGGGGCTGAGGTGCGCGGATGGCAGCCGAACTGCATGTTGTAGAGAATCCCACCGTTCAAGTCGTCCCGGCGCCCAATCGCGGGGGGCGCTACCGGCTGGAGTTTCGCCCCACACCGGGCAAGCCGATTGTGGGTAACCCGGCGGCGGGCAGGCTGGGCTGCGGTCACCACTCGCCGCACGCTCTCCTCTGGCTGATCTTTCTGGAATCCGGCCGGGAAGCCGGGCGGGAAGTCACCGACGTCATCTGTTCCCGGTGCGATCCGGCGCGCTTTGCCCGGGCGCAGGCCTGGGCGGACGCGTTGCGCTGAGAGGGAACCGAAACCCAAGTGACTGATTGGGCGCAAATCGGGCGGCTCGAAAAGACGGTGCGGGTGGGTTGCGCCGTGGCGCTGGCCACCCAGCTGATCGAATGCGTGCGTCGCGAGGACGTGATCGGGGCGGCGGTCTCCGGCCTGAGTGCCGTGGCGGCACTTGGGCTGGACGTCGAGGAAATTCGCTCCGTCCTCGCTGCGGTGGAGCGAGGGGCGGAGGCACCCCAGGCATGAAGCCGGAGGCCGCCCACCCCGCGGCGCCCCGCCACAGGGTGCAGTTTGTGATTCTCAAGAGCTACGACGGCGGAAAGAAGTGGGAGCGGGAGCAGCAGTGCCGGGATTTCACCACCGCCGCCGACGTAGCTTACGTGTTGCGGGGTCGACACCCGGCCATCCGCTTTCGGGTGGCCGTGGAGGCTGCCGGGCGTCCCGCCGAGCGGGGCCGCCCCCGCAGCCTCGGCCCTAGAGAGGAGAAGTTCGGGTCCCCATAGCCAGCCCCTTCCCTCCCGGAGCTTCGCTTCGGGGCGGGGAGGGATTGCCTACCCCACGCGGCGGCGGGTAGACTCCCCCTGCCCGCCGCCCCTCCTTTTCTCGGCTTGTCGACTGCGCTTTTCTAGCTGAGGGCGACAAATTCTGGCTTCGCTGTGCCGGGCTTTGCTATGCTGTGGCGTAGAAGCCCGCATGCGGGCCAGCCCGGGGCACCCTGCCGCGGAAGGAGGAGTTGATGATATCCACCCGCCTGAAACAGTTTCTGGATGAGAACGGAGTGGGCTACGACGTGATCCATCACGATCCGGCCTTTACCGCCCAAGAATTGGCGGCGCGCATGCATGTGTCGGGATACGAGTTCGTCAAAGTGGTGGTGGTCAAGCTGGACGGCAACTACGCCTTGGCGGCGCTGCCGGCGCCCCTGCGCGTCAATTTCAAAAAGCTGGCGCAAGGCGCTGGGGTCAGCAAGTGTAGCCTGGCCAGCGAGGGAGAATTCCAACAGCTGTTTCCCGATTGCGAACTGGGGGCGATGCCCCCCTTCGGCAACCTCTACAACCTGCCTACCTACGTCGACCAGGAACTCACCGCCAACGAAAACATTGTCATCAATGCCGGCACCCACGCCGAGGGCATCCGCTTGCGCTACGCGGACTTCAACCGCCTTGCCCACCCCCGCGTCATCGGCTTTGGCGAGCCGCCCCCGGTCGAAGTGGCGGCTAAGAAAAAGGCTGCGGCCGCCCGGATAAAAAAGAGAGCAAAACCCAAGAAGAAGCCCAAGCCGCGGAAGAAGGTCAGGGCCCGCAGGAAGGCTCGTCCGAAGAAGAAAGCCAGAAAGAAAGCCGCCCGGGGCAAGAGACGAGGGAAGGCGAAGAAACGCTCGAAGGCGAGGAAACGCTTGAAGAAACGCCGCCGCTAGAGCCCCAGGGCGCTCCGCTCCTTTGAGCCGCATCCAGGGGTTACGGCGATTGGATCGCCCACCTGGATGGGGCCACCGGCGAGGACCCGGGCCAGCATTCCTCGGCGGCCGCGCAGCTTCTCCTGCAGGCCCGGCTGGACGCTATCCACTTCCTCGCAGGGCGCGCACTCTTTGGTGATTTCGAGCCGCGCCGTGCCCACCTGCACGCGCGTGCCAGGCTCCAGCGCCGCCAGCTGCACGCCCACCGTGGTGATATTTTCCTTCAGCGCGCCAGGCTCGACGCCGAACTCCTTCAAGGTTTCAGACTCCAGGAGAAGCACTTGGCGGCTGCCCCCCGGACGGGCGTGGGCATCGTCTTCGAAGCCGTGATTGGTGCGGGCGTGGACTTGCGCGCGAGCTTCCATGGGGTAGGTGCGCCGGGGGGAGATGAAGAGCGCCACCACGCGGCCGCTGCCGGATGCGCGCGCTGGCGTCGCCATCGCCGCGGCTCAGCCTTCGCCCTGCAGGGCCCGGCCGAAACGCCGGCGGGCGGTGGCGTGGTCGTCGAGCGTGGCTTCCAGCGCCTGGCAGAGGTCTTCGTACTTCTCCATCTCCACTCGGCGGAACTGGTGTCGGGAAGACATCACCTCCTCGGTCAGGGCCGCGAGCGCGGCCAGCTTCTCTTGCACTTCGCGGTGGCGCTCGACCAGCCGCTTGTAGGCTTCTTCCAAGTCCACCATCGCTTCGCCTCCTCTGGGGTGAATCTGCGCATCCCCTTGCCGCACGCCCGCATCTCAGTTGGTGGGAGGTAGAGTTGGATGAGCAGATGCAAGTGCGATCGGATCGTGGTCCTGCTTTTTGGCGCCTTCCTGGTGGTCTCCCTGATCAATCTCTACGCGGGTTGGGTTATTCTCGACCAGATGGACAAAATTCGCTGGCTCAGCCAACTCCTTGCCCCTTAGCCTTCTCCAGCCGCTTCAGAAATACCTCAAGCTCTTTGGCGGTTTGCAGGTCGCCTTTGCGGGCAGCCGCCTGCTTGCCCTGACGATAGATCTCAGTGGCCTCGTCCCGGCGGCCCAGTTTTTCCAGTGCCTTGCCCAGTTCGCGATAGGCGGCGGAGTAGTCCGGCTGCAGCTCAATGCTTTTGCGAAAGGCGGCAGCGGCCTGGTCGAACTCCCCCCGTTTCAGGTGCTCGCTGCCCAGCCCGTAGTGCACCACCGGGTCATCCGGGTCGATTTCCGCCAGCTCTTTGAACTGCTCCAGCCGACTCCGCTCCTCGCTCATCCCGCCTCCCAATGCCGGTCCAGTTTACACCGAATGCGTCTTTGCGGTTCATTCACCCGAGCTAGTTGGAACCGGACTAATCATACTTCTCGTAGCGAATCTGCTTGCGGTCGAAGCCGCGCCCCTTCAGCCGCTGGCGCATGTCGTCCACCATCGCCTTCAGCCCGCAGATGTAGGCGTCCAGGTCGGGGCGTTCGGCCACCAGCGGCTCCACGTGCTCCTGCACGTAGCCGCGCCGCCCGCTCCAGTCGCCCGGAGCGCGGGAGAGCGTAGGCCAGAAGTGGAAATTCTGGTGGCGGGCGGCGAGCGCCTCGAACTCCTCGCGGTAAAGGATGGTTTCCGGATAGCGCACCCCGAACACCAGCCACAGCGGGCGCTCGCTCCCCCGGGCAAACAGAGCTTGGAGCATTCCTCGAATGGGGGCGATGCCGGTGCCGGTGGCGATGAAAACGGAATCGCGCCGCGGCTCGCGGGGCACGAAGAACCCAAAGGGACCTTCAAACTCGATGGTGGCGCCGGGCTCGAGGTCGCACAGGTAGTTGGAGAAGTAGCCGCCGGGGACGCGGTTCAGGCAGAGGTCGAAGCGGTTGTCGGTGCCGGGCGCGGAGGCCAGGGAATAGGCGCGCACGTCGTCGCTCCCGTTGCGCTCCAGGTGCAGAGAGATGAACTGGCCGGGGGTGAAGATGAAGGGCCGGGGGCCGGTGACCTCCCACTCCAAGTGCTTGGTGGTGTCGGTGAGGGTTTTCAGGCGCACCAGCCGGGCGCGGTAGCGGGTTCTGTCGCCTTGGCGGGGAATCGGTTCCATCAGCACGGCGAAAGCAAGATTTTCTCTGCCGAGTGGTCGGAAGGCAAGCGAGGCGCAGCGAAGGGTTAGAGTTGGGGCTTAGAGGGGGGAACGTAGTGGATGTAGTCTTCCATCAGCTTGAGCTGATCGACCTTTTCGCTCAGGTCCACTTGCAGCAGGTCGCGCAGCGATAGCAGGCCCAGCAGCCTGTCGCCCTCCACCACCGGCAAGTGGCGGATGCCGGCTCGCTTCATCACCTTCAGGCATTTCTCGCAGGTCTCCTGGGCCTCCACCACTACGGGCTTGGCGGTCATCACCTCAGCGACTCGGGTAGTCTGAGCGTCGCGGTTGGGGGCGATGACGCGCTTCATCATGTCCCGCTCAGAGAGCACGCCGACGAGGCGGTCTTTGTCCAGCACGCAAACGGCGCCCACGTTACGCTCGGTCATATAGCGGGCAGCGTCGGCCACCGAGCGGTCGGGCCGAATGAAATAGAGCTCACGGGCCTTCAGGATATCACGCATGCAAGGCACGGGAATGCCTCCTGCTCGCTCTTGCGGGTAACCCGATTAGTCTAGCACAACGGGGGGCACCGGCCCACTCCCGCCGGGCCCACGCCCGGAATGGTGCGGGCGGAACAGGAAGAAATGGAGGGCGGGGAGGCGTGGGGCAAATCCTTTCAGGGAGGTGGGGGTCTCATTGCCCCAAAGGATCAGAGCCTCCCGCACCCTCCAATCCCCCGCCATTGCGGCGGGGTCCTCGGTCTATAGGTGTCGATAACACAATAGCACAAAAGCGGTGCCTCCGGGAACAATCCCGGCGACCCTTTCCGGGTCTCACCGCGCCCCCCTGCGCCAAAGGACAGGGTCGTCTTCGGGCGTACCCGGGGCCCCTACTTGCGGGTCAAGCCTTCCACCCAGTCCTTCACCATATCTTTGCAGCCCAACCCGAAGGCCAGCGCTAGGCCGAGGCCCAGGGCAGCCAAAAGCACGAGAATGGCCTGATTGATTACGGTGGTGGCGATGTGCAACTGCTCCAAGCTGACGATCACAGCAAAGACGATGACCGCCGCCTGGGCAACCTTGCCAATGGTTTCCGGGTTGACGGCGCGCACCCCACCCGCCAATGTCTGCACGAAACCTCGTACCAAGTGGCCGAAGAAGAAGCCCAGCGCCAGGATAAAGACGGCGGCGATGACGTTAGGGATGTAATCCACGAGCTTGCTCAGGAGTTCGGTGGCCGCCGTCAAGCCCAGGGCGTTGACGGCCATCGCCAGCGCCAGCAACACCACGATCCAGTAGAAGAGCCTGCCCACAATGCCGGAGGGGGTGGCTTTGATCTGTCCTTGCTGCAGAGCTTGGTTGATTCCAGCGCGCTCGGTGAGGGTGTCAAACCGCGCGATGCGCAGCCCGCGCTCCACCAACGTGCGGATGATACGAGCGATAATGGCCCCCACCAAGAGGATGACCAAGGCGCCCAACAGATTGGGAACGAAGGAGAGAAACTTGGTCCACATCTCCTGCACAGGCTCGGTGAATAGCTCCTGCCAATTCATTGGTGTCCTCCTTCTCCCGCGGCCGCGGGATGAACGGCTCTCCTACCGGCGTGCTAAGATGAGTTCGCTTCACTCGGATGCGTACGTGATGCGGCAATGCTAGCTGAGCGGGACCGAGAAGTCAATGGGAACCGAGCGCGGGGGTCTTCTCCGGTGAGCTTGCCCCGCATCTGCTATAGTGGGTTCTTCGGGGCGCGCGCGCTTCGGTTGAGGGGGCCGAATGGCACTGGCAGGCTTTGCCACTCCGGAGGGAACCCAGCGTTACCGCCAGCGCTTTGCCGGCCGGGCGGCCGAAGGCCACTTTCGTGAACAAAACCGCCTCTGGCTCTCCTCGCTGGGTGTGGGCACCTACCTGGGCGAGCACAATCCGGCCACCGACGAGCTCTACGCCCGCGCCATCGCCCGGGCGGTGGAGCTGGGGGTCAACGTCATTGACACCGCCATCAATTATCGCTTCCAGCGCAGCGAGCGCAGCATCGCCGCCGCTCTGGGGGCGCTGGTCGAGCAAGGTTGGCTGGCGCGCGACGAAGTTGTGGTCGCCAGCAAGGCAGGCTTCCTCACCTTCGACGCCGACTACCCGCCCGATCCCGCCGCCTACTTCCAGGAGCACTACATCCAGACCGGCACCCTGGGTGCCGACGATGTAGTCGCCGGCATGCATTGCATGACCCCGCGCTACCTGGAAGACCAGCTCGACCGCAGCCGGCGCAACCTCGACCTGGAAACCCTGGATATCTACTACGTGCACAACCCGGAGACCCAGCTCCAGGTGGTATCCCGCGAGGAGTTTCTGAATCGCATCGCTGCCGCCTTCGAGAAGTTGGAAGAGTGCGTGGCCGCAGGAAAGCTCCGCTGCTATGGCACGGCCACCTGGGACGGGTACCGCAAGCCGCCGCCGGCGCGCGACTATCTGGCGTTGGAAGAGCTGGTGCGGGTGGCCGAGCGGGTTGCGGGCAAGGAGCACCACTTCAAGGCGGTGCAGCTCCCCTACAATCTCGCCATGCCGGAGGCGTTCTCGCGCGCCAACCAGCCGCTCGACAATCAGCAGGTGCCGCTGCTGGAAGCGGCGCGCCGGCTGGGCGTCACCGTCTTTGCCAGCGCCTCCATCCTGCAAGGGCAAATGGCGCGCAACCTGCCCGCCAGGCTCCGCGCTCTCCTCAATGCCGACCTGGAAACCGACGCCCAGCGTGCCCTCCAATTCGTGCGCTCCACCCCCGGTATCGGGTCGGCCCTGGTGGGGATGAAGCAATTGCCCCACGTAGAGGAAAATTTGCGCCTGGTGCAAAAATCCCTGACACCGCCGGAACAATTCAACCGGCTGTTTACCCGCGACCCCGATTCGGGCGAGTGAGGCCCCAATGCCGGTCTGCGTGGAAAAATGGAACCCGGCGTGGGGCCGGCTGAGCGAAGCGGCGATGCGTCAACGGCTGGAAGGAGAAGGCTACTCGGTCAGCCGCTACGTCTATCCCCCGGGTACCTACTTCCCTGAGCACACCCACGAGGTCGACAAAAAGGACACGGTGCTGGCCGGGCGGCTGAAAATCACCGCCGCGGGAAGCGAGATTGTGCTCGAGGCCGGCGACATCATAGAGCTTCCGGCCGGAACGCGGCACACCGCCGAGGTGGTAGGCCAGGAAGCTGTGGTCAGTTTGGACGCCACCCGCCTACGCCCATGAGGCCTTCGTGGGGCAGGCCCGAATGCGGGCAAGCTCGTCCAGCCTGGTGAAAAAGTGAACGTGGCTGAGAGCGAACAACTGATGGCGCGCGCCCGGGAAGCCTTCGACCAGGCTGAGTTCGACCAAGCCCGCCTTCTTCTTGAGCGGTTGCTCTCCGCCGACCCGGGGAACGCTCGGGCTTGGAGCTACCTGGGCATCTGCCACTTGGAAACCGGCCGCCCCGAGCTGGGGTTGGAGGCGCTGGAGCGCGCCACCCAGGCCGACCCAACAAATCCCGATTATTTTTACTGGCTGGGAAACGCCGCCGGAACCCTGGGACAGCTTGACCGCGCCCTGGCCTGCTACGAGCGGGCTCTGGAGATTGATCCCCAGCACCTCAAAGCGGGTGAGTTTCGGGTGCGCACCCAGAGCCTGATTCAAAGCCGCCAGCACTTCCGCACTGCGCTTCATCTGCTGAAGGACAAGCAACCCCCTCAGCTTTATCTGACCCTGGCCCTGCGCGAGTTGTTGCACTCCATTAGCCTCTTTCCCGACTCGCCCGCCCGTAACGAGTTGAACTACTGCGCCCGGGAGCTGCTGCGGGTGGCGAAAGACGTCGCCATTATCCTCCCCCCGAACCAAGGCTTAGAGGAGTGGGCGGAACACCACCAGCAGGGCAACACCGGCCTGCGGTTGCTGAACCCCCAGCAGGCCTTGGCCGCCTACGAGCACGCCCTCGGCTACAAAGACGATGACCCCTACGCCTGGCACGGCCTGGGCCTGGCCCACGCCCTGGGCGGCGACTCCGAGGCCGCCGCCCGCGCCTGGCTCCGTGCCCTCGCCCTCGAGCCCGAATTCGACTTCACCACCCTGGCCCGCATCCAGCGCCACACCCAGTAACCCTCTGCCGTCTTTGGCGGGTACGGGCTCGGCAGGGCAAGGTTTCAACCCCGCCTGCCGCCGTTAGTCCACTGCAAAAACATGGGCTTTAGCCCCTGAGGGCGTAGGTGGGTCGCAGCGGCGCGCCGGGGGCCAATGCTATACTGCTGCCTGTATCTGCAGTCCGCTGTGAGGTGTATCCCATGCGTGTCTGGCGTCTCTTCGTGGCCTTGTTCGTCTTCGTCTTGCTGGTCGCCGCGCCGGCGCAGGCGGGCCTGCCCGTCCACCAGGCGGGCACCAAGCCGGTGACGCCCGAGAGTTTGCTTGAGCTGGTCTTCGTGGCGGATGCCCAGATCGCCCCGGACGGCTCCCGAGTCGCTTTCGTGCACACCGTCATCAACGCCGAGAAGAACCGCTACCAGAGCCACATCTGGGTGGTGGAAAGCGCGGGGGGGCGGCCGCGCCCCTTCACCTACAGCGCCGGCAACGAAACTCATCCGCGCTGGTCACCCGACGGGCGCTGGCTGGCTTTCCTCTCCACGCGCCCGCTCCGGTCCGATAACGAAGAAAAGAAGCGCCACCCGGCCCAGCTCTGGCTGCTGCCCACTGAGGTCGGCGAAGCCCGCCCACTCACCCAAATGAAGCACGGTGTCCGGTCTTTCGTCTGGGCGCCCGACTCCACCCGCATCGCTTTTCTGGCGGAACTCGGCCCGGAGGAGGAAGCCACAGAAACCCCGAGCGAACTCGACCCCTCCAAGCAGGCTCCGGTGCGAGTGATTACCCGGATGAGGTACAAGGCGGACGGGCAGGGCTTTCTCGACCACCGCTATACCCAGCTTTTCATCATCGGCTTGGACGACCCCCGAGGAACGCTGAAACAATTGACTTCAGGGAGCTCCAACGTCAGCGCACCTGCGTGGTCGCCCGACGGTAGCCGCCTCGCCTTCAGCTCCAATCGCACTCCCGACGCCGACTACAACAACAACACCGACCTCTGGACGGTACCCGCCGAGGGAGGCGAGCTGGTCCAACTCACCACCGAAGCCGGCCCGCAGGGGACGCCGGTGTGGTCACCCGACGGCGCCCAGATTGTGTTTCTCGGCGCGCGCCAGCGGCAGCAACGACGTTTCGGGGCAGCTACGGCCACCAAGCTCTGGGCCATTGCGACGGGTGGGGGTCGAATGAAGGAGCTGACCGGCGAGTGGGACCGCAGGGTCGGCAACCGCACCGCGGGCGACACCCGCGCCCCGGTGTCCCAGGACGCCCGGCCAAAGTGGTCACCCGACGGCACGGCTCTTTATTTCATCGGCAGCGATCGCGGCAACGCGCCTCTGTTTCGGATTCCGTTCGCGGGCCCCACCAGCCGCCAGGCAGGCGGCCCGCCCGAGATGCTCACCCACCTGAACGGCGAGGTGCTCTCTTTCAGCGTCGCCCGGGACGGCCGTATCGCTCTTGTCTACGGCGACGCCACTCATCCCGCGGAAGTCTATCTGCGCCTGGGCGCGGGCGGCCGCTTGCGCCCGCTGACCTACTTCAACGCCGACTGGCTCGAGAAGTATGCCATCGCCGAGCCGGAGGCGTTCTGGTTCCGGGGAGCGAGCAAGTGGGAGATCCAAGGCTGGATTCTGAAGCCGCCCGATTTTGACCCGGAGAAAAACTACCCCCTACTGCTCCAAATCCACGGCGGGCCCCACGCCCAGTACGGCAACACCTTCTTCCACGAGTTCCAACTCCTGGCCAGTGCCGGCTACGTCGTCCTCTACACCAATCCCCGGGGCAGCGTCGGCTACGGCCAGGGCTTCGCCGCCGCCATTCAGAAGGCCTGGGGGCAGAAGGATTACATTGACTTGATGAAGGCGGTGGACGCCGTCATCACCCGGGACTACATCGACCCGAAGCGCCTGGGGGTGCTGGGTGGGAGCTTTGGGGGCTATATGACGAACTGGATCGTCGGCCACACCGACCGCTTTGCTGCCGCCATCACCATGCGCTGCGTGTCGAACCTGGAGAGCTTCTACGGCCAGAGCGACGCCTGGCGTCTGGGCGACCTTGCCTTCGGGAAACCCTGGTTCAAGGCGGAGAAGCTCTACCGGAAGCTTTCCCCCATTCGCACCATCAAGAAGGTGCGCACACCGCTGCTGATCATCCACAGCGAAGAAGATATCCGCACGCCCATCGGCCAGGGCGAAGAGGTCTACGTCGCCTTGAAGCGAATGAAGCGCCCGGTGGAGATGGTGCGCTTTCCCCGCAGCAACCACAACCTCTCCCGCACCGGGGAACCCCGGCTGCGGGTGGAGCGCTTGCGGCACATCCAGCGGTGGCTCGACACTTACTTGAAGCCAGCGGTGCGCCCGGCCGATTGAGGGTCAGGGGTTCGCGGCGGCCGTTCTCGGGGTTTGCTATGGCGGGTCTGAACCTGCTGCTCCAGGGCAAGCCCGGAGTGGGCAAGACCACGCTGGTGGAGCAAGTGGTGGCGGAACTCCGCGGGCCTACGCCCGCCGAAGGGTTGCCGACCCCCGTGCGGGAAAGCGGGCTTCGGCCCGCAGGCGGGCGGCTGCGGGTGGCCGGCTTTACCACCGTCGAGGTGCGCGACCCCGCCGGGCACTGCCTGGGCTTCCGCGTCACCACCCTCGCGGGGCAACCCGGGGAACTTGCCCGCATCGATCTTCGCAGCCGAGTCCGGGTGGGGCGCTACGGCGTCAATCTGGAAGCGTTCGAGCGGTTGGTCCTGCCGGAGCTGGCCCGGCGCGACATTGACCTGATGGTGATCGACGAGATCGGCAAGATGGAATGCGCCTCCGGCCGCTTCCGCCGGGCGCTGGAGGACGCCCTGGACGCCCGGGTCAACTTATTGGCCACCTTGGGGATCGGCCGGCTCCCCTTTTTCCAGGCGGTGCGCGAGCGGCCCGATGTCGAGCTCTATACCTTGACCGAGCGCAATCGCCCCGCCCTGGTGGGGGAAATCTGCACCCGCTTGCAGCAACTGGTACCACTAGACTGAATTCCTATTGCACCCCCCCCGGCCCGATGCTAGGGTAGGCGGGCGTAAACCCTTGAGGTCGGGTGTGTTATGGAAGATCGCCGCGGAGCCCACCGCTTTCCCATAACCCTGCCCTTGGAGGTGAGTGCCCCTTCCTCGGGCGCCCACCCCATGAGCTCGGCGCGCACGCGCGACGTCAGCTTCCGGGGCGTCTACTTCACCGCCAACCAGCCCTTCCAGGCCGGGTCGCCCATCCGGTTCATTCTGACTCTGCCCAAGGAGATCACCCTCTCCGCCGACGTGCGCGTGCAATGTGTGGGGCGAGTGGTGCGGGTGGAGAAAATGGACTCGGGGGAAGCCGGAGGCAGCACCGTGGACGGAGGCCGCGTCGGGGTGGCGGTGGTGATTGAGCAATATGATTTTCTCCCCCCCACCTCGTAAGCCTCCCGCCTGCGTAGCTCGGGTCCGCCGCCTTCGGGGTCAAGCTCCCTCCGGGGCTTGCCTTTGCGACCGCAGGGAAGCGAAGTGAGGCCAGCCGCCACGATGCGGGGAAGTCACCAGATGGGATCTCGCTGCCGGCCACCGCCAGCGGCAGGAGTGCCAGGCACAGCGTATAGCGCCCGAAAGGGACGCCGACGCCCGGGGCCGGGCACGATTCTGGGATGGGCCCTCTGGTGGCTGCTGCTGGGTACACCCGCCAGCAGCGAGGCGGCTTCCGATCTGTCCGTGCCGCCGCTGGTGACGATTCCCCGGGTCAACCGCGCCCCGGTGCTGGAAGACTTCCTGGAGATGAAGCCCAACGGCGAAATGGATGGGACGTTGGCCAGAGTCGAAGGTTTTATCCAACGAGCGCCCAGCGATGGCCAGCCCTCGACCCAACGCACCGAAGTTTATCTCGGGTACGACGACAAGAACCTCTACGTGGTTTTTGTCTGCTTCGACAACGAGCCGGAAAAAATTCGCGCCCGCATGATGCCCCGCGAGCGCGTCTTCGGAGACGACATCGTGGAAGTGATGCTGGATACCTTCCACGACCGCCGGCGTGCCTATGGCTTCCTCACTAACCCCTTCGGCATCCAGTGGGACGGCCTCTGGACCGAAGGGCAGGGCTGGGACGGTTCCTTCGATACCCTCTGGCATTCCCGCGGCCAGCTCACTGACCAGGGCTACGTGGTCTGGATGTCCATCCCCTTCAAGAGTCTCCGCTTTCCCTCGGAGCCCGAGCAGAGCTGGGGAATCATCTTCGTCCGCGACATCCCGCGCATCAACGAGGAAACCTTCTGGCCCCACGTTTCCAACCGCATTGAGGGCCGCTTGAATCAGGCGGCCACTCTCCAGGGCCTGGAGCGCATCTCCCCGGGGCGAAATATTCAGCTGATTCCCTTCGGCGTGTTTCGCTCCTTTCGCGCCCTGGACACCCGCGACCCGAGCGCCCCCCGCTTTGTGCGCGACCCCGCGGACGGCGACGCGGGCCTGGACGCCAAGCTTGTTTTCCAGGACAGCCTGGTACTCGACCTCGCCCTCAACCCTGACTTCAGCCAAGTGGAGTCGGATGAGCCGCAGGTGACTATCAACCAGCGGTTTGAGGTCTTTTTCCCGGAGAAGCGGCCCTTCTTCATCGAGAATGCCAATTTCTTCGAAACCCCCATCAATCTGCTCTTCACCCGCCGCATTGGCGACCCGCAGTTCGGGGCGCGGCTCACCGGCAAGCTGGGGCCGTATGCCATCGGCGCCTTCGTCATCGATGACCAGGCCCCGGGGAAGACCGTGTCGCTCGGCCCTCTGCGGGGCAAGCGCGGCCTGTTCAGCATCCTGCGGGTTAACCGCGACTTCGGCAAACAATCCACCCTGGGCTTGATCGTCACCGACCGCGAATTCGAAGATAGTTTCAACCGCGTGGCCGGTCTCGACGGCCGCTTCAAGCTTTCGGAAAACTGGGTGACGAGCTTCCAGGGCGTGGCCAGCTCCACCCGCTGCCAGCCGGGAGGGGGTCGGTCGCTGTTTGGCAGCGGGACGGACGGCTGTTTCTTCAACGACCCCGCAGAAGCAGAACTAGCGGGGCCCGCTTACGATTTCGAGCTTCGCCGCAGCGGCCGCAGCTTCCGCTACCGGCTGGAGTACAACGATCGCAGCCCCGGCTTCCGGACCGCGCCCGGCTTTCTCCTCCGTCCGGACATTCGCCGCCTGGGCCAGAATGTCACCTACCAATTCTGGCCCGAAGGCAAGTACCTGATTTCCTGGGGCCCCGGGCTCTTTTTCGATCGGGTCTACGACCACCAGGGTACCCGGTTGGACTGGAGCTTGAGTCCCAGCCTGCAGTGGGAGTTTACCGGGCGGAGTAAGTTCCGCCTCTTCTACAACGCCGGCCGGGAACGCCTCCGCCCTCAGGATTTCCCCGGGCTCCCCACCGACCGCGACTTCTCGCAGCCTGGCTATGGTTTCCGCTTTCGCAGCAGCTACATCTCCCAGATCAGAGTCAGCGGCTTTGCCGGCTGGGGGAAGAACATTAACTTTGCGCCCCCCCCCGGCCAGTTGCCATTTTTGGCGGATTCGACCAACGCCCGCTTCGAACTCACCCTGCGTCCCTGGACTCCCCTGCGCATCGACAACAGCTATCTCTTGCTCCGGTTGAAGGATCGCGCCAGCGGCGCCAACATCTTCAACAACCACATCGTCCGTTCCAAGTGGAACTACCAGTTCAACCGGGAACTCTCGCTGCGCGTGATTCTCCAGTACGACACCACCCTGGCCAATCCCAATTTCACCTTTCTGCCCACCACCAAGAACTTCAATGCCGACTTCCTGCTCACCTATCTGCTCAACCCCGGCACCGTGCTCTTCATCGGGTATAATGGCAACGCGCAGAATGTGCGCCTGGTTAATGGTCAGCTCCTCCGTCCCCGCGATCGCTTCATCAACGACGCCAAGCAGTTTTTCATCAAGTTCTCCTACCTGTTTCGCTTCTAGTACCGTTCTAACTTTATCGAGCCCAGGGCAACCAATCGTTTCACCGGAGGTTATTGAGGAGGAATTCGATTGAGCCCGGCCCCAGCAAGTGGGACCGGCACTCGGCGGGCGCGGACGGATCCGCCCTACCCTCTCCCAGGAAGGTTGCCATGATCCGACACTTGACCCTGCTGGTTTTGTTTGCTGCCGGGCTCTCGCTGGCCTTGGCGGTGCCACCCCCAGCTCCACCCCGAGCGGCGCCGGCGGCGGAATTCGATGTCGACGCCGTTGCTGCCGAAGTGCGTGTCTTCTACGCCGACTACTGGAAAGCCTGGGACGAGCGCGACGCCAGCGCCATTGCCGCCCGGCTGGCTCCCGACTTTGTGGGACTCCTCTACGTGGCGCCCCAGGGCGTCGTGCAACTGGACAAAGCTCACGCCATCGCCGGCGTGCGCCAGTTTTTCGACGCCGTGCGCGGCCGGGAGACACTCTGGAGCCGGCGCTTGCTCGCGGTCGTCCCGCGCAGTCCCACCGAGGCCATCGCCGCGGTGCGCAGCGATTTCGCGTTGCGCGAGGCGGGCGGGGAAGTGGAGCTCACCCTGGAAGTGCTGCGGAAAGACTCTGATGGTCGCTGGCGCCTGGTGCGCAAGTGGTCGGAGAAGCACGTCTTGTAGCATCGGCGACTTGCTCTGCCCGGAGCGGCGGACTATAGTGAGGGTGGCGGGTCGCCTCCGCTCCGCCGGGAGTTTCCTTTGAGAGGGAAATGATATGGGTTACCACTACGATCCTGAGCAGGCCTTGGAAGAGTTGGCCGAAGATATCATCCTGCCCAATCCGGTCTACGTCCGCGACATGATCTTTCGTGCGAAGCTGCCCGCTGAGACCGCGCTGGAAGTCGACCGCGATTTCGAGGTCTATCTGTCCCAATTTGGAGAACTGCAGAAGCTGGCCCGGCGCATCCTGGAACGGCTCGTAGCCCAAACCCAGGCGCGCTAGTGCCCGGGGCGGAGTCCCGGATGGGTCGGACCAGCCAGGTGCTGCTGATTGACGCCGACGATACCCTTTGGGAAAACAACCTCCGCTTCAAGCGGACGATTGATTCCTTCCTCGGATTGGTCGCCCCCTTGGGCTACGCGGACGACTACATCCGCGCCATGATCGAGCAAACCGAATTGAAGAACATCCGTCGGCGCGGCTACGGGATGTCGAGTTTCTTGTCCACCCTGGAGGAGGTCTATCTGAAGCTGGCCGGCCACCGGGCCGAGGAGTCTCACCGGCGGGAGATCCGCCGCCTTTCGCGCCACCTGGTGGAGGAGCCCCCCAAGGTCTTCGATGGGGTGACGGAAACTCTGGCCTACCTCTCCGGGCGGCACCGGTTGTTGCTGTTCAGTAAAGGGAATGCAGAAGAGCAGAGCCAAAAGGTGGCGGGGTCGGGCCTGGTGACCTACTTCGAATCCTTCGAAATTGTGCCGGAAAAAAACGAAGCGGCCTATCGGGTTGTGGTCGAGCGCCACCGGCTGCGGCCCCGTACCGTGTGGATGGTCGGGGATAGTCCACGCTCGGACATCAATCCCGCCCTGGCCATCGGACTGAACGCCGTCTTCATTCCCTCGCCCCATCCCTGGGACTACGAGCAGGAGACGATTCAGCCCGGCACCGGCCAGTTGCTGGTTTTGAATTCATTCGGGGAGTTGCGGGAGCACTTCTGAGCCCGCCGGCAGGCTTTCCGCTCTATTTTGTCACCACGATTTCAACATCTCCCTCTTTGCGCATCAGATTGATGCCCACGTCCTGGGCGGGGCGTTTCAGAGCAACATCCACCGAGGCCTGACCCACTTTGAGATTCTTGATTTGGACCTCCTGAAGAAACTCGGGCAGGAGGGGATAGGTCAACAAGATTTGTGATTGTGGACCCTTGATGGAGAGTCCCAGGGCGGCTTGCAAGAGCGGGAAGGGGGAAGCCGTGGCCCAGGATTGGGGGGCACAGGCGACCGGGTAGAGTGTCGGCCCTTCGCCCGGACGTCGAGGGAATCCATAGGAAAGGCTCGGGGAGGCGGTGAAGTTCCACGAAGAGGCTGGCATCGAAAAGTCCCGTTAGCACCCTGAGGAGTAGCTCTTTGAAACCATAACGGGCCAGACCGCACGCACTGAGAGCGTTGTCGTGGGGCCAGACCGAGCCGTTGTGGTAGGACATGGGGTTGTAGCGGGGCGCGGTGGCCGCCACTGTGCGGATGCCCCATCGGGAAAAGCAATCCGCCCCTAACAGAGTCTCTGCGGTGCAACGGGCATGTTCGGGACTAGCAATGCCGGTGAAGAGAGCGTGCCCAGCATTGGAGGTCCGAACACGGCACGGCCGCTTTTTCCCGTCTAGGGCGAGAGCGTAACTGGACAGCTCCTCACACCAAAAAGCCTGTTCGAACTGCTGCTGAAGGGTCTCAGCCTGATGCTGAAGCGACTGCGCCGCTTCCCTTTGTCCCGGAACGGAGGCCAGTCGGGCAGCTTCCTGTTTAGCGGCGTAAACATACCCTTGGACCTCGCACAGGGCGATGGGACCTTCCGCCACACTCCCATCCGCATGAAAGACAGCGTCCTGCGAATCCCGCCACCCTTGTTGCACCAGACCCCAGGGGGAGCGCCGCACATACTCGACGAATCCGTCCCCATCCACATCGCCGTAGTGATCGATCCAGGCTAAGGCCCGCTCAATGTGGGGCCAAAGCTTGCAAATGAAGTCGGAGTCCCCGGTGCGCTCGTAGAGGGCGCCGGCCAGCATGATAAACAGGGGGGTGGGGTCCACACTCCTGTGGTACTGACCGAAGGGGACTCCCCTGAGGGCTGGCAAATCACCGGGCCGGGAATCCGAATAGCGAATTTCACCCCCCGGCTTCCACGCCCCGCCAATTGACTGTAGGCGAGCCGCCGCGCTAGGCTTCCCCAGAGCGTGGGAATTGAAATCTCAAAACAAGTCTACTCGATGAGTCAGCCCAGGCAAACCCTCGCCGCGGTCGACTGGCGGGAAGAGTTCTGGGATTTTGAAAACCGCATCTATCTCGACTGCGCCAACCAGGGGCCGTTTCCCAAGACCACCATCCGCGCCGTCGAGCAGGCCCTTGCCCTGAAGAAGTATCCCGAGCGCATCACCAATGAACTCTACTTCGAGCTTCCCCGGCGGACACGCGCGGCCCTGGCCCGCTTGATCGGCGCCCAGCCGACCGAGATCGCCCTCACCTCCGGGGCTTCGGACGGGGTCAACGCCGTTGCGCGTGGATTGGCCTGGGAGCCGGGTGATGAGATTCTGCTGCCGGCGGGAGAGTTTCCCGCCAACTACTACCCGTGGAAAAATCTTGAGCGCCGCGGCGTTCGGGTGCGCGCGGTGAAAGCGGGTGCCGGCCGCTTCCTCACCGCCGACGATCTACTCGCCCAGCTCAGTGAGCGCACCCGTTTGCTCGCCACCAGCTACGTCAGCTACGCCGACTCGAACCGGCTCGATCTGGCCCGGCTGGGGGCTGCCTGCCGGGCGCGGGGCATTCACCTGCTGGTGGACGCCAGCCAGGCTGTGGGCGCCCTCGCCTTCACGGTCGGCGAACTGGCGTGCGACTTCCTGGTGGGCTGCGGCTACAAGTGGCTGCTCTCGCCTTACGGCACCGGCTTTTTCTACCTCCGCCAGGGACTGATCGACCACCTCGAGGTCGGCGACATCCGCTGGCTCAACGTCGAAGGCGCGGAGAATTTCAACCGCTTGCCGCGGGCGGATTGGCGGCTGGCACCCGGCGCCCGCCGCTGGGACGCCACCGAGGTCTCGAGCTTCCTGAACCTCTCGGCGATGCGCGCCTCGGTCGAGTTCCTGCTGCGCGTCGGTGTAGCGCAAGTCGAAGCGCACGCGGGGGCGCTTTCCGAATACTTGATTGAGAAGCTGCCGCGGGATCGCTGCGTACTGCGGAGCCCGCGTGCGGCGACTCAGCGGGGGCCCTTCGTTTGCGTGGCGGCGCGCACCGCCGAGAAGACCCGGGAATTGTGGCAGGCCCTGCGGAGCCAGAACGTCTTCGTCAGCTTGCGCCAGGACGCCCTGCGCATCGGGCCCAACATCTACAACCGCGAGTGGGAGATCGACCGCCTGCTGGCGGTCCTGGCCGAGTAGTTGATGTACTCTTCCGTTTGCGGCAGGACTCCCCCGAGGCAGGCGCCTCGGGGCTCAGCGTCATGATGGGTGCGGTTCCATTGGAGAGCCGAGCTGGGTGGGTACTGCGACCGGAGCAACGACGCGAATCACTCCGGGGCGGAGAATCTTAAGGGGCTAACGCCCCTCGCTTTTGCTGGTTGGGATACGCCCGAAGGGCTGCGCTGAGGTGAAATGAGTACCCTACTCCGCCGAGCCCGGCGGCACCCGCCGCCGGGTGACTACTCAAGAGTTTTGAGGCCGAAGAGTCAGCCTTTGGCGCGACGGGCCTGCCTGCCGGAGCCTGGCCGTCCAGCAGGCGAGCCTGGGCGTAGGCGGGCCTTCTCTAGTTCGTCCCACATTTCCGCTGGCAATTCGAGCAAATCGTTGAACTCGCCGCCTTGGCGGAGCCACTGCGCGCCGTCGATGGTGACGCACTCGCCGTTGATGTAGTCGGCCTGCGGGCTGATGAGGTAGGCGGCCAGGTTCGTCAGTTCTTCGTGGCGGCCAAAGCGTTGCATGGGATGCTTTTTCCGGTGCGCTTCTTCGTATTTCGGGGAGGGAATGATGCGCGACCAGGCGCCCTCGGTGGGAAAGGGCCCCGGGGCGATGGCGGCGAGCCGAATCCGGTAGCGCGCCCACTCCACCGCCAGTGAGCGCGTCATCGCTAGCACCCCCGCTTTGGCGCACGCCGAGGGGACCACGAAGCCTGAACCCGTCCAGGCATAGGTGGTGAGGATGTTGAGGATGGTGCCCGGCTGGCGCTTCTGAATCCATTGGCGCCCGACGGCCAGGGTGCAGTGGAAGGTGCCCTGGAGGACGATGCCCACCACGGCAGCGAAGGCGTTCGGTGAGAGCCGCTCGGTCGGGCAGATGAAGTTGCCCGCGGCGTTGTTCACCAGAATGTCAATTCGGCCGAACTCCGCGTGGGCCTTGGCGACCATCCCTTCCACGGCGGTGAAGTCGCGCACATCGCTGGTCGTCCAACCGGCCCTGCCACCCTTGTCCCGGATTTCTTCCGCGGTTTGACGCAGCGGCTCTTCCCGCCGAGCCGCAAGGAAAATCTTGGCGCCCAGTTCGGCGAAGCGCAGCGCCATCGAGCGCCCCAGTCCGGTTCCGCCACCTGTAATCAGAATCGCCTGTCCGCGCAGCAAATCCGGCTGAAACATAAGCGGCTCCTTGCCAGTAGATTCGTGGAGGGATTCTACTGCATTCGCCGCCGTCGTAGGTGGCCAGTATTTATTTCCGGGCAGCCAGCATAGGAGTTCGTGAGAATCCTGCCGGGGAAGCGGCTCGCGACCGGCAAGCTCTCCCAGCCAGTCGAAGGCAGGCGGAGGTCAGACTTCACGGGAAGTGTGGCTGCGTCCGAGGCAACCGAGCGGGTCCGATTACCTGTGCCTTTTGCAGAAGTGCAGCAGCCCCCGCCGCTCTCACTCCTCCCGCATCTTCCAAGCCTGGGCGCGCGTCCGGAGTTCTCCATGGCTGACATCTGATCCCGCTGTTCTTGACGAGGTCGGCCAAAGTGCGGTTTCTTACAGACAGTTTTTGGGGCGTCGGGTAAGGTGCGGGCAGGTTGCTGGGCATAAGCTGGGTTTCCGGCCCAAGGTCCATAGCGTCGGCCTCGTCGGGAAAGCAGCCTACTTTTGCGGACCGGGTTAAGGGGGGCTCGAAACATGAGTGAAATCTCTGCGGCCGAACTCAAGAACAAACTCGAGCAGGGTGAGGCGCTTGCCGTGGTGGATGTCCGCGAAGCCGACGAGTTCGCCTCCTGGCACATTCATGGAAGCAGCAACCTTCCAGTGTACGATGCCTTGAAGAGCAATGACGACGAAGCATTAGTTCAGCGTGCGCACACCCTACCGAAGGCTCGCCCCATCATCATTGTCTGCCGGATGGGGGTCGTGTCCCAGAAGGCAGCGCACCTGCTGCGGTCCCTGGGCTTCGATGCCACAAGCCTGGCCGGCGGTATTCACCGGTGGGGACAGGTCTGGAGTGAAGCTCCGATTCCTTGCGATTGGCGCCGGGATATGACGTTCCTTCAGATCCGGCGCAACGGAAAAGGCTGCCTATCCTATTTCTTCGGGGCACACGGTGAGGCCGCTGTCCTGGATCCCTGTGTGGACCTCTCGGCCTACACCGAAGCCGCAGACAGAGAGGGGTTGCGAGTCACCCACGTCTTTGAGACCCACGTGCACGCCGATCACCTCTCTCGAGCCAGAGACCTCTGCCGGGCCACAGGCGCCGTGCACGTCATACCTGCGAATCAACGGGTCGCCTATCCCTTCACCCCCATCGGGGATGGCGAGAAGGTCTCCGTGGGCACGATATCCGTTGAAGCCCTCGCCACCCCCGGCCACACCGGGGAGAGCGTTTGTTACCTGATTGACGGCAGGGTGCTGCTCACCGGGGATACGCTCTTCGTGGATAGCGTCGGCCGGCCCGACCTCGAGAAGGGCGACGAAGGCGCAGAGGCGGGCGCGAAGATGCTCTATCAAAGCCTGCAGGAGCGCCTGCTCAGGCGCTTTGATGACCTGTTGATCTATCCCGCGCACTCCCCTCAACCGGTGGGCTTCGATCGATCGCCCGTCGGCGCGTCGTTGCGAGATGTGCGATCCAGGCTCGACTTGCTGCAGCTTCATGAGGGACCCTTCATCCGGGCGATCCTCAAGAGCCTCACGGCAAAACCGCCGAACTACGAAAGGATCGTGGCTGTGAACGAAGGGAAAGCCGAGCTGGGTGAAGTTGACCCACTCGATCTGGAGGCGGGGCCCAACCGTTGCGCTGCGCGCTGACCGCCACCAAGGCCTGGGCTGAAAAGACTTAGGGGAAGGGAGGCTGAGATGGCTCGGTATGTGCTCGTCGAGTCCCGGGACCCGTTCGAATCCCGTGACGTTGAATATTTTTACGGCCTGGCCGCGGACCTGGCGGCGAAGGGGGAGCAGGTAACCCTTTTCCTCGTCCAAAACGGTGCCCTGGCCTCGCGAAAGGACGCCCGGGGAAATCCGCTCGGGGGTGTCTTGGATGGCAAGGTCGAGGTTCTGGTGGATTCCTTCTCGCTCAAGGAGCGCGGTATCCAGGACTCTGAGAGGCACGCGTCCGTGAAGCCCGCCGACATCGATGCCCTGGTAGACAAGATCATGGCAGGAAACGGAACGAAGGTTCTCTGGCACTAAGGGAGGCAGAGTCAATGGCGAAAACACTCACCATTTCCATCATGGAACCCCCCTACGAGTCCGCGACCTCGACGACCTCGATGCGCATCATCGACGCGGCCCTTCGGAAGAGGATCAACGTCAACGTGTTCGCCTACGAGGGTGCGGTCAGCCTGACGATCAAGGACCAGAAGCCCCACCCCAACCCGGTGCACGGAACCTCGGTGGAAGAGGAGAAGCACCCGACCACCAAGGACTTCGTGGCCAGCCTGTTCGCGCTGGCAAAGGAGAAGGGTGTGAAGCTGGACTGGGTCAACTGCGGTCTCTGCGTGGACGAACGCGGAGCGGGAAACTGGATCGACGGCCCGCGGCGCGGTGGTCCCCCTGACTTCCACAAGTGGGTGCAGGAGTCTGATGCCACCCTGGTGATCCCGACGAAGTAAGAGGAGCCTAGGCCATGAAAAAGATTCTCTGCGTAGTGGAGACCCCCTATCGGGGCACCCAGGAGGAGCAGGACGACGCCACCCTCTGGCTGACCCACGCCCTGAAGAAGGCTGGAAGTATCATGGGGGTGCTGTTGCGGGGGAACGCGGTGAACTATGCGGTCGCCGCTCAGGATCCGGTCGGGGTGGTGATTGGCAAGCTCCCCATCGAGCGCCCTCCCTACCCGAACAAGGATCTGCTCAAGATGAAGGAAGCCGGGATCCCCGTCCACGTTGTCCGGGAGGATGCCGAAGAGCGAGGGATTTCTCTCAAGAGCTTGGTCAAGGATTTTAAACTGGTCCGCAGTCGCGAGCTGCCCCGCCTATTCTCTGACTACGACCAGGTCTGGCACTGGTAGGGCCCTCGACGCCTCAGAAAAGCTTGCGGAGGCGGAAGGGGATTTCCACCACCACTTCCAGATTCACCGGCGCGCCATTCTTTCGGCCGGGCTGGAACCGCCAGCGCTGGAAGGCGATGACCGCGCTCTGGTCGAGCAATTCGTGGAGGCCGCGCACCAGCTGCACGCTGTCCACCGTGCCGTCGCGGCGAATGACGGCATAGAGGAGTACGCTGCCTTCCACGCGCTCCCGCCGGGCCGCGGCCGGGTATCTGGGGTCCACCTTTGTCAGGGGCACGGGCGATTCCAGAGGATAAGCGTCGGCAGCGCCTCCCGGGGCGGTGGCGCTTTCTTCGCCCAGTTCGGCAAAGCGCAGCACCCAACTGCCCGTCTGGCTGGTCAGGTTGGGCATGTTGATGTAGATGGTGTAAATGCGTCGCCCTCCAGCCAGCTCACGTGGCTGGGTTCCGGGGCGGATGCCTTGCATTAGCTCTTCGGCGCGCTCCTTTGCTGACTTCGTCGGCTGCCTTTCTACGCGCTTGGCCGCCGCTGCGGTTTCTCGGTCGGAGACACGTGGCGGAGACGCCGGCGTGGCATCTTGGCCGCTTGGCCCGACGATTACAGGGCCGGGCGGCACCGGCCCGGCGGGCGTGACCAGAATGCCAGGCACCTCGAAGC
>JBHHYS010000034.1:0-26403 GCA_046757645.1 Terriglobia bacterium | reverse complement strand
CCACGGTTTGGCCTCCTAACCGAAGCGCCCGGTGATGTAGGCCTCGGTACGCGGGTCAGTCGGGGTGGTGAAGAGTTGCGGAGTGGAATTGAACTCCACCCGCGTCCCGTTGAGCAGGAAGGCGGTGAAGTCGCTGACCCGGGCCGCCTGCTGCATGTTGTGGGTGACGATGACGATAGTGTAGTCCTTCTTGAGCTCCACCATCAGCTCTTCAATCTTGGCCGTGGAAACCGGGTCCAGGGCCGACGCTGGCTCGTCCATCAGCAACACCTCGGGTTCCACGGCCAGTGCCCGGGCGATGCACAATCGTTGCTGCTCACCACCCGAGAGCTGCAGCGCGTTGCGTCCCAGCCGGTCTTTCACTTCGCCCCAGAGCGCCGCGGCCCGAAGCGCTCGCTCGACCCGCGCGTCCAGCGCCGCCCGCGACCCCGCCAGTCCATTGATGCGCAGCCCAAAGGCGACGTTGTCGTAGATCGACTTGGCGAAGGGATTGGGTGACTGGAAAACCATTCCCACCCGGCGCCGCAGGCCAATCACGTCGCACCCCGGAGCATAGATGTCCTGATCGTCCAGCCATACGCGGCCTGTGGTGATCACCCCGGGAATGGTGTCATTCATTCGGTTCAGGGCGCGCAGAAAGGTGGACTTGCCGCAGCCGGACGGCCCGATGATCGCCGTGATGTGATTGCGATAGACGGGTAGGGTCACCGCATCGACTGCCACCCGCCTCCCATAGCGGATGGTGAGGCGCTGGACCTGAAACTGGGTCGAGAGCTCTTCGGGTATGGCCTCCCCCCGCGGCACTTCCGTTTTGAGCAGCGGAAAATCCCGCCTGGCCGCCATCGTCATCGCGCGCTCTCGGCAACCACCCGCAGCCGGGCCCGGAGGGCCATGGCTGTGGCGTTGAGGAGAAATGTCAGCCCCAAGAGAATCAGCACCGTCGCATAGAGCAAGGGCTTGGTGGCTTCCACGTCCGGCGACTGGGTGGAAAGCACATAGATGTGATACCCCAGCTCCATGAACTGGTCGTTCAGCCCTGCCGGCAGGTGCGGCAGAAAATAGGCAGCCCCGACAAACAGGATGGGGGCCACCTCGCCGGCGCCCCGGCTCACGGCCAGGATGCCACCGGTCAACACGCCCGAGAAGGCATGGGGGAGGACGATCCGGAAAATCGTTTGACTTCGCGTGGCCCCCAGCGCGTAACTGGCGTCCCGATACGCCTGGGGAACGGCCCGCAGCGTCTCTTCCACGCTGACGATTACCACCGGCAGGGTCAATACGGCCATGGTCAGCGCAGCCCAGAGCAGCGCCGGCTGGCCATAGGTCAGTTCCCCGGCATAGAAAGCGGTGTCAATTCCCTGCCCCACAAACTGCACGAAAAAGCCCAAGCCGAATAATCCGAAGACAATCGAGGGCACTCCGGCAAGGTTATTCACCGCCTGTCGCGTCCAGCGATAGAGCCCGGAGTCGCGGTCGGCGTACTCGGAGAAGTAGATGGCCACCGCCACGCCCAGGGGAACAACGAAGATCGTCATCAGGACGACCAGCAGCACGGTGCCAATGATCGCGGGGAAGATGCCGCCGGCGGTCATTCCCTGCTTGGGGGCCGCGGTCAGAAACTCCCAGGTAATCTGCTGCCAGCCATGCAGGACGATGTTTCCGATGATGACAGCCAGAAAGGCAACGATCAGCAATACCGCCACAGCGGTCAACCCCAGAAAAGCACGGTCGGCCAAGCGGAGTCTCATCGCTCCGCTCCGGCCAAGTGCCGGTGCAACCGTTCCACCATTTGCGCGCCCAACCAGTTCAGCACGAACGTGAGGGCAAACAGCAGGGTGCCGATGAAGAACAGCACGTGGTAGTGCGGGCTGCCGAAGACCACCTCGCCCAGCTCGGCGGCGATGGTGGCCGAGAGGGTGCGCACCGGCTCGCTAAAGTTCCATGAAGTGATGGCGGCGTTGCCGGACGCCATCAGCACGATCATGGTTTCCCCGACCGCTCGCCCGAATCCCAACACCACCCCGGCGAATACCCCGGGCAACGCTGCCGGCAAAACCACCCGCCAGGCCGTTTGCCGGGGGGAGGCGCCCAGGGCGTAGCTGGCGTTGCGATAGCCGCGCGGCACCGCGGTCAGCGCATCCTCGCTGAGGGTGTAGATAATCGGAATGACCGCCAGGCCCAGGGCGATCCCGGCGTTGATGGCGTTCAACCGGAAGTCAAACCCGAACGCATCCTGAAGCCAGTTGGCCAGAACAATCAAAGCAAAGAAGCCCAGCACCACCGAGGGAATGCCGGCCACCATCTCCACCACCGGCTTGATCGCTTCGCGCAGCCCGCGGGGGGCAAACTCGGTGGTGTAGATCGCCGCCAGGATGGCCAGCGGGGTGGCGAACAGCATGGCCACCAGTGTCACCTTCAACGTTCCCACCAGAAGCGGCATCAGGCTGTACTTGGGCAGTTCGGAGACGGGCTGCCAGACGTAGGGCAACGGCGCCTCCGGGGTGCCATAGTTTTGGGGCAGAAAAAGAGTCTCGAGCGTGACCTCTTCGTGCACTTCGGCGCGGGTCAACACCGGCAGGGCTTCCCGGCCCACGAAAACGAAAATAAGCACGATCAACGAAATCGCTCCCAGCGCGGCGAGATAGATGACCCATTGGATCACCCCATCCAGCCACCGGCGTCGCCAACCCACCCCGCGAAGTCGTGCCGTTATGACTGTCGTGCTCATCGCGCTGAGAAAGCCGACGCGGCCTGATCGCTCCGGGGGCAACTGGATTGCCGCCAAGATGCGTGGTTGTTTTGCAACCGTATCTCCTATCGGGTTGCGGCCGGTTTCCTCTTGCCAGCGTCCAGCTTGGCCGCGGAAGCGACTCGGTCTTGCTCGCTGAGCGGGTAGTAGCCGACCTTCTCCACCACCTCTTGGCCCTCCTGGGAAACCACCCAGCGGGCGAACTCTTTCAGCTCACCCGTGGGCGCCCCGGCAAAGTACCAGTAGAGATAGCGACTGATGGGATAGTGACCCGCCAACACATTTTCCATCGTCGGCTCGACGCCGGACGAAATGGCATCTTTCTTGACCCGAATAGCCTTTACCCCGCTGGCATAGGCGATGCCGCCGTATCCGATGCCGCGGGGGTCGTTGGCCACGGCGTGGATCACCGCCGCCGTCCCCGGGAGGGTCTGCATGCTGGGATGGTAGTCGGCCTTCTCCAGAACGTGCTCTTTGAAATAAACGTAGGTGCCGGAGTTGTTCTCCCGGCCGTAGAGAATGATGCGCTGGTCGCGACCCCCCAGGTCTGCCCAATTCTTTACTGCGCCGGTGTAGATGGCCTTGAGCTGCGCCAAGCTCAACTCCTTCACCGGGTTCTCCTGATTGAGATAGACGGCCAGCCCGTCCACGGCCACGGGGAGTTCGAGCGCCTGCTTCCCCCGCTTCTGCTTGAGGGCGGCGAGCTCCCTCTCCTTCATGGGCCGCGAGGCCTCGGCAATGTCGGTCGTGGCGTTGATCAGGGCCGCGATGCCGGTGCCGGAACCGCCACCGGTCACCTGGATGGTGACGCCGGGGTTGTACTTCATGTAAACCTCGGCCCAGCGCTGGCCGAGAATGACCAATGTGTCCGAGCCCTTAACCGTGATGTTCCTCTGCTGTGCTGTAAGTACCGTGGCTCCCGCCAGCAGGGCGATTGCCGCGATTCCTACTCTTTTCATCGTTTCCTCCGTGTCTAGTATCGTTTCGTTAGTTACAGTGGTGTTACATTGAGGTGAATGCCGGTTGAAAACTAGAAGATCACCTGCACCCGGCTCAGGTAGGCGAAGTGGTCACGATTGCCCGGGTTGGGTGCGCGCGTGGTGTCCTTGACGCGCTCCCAGGCGAAGTTCGACTGGTAGCGGACGAACTTGGTCAGCCACCAGTTGATGCCAAATGTGTAAGCCTCGGCGCGGTTCGGGTTGAGCTTGTCATCCATTTGCAGGTTCTCGTAGCGTAGAGCCAGTTCCCAGGCACCCAGGCCGCCTTTGTCTTCGAGGAACGCTGACTTGGGGGTGATGCCTCGTGTGCCCTTCTTTTCACCCGTGAGCAGGTAGGTCGCCTGCAACACGTAGCCTTTGCCGACCACGCCCGGCAGGTCGCCCCCACCAGGAGCCAGACCTTCGCGGAACTGGTTGGTCTGGTCGTACTCGCCCCGGAAGGAGAAGTTCTTGTACGTCCACCAGAACTCTCCGTTGAACCGCTGGATTTTGCCGTTGATGGGAACGCGGTCGAAGAAGGTGATGCTGCGGCTAGCCGTACGGCCACGGAAGCTCTTGCCATCCTGGTTGCGACCGTTCGACGCTGCGCCGCCGAAGCTGAAGCTGTGCGCACCGGTCTTTATCGGCGTGAAGCGCAGACGTAAAAAGAATTCCGGCGTGCTCGCTGTGGCGCTGGTCAGCTCGCCCAACCCGTTGAACGCCCCGGCATAGTACTCGAAGACGTTATTGGCCAGTTTTCCGTGGAACATCAGGCCGGGGCTGCGTCCCGGGGCCAAGTTGTTGACGCTGGAGCGTTCCACGAAGTCGATATACTTTGACGACTGCGATTCCTCTTGGCTGAAGGGCGCTTTGAACTGCCCAAACTTGACCTGAAACGGCTTGACGTAGTTGATGTTGATGTAGCCGTCGCGCAGCAAGCTACTCCCGGTGTCGGCAAAGTCGGCTTCCACCTTGTATTCGTAGTGCTTGAAGAGATGGCCTTTGGCTTCCAGGCGCGCCCGCCGAATAAAGAACGAAGATGACGGTGTAACCTCGCCGGTGTAGCTGCGCCAGTCCAACTGCATCCGTCCCCCGAATTGCATATAGAAATTCCCATTGGTGCTGCGAATGTAGGGATGGCTACCGGTCCACCCAGCAACCAAGGATGCATTCTTCTGTTGCTCCTCTTGCGCCTGCGACAGCTTGCTCAGGTCAGTGCGCGTCTGCGCGAGGGTTTCGGCTAGGGCATCGACCTCGCCGGAGAGCCTTTCCGTCTCCTGCGAGGTGCTGACGGCCGGCACCGCAGGGACCACGGCTGAGGCAGAGTTCGGGAGCGGGTTCTGCTGGTTCTGCTGCCGGGCTAGTTGCTGTCGGAGCATTTCCAGTAGCAGAGCTTGTTGCTTCAGTAGGCGTTCCAGCTCCAGGATTCGCTGCTGCTGTTCCTGCAATTGCTCCTGCACTTGTTCAGAAGACGGGGAGGGGACGGGGTTGCTCGCTTCTTCGGCTGCTACAGGCATCGTGAGCAGCAGAGCCGAAAAAAGGATCATTCCAACCGGCTGCTTGAAGGATGACTTCATCGAGGTTTCCTCCTGGTTGGCTCTCTCTTCTTGGGCCACCCAAGCGATGAGCTCGAACATGTTGTACCCCGTTTGCCGGCGCGTCTCCGCGTCCGAGCGTACTCGCCGGGGAGGCTTGCCTAAGATATCGGAGCCAAGTTGTGGGTTTCACAGCTCCGAGTATGCAGAGCGGAGTTGAAAGGAGAATGAAGCCGGTGTGAATTTTGGGTTACAAGAGGAGACTAGGCGGCAGGTAGAAAGACAGAAAAGGTGGAGCCGTGGCCGACTTCACTTTCGACGGTGATGCGGCCTCCGTGTGCTTCAACCAAGTGCTTGGCGATGGAGAGCCCCAGGCCGGTGCCGCCCACCTGGCGGGAGCGGGCGGCATCGACCCGGTAGAACCGCTCGAAAATCCGCCCCTGCTCCCCGTGGGGAATCCCGATGCCGGTGTCGGACACCGCGATGAGTACCTGGGCGTCGCCCGCGGAGGCGCGCACCGTAATCCGGCCGCCGGGCGGCGTATACTGAACCGCGTTGTCGAGCAGGTTCTGCAGCACTTCCCGCAAGCAGCCCACATCCCCGCGCACCGCGGGCAAGCCCGCGGGACAAACAACCCGCAGAGTGAGCCGTTTTTGGCTGGCCTGGAGGCCGGTGGTTTCCAGGCAGGGTTCGATGAGTTCCGACACCGGCACGGTACGAAAGTCGAGGTCCAGCTTGCCGGCTTCGATCTGGGAGAGTTTGAGCAGGTCATCCGTCAAGCGGCCCAGGCGGGCGGCATGGTCGCGGATGATTTCCAGGAAGCGCTGGCTGTTTTGCTTATCCTCCATGGCCCCGCCCAGCAGGGTTTCAGCGAAACCCTGAATCGCCGTCAGCGGCGTTTTGAACTCGTGGGAGATGTTGGCCACGAAGTCGCGGCGGACTCGCTCCAGCCGGCGCAGATCGCTTATGTCATGGAGCACCAGCACCGCCCCCGTGGTGCCATCGGCCTGCACCGGGGCGGCCGTGACGGCGAAACTCCTGGGTCGCACCGTGCCGAGCACCACTTCGCTGCCGGAACTCTCCCGCCCGTTCAACGCCTGCCGAATGACCGAGAGCAATTCGGGCTGACGGATTACTTCCACGACGGAGCGGCCCTGGGACTCCTCGCCCCGCACCCCAAAAATCTCGCACAGTGCCTGATTGCAGAAAAGAATCCCTTCATCAGCGCCGATGACCGCCACTCCCTCCACCATGCTACCCAGGATGGCCGCCGAGCGGTTGCGCTCCTCAGTGAGGGAACGGATGGTCCGGTCCAGTCGAACCGCCGTGGTGTTGAGTGCCCGGACGAGCTCGGTCAGTTCGTCGCCTCCTGGCGCGGCCGGCAAGGGGCGGAAATCGCCGTCCGCCACCCGGCGGGAGAACTCCTTCAAGCGCTCAATGCGTCCGGAGAAAGCGCGGGAAAACAGCAGCGATACCCCCCCCGCCAGGAAGAGAATGACGCCGGAAGCTGTCCACAAACGCCAGCGAATATCCGCCAGGGCAGTGTCGATCTGCGCCAGCGGCAAGGCCAGCCGCAGCACCACTGGCGGTTCGCGTCCGGGTTTGTACTCCACGGCCAGATAAACCAGGTCACGATTCACGGTGGCACTGTGGCGCACGGCGCGGCCCTTCCCGACCGCAAAGGCTTCCTGGATTTCCGGCCGGTCGGCGTGATTCTCCATCTTTCGCGGGTCTTCAGCGGAGTCGGCCAAGACTCGACCCCCGCGGGTCACGACCGTAATCCGGGCGCCGCTCTCAGCCATCCAGCGAGTCCAGGCGCGGAGCGCCGCCGGGTCGTCGCCTTGGGGAGGACGCCTCTGCGCCAGTTTGGCCAGCGACTCCAATTGATCAAAACCGGCGCGCAGGTAGTCGCGGCGCAAGGCCCGGGCGGCGTAGAGGTCCACTGCCAACAGGACGAGGAACAACAGCACCAAGTAGGTGAGTCCGAGTTTCCAGAACAGCTTAAGTCGCACGGGTTTCAAAGATGTAGCCAGCGCCGCGGACGGTTTTCAAATACACGGGATTTTCTGGGCTTTCCTCGATCTTTTCCCGCAAGCGCCGCACGTAGACATCCACACTCCGCGGAGTGACGAAGCGCTCTGCGCCCCACACCTGATCCAACAGCCGGTCGCGGCTGAAGACCTTGTTCGGGTGCGCCGCCAGGAAGTAGAGCAGACGGAATTCCAGGGTGCTTAGAGTCAGGGGCTTGCCCGCGAGGCTAACCCGATAGGAGGCGGGGTCGATGAGCAGCGGCCCGACTTCGATTCGTTTGGCGGCTTTCTCCGTCGGTTCCACGCGCCGCAGGAGTGCCTTCACCCGCGCCGCCAGCTCCCGGGGGCTGAAGGGCTTGGTGACGTAGTCATCAGCGCCGACCTCCAGCCCGACGACCCGGTCGGCTTCATCGCCGCGGGCGGTCAGCATCAGGATAGGCAGCCGGTTCAGGGATTGGTCCCGCCGGATTTCCTTGCAGATCTCCAGGCCGGGGAGCTTCGGCAGCATCAAGTCCAAGATGAGAAGATCAGGGGGCGACTTCTTTACCTGCGCCAGACCGCTTAAGCCGTCACTGGCCCCCGTTACCTGGAAGCCCTCCTTCTCTAGGTTGTAGCGCACCAGCTCGACGATGTCCTTGTCGTCCTCGATAATAAGAACGCGTTTCATCGAAGAATTACGCCGGGCAGCAACCCACCATAACGAAAGTTCCATTTCGAGGCAAGCTGCAGCGGCGGATCGCCGCAGCCAGGCCGGCGGCTCAATTGGACATCGGGTCGGCCTTCCCCGCGCCTCGAAGCCAGAAGATATGCGCAAACCGGCGGCACCAGGCCACCCAACGGCCGTACTCAAGCCTCACTCTCACCTCCGTATCGGAGCCACCCACCCGTGGGGTGTGGCACACAGGACGAAAGCCAACTGGGGCAAGAGCCCCAGGGCGCTCGTGGGCAAACCCCCGCGGCCCTACCGCCGCAGGCGATTTCGTCTTTGTTTGCGTCCAGTTAGCGACGCTGACACTCTCTCTCGATACGGCACGGCAGGTGCTCTGTTGCCAGGACTCGAGGGTTTGTCTACACGATACTTGGGGAAAGGAGGTTCGCGTGAAGACAGTTTTTGTGGTGGGCGCCGGACCCGCAGGCCTATTCGCGGCGCAGAAAATTGCTCGTGCCGGCTACTCGGTGGTTATCTTCAACCGGGACATCAAGCCGGGCGGGTTGGCCGAATACGGCATCTACCCCACAAAGGACAAGATGAAGAACGGACTGCGGAAACAGTTCGCCAAGATTCTGGGCCTGCCCAACGTCGCCTATCTGGGGCACATCCCGGTGGGCGAAAACCGGCCGCTGTCCATTGGTGAGCTGCGGGAGTTGAACCCGGCGGCGATCGTTTTCGCCGTGGGCGCCCAGGGAACCAAGAAGCTGGGCCTGCCCGGCGAAGACGCTCGCGGGGTGTACGCCTCCAAAGATTTCGTTTATCACTACAACCAGCTCCCCCCGTTCGCTTCGCAGGATTTCTCTACCGGCAAGCGCATCTGCATTATCGGGATGGGGAACGTGATGGTGGATTTGGCGCACTGGTTGCTGGTGGACGACCCCGAGCAGAAGGCGGAAGAAGTGACGGTGATCGCTCGCCGCGGCCCCTTCGAGGCGAAGTTCGACCACAAAGAATTTGACGCCATCGAGGAGTTCCTCGACCGCCGCGCCCTCCAGGAAGAGCTCCGACGGGTGAAGCAGCGGATTGCCACCGTCGGGCAAGATATCGCCCAGGTGCCGGAGGTGAGCTTCCCGGCGCTCGCCCAACCCTTCCGGGAGCCTCCCGGCAAACGGCTCCGCTTTCGTTTCCTTACCTCTCCGCGGGAGATCCATGCCGAGGGCAGCGGACGCATCGCTCGGTTGACCGTGACCGAGAACTTGCTCGTCCCCCGCAACGGCGGCACCGCGGCCAAAGCCACTGACCAGACCACCGAGCTCGAGTTCGATACGATGATCTTCGCCATCGGCGACGTGGCCGATCCCACCTTGGGACTGCCCTACGAAAAGGGCGGCTACGTCACCCGTCCCGATGCGGACGACCCCGAGCAGGCCGCCTACCAGGTCTTCGACCGGCAGAGCGGGAAGGTGCAAGACGGGCACTATGTGGTGGGCTGGGCGCGAAAGGCCAGCGAAGGGTTGGTCGGCCTCGCCCGCAAGGACGGCGAACGGGGGGCAACCTGCGTGCTGAAATACTTGGAGGCGGCGCCGGGGAAAACTACCGCCTCCGCGGATGGAATCCGCGCCCGGATCGAAGGCAAGGGTGTGCAGTGCGTCCCCAAGGAGGACTTGCCTTACTTGACCCGGGCGGAGGAGAAGCAGGCACGGGAGCGCAGCCTGCCACGATTCAAGTTCGGCGACGACGAGTCAATGCTGGCCGCCATCGAAGAGGAGAAAAAGAAAGCCACCGCCGGGACTGCGGCCCACTAACTGCCCGCCAGCGGAAGTTTGGCCCTGACGGAAGTACCCAGCCTCTCTGATTTCCGTTTGCCTCCCCTGCTTCTCGTGCGCCCTCGCACCAACCCCAACACCTCCACAACACTCCCTCCGAGGCCCTAGCTCGTTTCGAAATCAACAGGATTTTCTTGGGATCCGTACGTTTCCGACAGTCCGGATTTCCTTCCCGCGCATCAGTTTATGTGGAGGCTCAATTATGTTGGCTTTTCTGCCCCAACTCACGGCCATGCAAGCGCTCTGGATTTCGCTAGCGTTTCTGCTCGGGGCGCTGACATTTATCATCGTCACCGAAGAAGTGATTGAGTACCAGTCCCGCCAGAAACCGCGAACTCTTCGCCGGTAGATGCCCCGTGATGACAACCCACACCCAATTCGTGGCCTGCCCTCTGCCGGCACCGTACGAGCCGCAACGGGCTTCCTTGCCCACCGCGAGGAAAGCGCGGGCGGCGGCCCTCGACCGCGGGCACACGATCAAGAGAGTCACCGCGCTGACCGCTGTCTTGTGCGGTGGGGTGCCCGCCACCATCCTCGGGGTGTGGTTTCCGAGTGAACCGGAAAAATGGCTGGTGGGCTTCCTGGTCGGTCTCGTATGGGCCAATGGCTTCGAATACGCCTACCACAGATTCCTTCTCCACTTGGCCCGGAGCTTCTTTGCCCGGCGCCACCTCCTCCACCACGGCACCACCGGGACTCCGGCCGAGGCCGAGCATGTGAATTTGGGCGGGTCGCCGGTTTGGATTGCGCTGCTGTTTGCCGCCAACGGCGCGCCCGTCGTCGCCGCCGACGTGCTCTTCGGACTGGGCGTGGCGCCCGCGATGCTGGTAGCTTTTGTGGCCTACTTCGTCGGCGTCGAGGAGATTCACTGGCGAATTCACCTGGGCGGATGGCTTCCCCCGGGCTTGCGCTCCGCCCGAGCGCGTCACCTGGCCCACCACCAGCGCCCCAACGCCCACTTCAACGTTTTCCTGCCGCTGTTTGACTGGCTGCTCGGCTCCGCCAGCGGTTGATGCCTGCCGGCACATCCGGGCGCATAACTCTTGCCACGCCCGGGAGAACCGCATCGGCGTTGACCAATTTCGGCCAGGCATAGCCGCGCCCAATTTTCAATCGCCAAAACTCAGGTTCGCGTCCCACTACTGCCTGAGTCGTCTCTTTTCGGCCCGACCGAAGGGAAGCCCCCGCCGGGCTGGCAGAACCACCGGCAAAAAAATTCACCCACGTTGCCCCCGAAACAGCTTAGCTTATGATGTAGCTACCCTTGCCGGGCGTGGACCGGGGGAGGCGTCAAGATTGCATGCTCAGGAGCGCTGGGCCGCGCCGCCCATCGGGTGCCCTCCTCCGTGGTTGGGCACTCCTTGGCCCTTACGATATTTGGTGTGGTGTTCGGCACCAATAGAGGTTTCTGGCACGGGATGGCGGTCGCCAATGAAAAGGGTTTTCCGAAGGAACTGTAGAAGGTGAAGCGCAAAATTAGCTGGGCTTTGGCATCGGTGGGAGCGGCTATTTGCATTGCCGCGACTGCCGTCTTCTCACCGTCTCAATCCTCCTGTCCCGTGCCTACTCTTGTTCTGGTCGAGCTGGCGCTTTTGGGCCTTGCCGGGTTTGCGGCTGTTGCCCTTGACACCAGGAGAAGTTCACGCCGGTGGGGTGCTGCCAGCTGGGCCGTCTGCGGCGGCCTGCTCGCGTTGGTCTTTATTGGGGTATGGTCCGTTGCGCCGTGGGTAATGATGGCGCTGCTGGCTCTGGTCGCCGCGGCCATGCTGGGGGGCAGACCGGAAAGCCCAAGAATGCTAGCCAGACTCGGTATCCTCACGTTCAGTGCCATCGTCAACTTCGGCCTACTTTTTGCCCTGGCAAAAGACAGTGGCATTGAAGTTGTGGCGGTTCCGGAAGGATCTATTGTCACCCAGCTTTTCCCTGCGGTAGACTACGCCGACGCCTATCGAGCCAGCCCGCCTGCCGATCCACAGCCGGATCTCGAATCCATCACCCGCACGGTTCTGGCATCACTAGCTCCGTGTTGGGTTAAGCAAAGCCTCCGCGACAAGTGGAAAGCCGCGGATCAGGATTTCGCTTTCCAACCCGGCACGGCAACCCCAAACTTCCAATGGAAGGTCTACAAGAAAGCGACCAAT
Source organism: Terriglobia bacterium (assembly GCA_046757645.1). GTDB lineage: Bacteria > Acidobacteriota > Terriglobia > Acidiferrales > 2-02-FULL-67-57 > JBHHYS01. Next base: position 14,493 of record JBHHYS010000034.1, on the reverse strand, counting down.
GAAATCGTTGTGGGGAAAGACCAGAGCCATCTAGATTTTCGCGTTTTGGTTTTGCTCAGCGAAGAAAATGGACTTCAGTGGCTTACCGTCTCCACCCTGGTTCGGTATAACAACTGGAAAGGGAGGGCCTATTTTGTGCCTGTGCGCATCGGTCACCAGATAATCCTTCCCCATGCGGTGCGAACTGCAGTCCACCACATTCGAGAGGGGACGGGCGGTGGGGCGCAGGGGCCTGGCTCCAGAACAAGCTGGAAAACACGGGGGCCCACCGCCGCTGCACCCTGGTAGAAGACATTGCCACCCGCGGCCTGCGCAGAGGAGGTTCGACCATGAAAGTCCTCATCACCGGCTCGAGCGGGCTCGTCGGCTCGGCACTGGTTCCCTTCCTCACCACCGGCGGCCACAGCGTCACTCGCCTGGTGCGCTCCCCACCGCGCCCCGGCGCGGCCGAGGTTCGCTGGGATCCGGCGGCAGGCAGCGTGGACACCCCCGGCCTCGAAGGCCTGGACGCGGTTGTGCATCTCGCCGGGGAAAACATCGCCGGACGATGGACACCGGCCAAAAAGGGCAAAATCCGCGACAGCCGGGGCAAGGGAACTCGGCTCCTGGCGGAATCGCTCGCCCGACTCGCTCAGCCGCCCAAAGCATTGGTGTGCGCTTCGGCCATCGGCTACTACGGCGACCGCGGCGAAGAAATTCTCCGGGAAGAGAGCGCTCCCGGGAGCGGCTTCCTGGCTGAGGTCTGCCGCGAATGGGAGGCGGCGGCACAACCGGCTGCGGAAAAGGGGGTTCGCGTCGTCCACCTCCGCATCGGGGTAATTCTCAGTCCGGCCGGAGGCGCCTTGGCAAGGATGCTCCCCCCTTTTCGGTTGGGCGTGGGAGGCAAAGTGGGCAGCGGCAAACAGTACATGAGCTGGATTTCCATTGACGACCTGGTGGGGGTGATTCAGCTCACCCTAACTACCACCGCGCTAAAGGGAGTGGTGAATGTGGTTGCCCCGCAGCCGGTGACCAATCTGGAGTTCACCCGGACGCTGGGGCGGGTTCTCGCCCGCCCCACCATCTTTCCCATGCCTGCCTTCGCCGCTCGTCTGGCTTTCGGCGAGATGGCGGACGAACTTCTCCTGGCCAGTACGCGGGTCGAGCCCGCCCGGCTGCTGGCCTCCGGCTATCGGTTTCGCCACCCGGAGCTGGAAGGCGCGCTCCGGCACCTGCTGGGAAAATGAAAGGACGCCTTCCGGCCTAGGGGCGAGTGTCACCCGCGGCTGTCTGCCTTAACGACCCGCGAAATCCAGTCCTTTTTCTTGACAGGCGTGCCACACTAGAGCGAATAAAGTGAGGGACAGCCATGGCCACACACGAACCGCCGCAGACCCGCCTGCCGCCCGCCGGCCGGTCAGTGACGGGCAGGCAAGAATCTCTGCGCCGCCACAAAGAGCATTGACGACCCTGCCGGTGACCGAGACCGGCATGGAGGCGGCGCTCGAGGCCCTGAAGAAAACGGCGGAGCCCACCCAAGCCATTACCGCGCTGCGGTACTTTCCAGCCCGGGAAGCCCGCACGGTTCCCTTCCCCACTTGGATTGATGCGCGCCTGGCGGCGGTTCACCGCCGCAAAGGGATCGAGCAGCTCTACACGCATCAAGCCACCGCCGCCGAGTTGCGTGCGTCAGGCCCATCGCGGGGTTAGGCACATCCACAACATAGCTTTCGCACCCCGGATTTTCAATCGCAAAACCCGGGGTGGATCCCTGGTTGCGCTCCTGACTTTCGGTGCCGTTCAAAAACCCTGTTCAGCCCACGGGCTTCTGCCCGTGGGAAGAGAGCGCAACACTCCCAGCGGCAGAAGCCGCTGGGCTGAACAATGAGCGAAGAGCCAAACAACCGTTCAGTTCCCTCCTCGTTCCCCCGAATTTTCGAGCCACAAGCGATTCAGAAGGGCTTCCCGAAACGCCGCCAGAGCTCTGAAGCGTGTCTGGGCCTCGGCCGCCCTCAGAAGCTCTCTCCCGCGGAGGAACTCCTCCACGAACTCCTGCTCGGAGCGCATAGCCGAATCGAGCAACTGAAGAACTTGTTCTACGGTCACAGAAGCTCGCTTGGGCGGGTGAGAGCCTCAACCCTTGGCGCGAATGGCAGCATATAATTGACTGACTAGTTTGTCAATCTCTTTTGACATTTCCTGACTGGGCTGCTAAATCTAGTCCGCCAATGAAGCACGGAGGGCCCTTAGCCGAGCTGGTGCGCCGGGCGCGGCGGCGCGCCAAGCTGACCCAGTACGAGCTGGCGCGGAAACTCGGCTGCACCGACTCCTACATCGCCAAGATTGAGACAGGGAGAGCCTATCCGGCCACCGACTTTCTCGTCCGTTTGTTTCGAGAGCTCAAAATTGACGAGCGCCAACTGGTCAACGTTGCCCTGCCCCGAGCCTTGCAGCCCATCGTAGAAAAAGTTATGCACGGGGTGCGCCGAGGAGAACCCGCTGCGCGCCCCCTGCCGATTTTCGGGGAAATCGTTGCGGGCAGCCCGGCCGAAGCCCGGCGGGCAGCGATCGGTGAGCTGGAGGTGCTGCCCGAGACGTGGTCGCTCTCCCGTTATGCGCTCAAAGTGGCGGGCGACTCCATGGGCCCCACCATTCAGCCGGGCGATCTGGTCTTGGTCGACACCTCGCTGCGCCCGCGCCAGAACGACATTATTGCCTGCGTGCTGAACGGGGAAGCCACCTTGAAGCGCTACATCAAGCGCGGCACCATCATCCTGCTCAAAGCCGACAATCCCACCTTCTCCGACATCATCCCGGTGACCAGCACGGACGACTTTCGCATCGAGGGCGTGGTGCTGAAGATCATCGAGCGCCAGCTGCGCGCGCCCGCTTGAAACTCATCGACCGCCACAACGGCCGCTACGCTTTGACTTCAATCGCCCTCGGCGCACACGTACACCCCGGGTCAGCAGGTAAAGCACTTCCCCGGCGGAGACGGGGGCACGAAACACAGCGCCGCCGTGGGCTCCGGTCAGTGCTCAGTGCACCTCTTTGCGGGAATAGGTTTGCGGGGGCAGCACCTTGACGATATTCGTGGACTGCACGATGTAGACGGGATTGCCCTGCGGGTCGCGCTCACCGGTCTTCAGGATGCTGGAAACCACCAGCTTGATGCGCACCGTGAAGCCATCCTCCACTTGATACTCGCTCCAGTCCTCTCGGGTCGGCTGAAACTCCATGTCCTCGGCTTCGATGGTGCGGTCGCCAATGTTAATGCGGGTTCTGCGGGCCACGAGGCCTCCTTCCCTTGCTGAATGCTCGTTTGCGCCGTGATTATACGGCGGGCGGAGCGGGTATGCCAGGCGCAAGGGATGGGGTTGCCGGCGGGGCGAACTAGAGCACGCGAAACTCTGCTTGTCCGATCGGTTCCCGGGTGCGCTCTGGATCAGAACTCAGCAGCGCCCCGGCGGTGGGCGCCGTGATGACCGCCAGCAACGCCACGAAGAGCAGGGCGTTGGCCGGGATGCGCAACGGGAAATCAACCAGGCTATGCAGGAGGACCAGTAGGCAACCGGTGAGGGCGCCGAGGACGAATTGCCGCGTGCGGCTCTGGGGGGCCAGGCGGAGTTTTTCCGCACTGGCGCGCGCCAGCGCCACCAGAAACCAGAGGGCCAGGATGGCACCCACCAGCCCGGTCTCCGCCAGCCATTGCAGGTAGTCGTTGTGGGCTTGCAGCCAACGCTGGTTGGAGTAAAAGCTGCGGTAGGAGTCGGAGAGCACGCCGAAGGTTTCCAGCCCACTCCCCGTCCCGAGGTGGTCGCCGACCATCCTCAGGGTGTCGCCCCAGATTTGCCATCGGTAGCGCTCCACCACCTCCGGCCGGGTGAACACCTCGCCGAAGGCCTGCCAGCGCGAGACCCAGCGGCCGGTGTCGAGCATCAACGTGACCCCAGCCGCCAACAGAATTACCGCCAGCGCCGCCCGAGGGAGCCGCCGCCGGCCTCGCGGGGCGGGCAGGCGCCCCAAAAACCAGTACAGGGGAAAAAAGAGTACAAACAGCGCCGCACCCGCGCGGGAGAGGGAAAACATCACGGAAATGCCCAGGGTGAGCAGCACCAACGCCCAAAAGAGCCGCAACTCGCTGCTGCGGCGCTGCTGGGAGAATTTCACCCACGCCAGAGGGACGAGGAGCAACGCCCAAGCGGCATAGTGGTTGCGGTTGATGAAGGGCCCATAGGGCGAGCTGCCCTGGGGGACCTCCCAGGTCCAGTAGATTTTTCCGTCGAAGCTCAAGCCCTGCAGAATCGCGAACACCGCCAGGACAAAGGCAAACAACAGCAGGCCGGTGACGAAGCGCTCAAGCTTGATTGTCGAAGTCAGTTGGTTGTGGACAAGAAAAAAGAAGCCGCCCACGGCCAGCAGCTCCCACGCCTCCTGCCGGGTGGCGGGCGGGTAGACCGAGAGGCCCGCATAGCCTTGCAGGCAGGCGAACAGGAAAATCGCCAGCATGGGGAAGAACAAGCGGGGCAGGCGAAAGCTCAACTCACCCCGAAGCACGCCCGCCAGCAACCACACCCCCAAGAGAGCCAGCACCGCCAGTTCCATGCCCGCCCGCGCCCAGGGCGGCATGGCCCCCAGCGTCAGCGTGGAAAACACCAGCACCAGCCCGGCACCGGGCAGAAGCATTTGCTCCAACCGGTGCGGACGGCCAACGGGCTGGAGGCACATCATTCCCGGCTGCTCCCGTCAGAAGCCGCGCCTGACGGCGCGCAAACTGAACTCGCTCGCCCGCACGCTGCCCCGAATCCGGTTGTCCAGGCGGCGGCTGGGCAGCCGCACGATGCCCACCCGCAGCAGGCGGGTCTCCGGCCCGGTGACGAACTCCACCTGCTCATGCCGCCAATCGTTGGCTCCGACGAGACTGGGCGAGCGCGCCACCGCCGCCTGGGGATTGTCGGCGTCGGCAATCTCCAGCCGCGGCCCGCTATCGGTGCTGATGCCCTCGGTGCTCAGCCAGGCCCCGAACCGGTAGCGTGTCTTGGGCTCCACCACCACATATTGGAAGAAATGCCGGTAGCGCAGGTTGTGTTCCCCGGAAAACCGCACCACCACGGCCGGCGGCTGCTCACCCTGGCGGCCCCCGCCCAGGGTCACGCCCACGTGCCGGACGGGCTCAACGCGCCAGTCAAAGCCGCTGTTCAGGATGGGCGCGCGCAAGTCGGCGTTGTAGAGCAACTCATCCCGGGTACGACCCTGCCCCGGCAGCAGGCCCAACACTTTCAGGTCGCTCCATGCGGCCACGGCGCGCGGCAGTTGCCGGGTGCGAATCAACTCGTCCAGGTAGAAGAACGCTTGCTTGGGGTCAAAGACCTGGCCGAGCCCCACCAGCGCCTGCCAGACGCGCCCGGCGGCTTTCTCCTCCCGGTGCCGCACCAGATAGCGCAGGTAGGCCAACAAGAAGCGGGGCTGCGCAGGCAACACCTCCCGCAAGAGGATTTCCGGACGGCCCAGGGCGCGGTGGCCGGCCTGGATGACCGGCAAGGAGAACGTCGGGTCGGTCAACAGGAGCCGGCGAAAGTGAGGGAAGGCGCGGGAAGGCTCCGGCGAGCGCAGCCAGAAATTGCCCACCCGCCACAGGGTGCGCGGTGTGCGGGGATCCACCTGCAAGGCCCTTGCCAGGGCGGCTTCCGCCTCGGCGGTTTTGCCGGTGAGTTGCAGCGCCTCCGCCCAGTCGAGCCAGTAGGAGCTTTCGTAGGGGTTGAGTTCGGTGGCCCGGCGATAGTGGACGAGGGCGCGCTGGGGATCGCCCTCGGCCAGCGAAAACTCCTCCCACTGCCCCAAGCGGTGCTGGTAGAAGGCGTTATCACGCTCGAGTCGAGCCGCGCGCTCCAGTGTGGCCCGGTCCCAGCTGGAACGGGCCCGGCTGGCTTGGAACCAGCGGAGAATGCCGGCGGCGCTGCCCCCCAGCACCAGCAGGCCGAGAACCAGGGTCAGCGCCCGGTGGCGAACGCTGCGAAGCAATACCAGGGGCATAGTGAGCTCCCGCAGACGAAACAGAAAAGACGCCGACGGCAGCCCGCTTCAGTGGGCGTCGTCTTGGCGATAGCCGTAGCCGTAGTGCTTGTGGAAGTAATAGTGGTAGTCAACCGAATCGAGCGCCAAGCCGTTCAACACCACCCCCAGCACCCGGGCGTTGACGGTGAAGAGCAAGTGGCGCGTGTGCCGCAGCACTTCGCGGGTGGTTTTTCCGGAGCGCACCACCAGAATCACCCCATCCACCAGTACGGAGAGCACCGTGGCATCGGTGACCGAGAGTACCGGGGGCGAGTCCACCACCACATGCTCGAATTGCCGGGCGAGTTCAGCCAGCAATTCCTTCATCCGTGCAGTGGAGAGCAATTCCGCCGGGTTGGGGGGCACGGGGCCGGCCGGCAGGAAAAACAAGTTCGGAATCGTGGTGGGCAGGATCAAGGTCTCGCCCTCGTGCGAGCCGGAGAGGTAGAGGCTGAGGCCGTGTTTGCCGTCCGTGCTCAGGAACTTGTGCACCGAGGGTTTGCGCAAGTCGGCGTCCACCAAGAGCACTTTGTCGCCCCGCTGCGCCAGGGCCACAGCCAAGTTAACGGCGGTGGTGGTTTTGCCGTCCAGGGGCTGACAACTGGTCACCAACAGAAGCCGCGGCGGGCGCTCGGGAAACGACAGCAGCACGGAGGTGCGCAGCGAGCGGAAGGCTTCCGCCATGCCCGACTGCGGCCGCCGGTAAGTCACCAGGGCCACGCGGGAGGCCTCGTCCTTCGCCGAGGGCAGCACGCCCCGCAGGCTGCCTTCGTCCATGCTTTCTGCCGAGGGCACCATGCCCAACATGGGCAGGCCGCTGTAGCGTTCTACTTCGTCGGGGGTCTTGATGGTGTTGTCCAAGTACTCCCGGAAAAAGGCCAGGGCGATGCCCGCCGGGAGGCTCAGGAAGAGCGCCAGCACAATGTTCAGGGGCACATTCGGACTGTGGGGCGCCTGGGGGACGCGGGCGGGATCGACGACCCGAATATTGCTGGAGCGCAGCCCGGCGGAGATGCCAGCCTCCTTCAATTGTTGCAGCAGTCCTTCGTAGAGCTGCTTGGAGGCAGTGGCTTCGCGCTTGAGGATGTTGTACTGGATCAAGCGTTGGTTGAGCTGGTTCACCCGGGCTTTCTGCCGATCCACCAAGTTGCGCAGTAAGGCCTCGCGCTTCAACCCTGCCTGGTAATCCGACTTGAGCGTGGCCAGAATCGTGCGCTGCTGGGCGGCGAGCTGGCTTTCGACGTCGGTGATCTGCTCCTCCAGGCGCAGCATGCGCGGGTGCTGGGGTCCAAACTGGGTACGGCTTTCGGCATGCTGGGTGCGCAGCTCCGCCAGCCGCTCGGCCAGTTTGTCGACCAGGGGGTCCCGCAGCACTTCGGAGGCCTGGCCGGATTCGGCCTGGCGGTAGAGGGACTCCTTGGCCACCCGATCGGCTTCCACCACCGAGAGCTCGTGGTTGAGGTCGGCCAAGCGCTGGGTGAGGACATTCTGCCGGTCGTCAATTGAAACCAGGTTGTAGCGCCGCTCAAAGTCGCGCATCTGTCTTTCCGTGCTCTCCACCTTGCCGCGGAGCTCCCGCAACTGGTCGGAGAGCCATTCAGACGCCTTCATGGTGGATTCGTACTTGGTGCGGAAGTTATGCTCAATGAAGTTGTTGGCGTGGGCGTTGGCGACCCGGGCAGCCAGTTCCGGGTTGGTACTGTAGAAGCGGATTTCCACCAGCCAACTGTCGGGTACCGCCGTCACCCGCAAGTCGCTCTGGAATTTTTCCACCAAGCGCAACTCGGTCGCCGGGTCGAGCAGCTCCTCGTAGGAGAGCGGGACGGAGGCTTGGGCGGAGGCGCTGTCTTCGGCCGGGCGGGCAAAATCGGGTTCCTGATCGAGACGCAGAGCCCGGATGGTCTGCAGGGCTAAGGTGCCGCTCTCCAGGACGCGCATTTGAGTGCGGAGGTAGTCCTGGAAGCTCCAGGGGTCGGCGGGAAGAGTGCTTTTGACCAGGCTGGTCAGGCTCTCCTTGTCGATGGCCAGGCGGACGACGGCTTCGTAGCGCTTGGGCAACCGCAGGGAAACCACCGCCACGGTCAGCACGGTGATCAACACGGACAAGAGGATGGTCATGCGGTACTTCCGCAACACGCGCAGGTAATCGCGCAGGTGGATCTCCTCGCCTTCCATGGCGCTGGGGTAGAAAGGCACCGGCGGGGACCCGTGGCCGGCGGCGGGCGGCAGCCGCTGCCCCTCCGGGCGCGCTAGTTTGTCTTCTGGCTGCATGGTTTCTGTATTCCTACACTCCGCTTTTCGCGGGCGCGGCCCAGGGCCGGGCGGTCTCACCGGGGTCGGACGCGGCCGCCACCCCTGCCCCCTGCCTCTCCAAGCTGGCAAGCGTCTCTTCCGCGGTCGCACCCAATTCCTTCGCCACCACCTCCAAAGGCCACTCGAAGGAATTGCACAAGGGGTCGCGACCCACCCGCAAGTGACCCCCGGCGGGCAGAGGCACGCTCAGGGACCAAATCGTCGACCCGCCGCTCAAGCCCCAGCCCGGCAGCGGTTCCTGCCAGTGGAAGCGCTCGTGGGCTCCCTGCTGTATTTCCACCAAGTCAACTTCCAACAGCCGAGCCACCGCCGGCAAACCTTCGCAGAACTCTTCCCAACTCCGGGCGGCGCGCAAGGTTTCCATGGCGTCCCAGGCGCGCAACCGGGTTGAGACCCGCCGGCGGGAAAGCACCCGGATGAATTCGCTGAATTCCGGGTGCACCCAGTAGCCAAGCACCAGAAATACGCCCATAAAAGCCAGGACCACCGTGGCGGTGACGAGGTTGTGGCCCCGGGCGATCAGGATGCACCCCAGGGCCGCCACCCCCGCCGCGGTGTAAAGCAGCGTGACCGCCTGGCGGGGGGTAAACCCCAGAGCCAGCAGGCGGTGGTGGATGTGATGGCGGTCGGAGGTAAACAGGGACTGCCGCCGCAGGTAGCGCCGCAGCACGGTCAGAGTGGTGTCGGCCACGGGCAGCCCGAAGGCCAGCACCGGGGCGGCCACGGCGATCACCGTGGTGGATTTCTGATGCCAGACAACCGCGGCCGCCGCCAGAACAAAGCCCACGAACATGCTCCCGGAATCGCCGAGAAAAATGGTGGCGGGACTGAAGTTGTGCCGCAAAAAGCCGAGCAAGGCGCCGGCCAGGGCGACGGTGATGACCACCACCATCTTGGCGTCAATCATCACCGCGGTGACCGCGATGGCGCTGGCGGAGAGGAAGGCCACGCCCGCCGCCAGTCCGTCCAGGCCGTCAATCAGGTTGAAGGCGTTCGTCACCCCCACCAGCCAGAGCAGGGTCACCCCGGTGGAGAGCGCGCCCAGTTCGGCCGTCTGCCCCCAGGGCAACGAGAGGCGGGAAATCTGAATTCCCGCGGACACCAGCCACAACGCGGCCGCCACTTGGGCGATGAGTTTGACCGAAGCTCTCACCCCCCAGATGTCGTCCGCCACCCCCACCAGGAGAATCATCGTGGCCGGGCCCCACAGCAGCCCGAGTGTGGGGAGCTGGGCGCGAAACTCCTCGGTAATCACGTTTGAGGGGAAAAAGAGGGCGAGGAGCGTTCCCAAAAGAGCGGAATAGATGATCACCCCGCCCAGGCGGGGCACAGGCCGGCGTCGGTGCGACCCGGGTTCGATCGCGGAATCGAGCAATCCCCAGTGGAGGGAGAGGCGCCGAAGGAGAGGAGTCCCCGCGAAACTGGCTAGAAAGGCGAGAGCAAAAAGAACCGCGTAAGTTTTCATCCCCTCTGGATGTCCCTGTCCCACCCTGCAGAACCGGGAATCGAAACCATGGGCGGCAGTGTACGAGTTGGCGTTGCGGGCTGTCAAGCAAAGAAGCAGACTGGCGGCCGGCGGGCGGTGTGCAGCCGGAGAAGCCTGAGGTATAATCGTGCGTGTTTGCCCGGACCCTGAAGGTGGAAGTGATTGTGGGCGGCGAGCGGCGTCCGTGCCCGCTGGAGTGGCTGGACAGCTTCTGCATGCGGCGGTTTACGGGCACGGCAGCCTTCGATGACACCTTTCCCCGCAGCGACGGCGTGCTGGAGGCGGGCTTTGGCGTCGACCCGGAACGGTTGGCGGCAGGGCTGAGCGAGTGGCTCACCAAAAAGAATAGCCGGGGAAAGCGCATCAAAGTGCAAATCAGCGAACCTGGGAGCAGAACAGCATGAATACGGGGTTGGGCGAACTGAACCCGCCCCCACGCATCCTGCTGGGGCCGGGGCCGAGCAACCTGGACTCACGCGTGTATCGCGCCATGGCGGCCCCGATGCTCGGCCACCTCGACCCCGAATTTCTTCGCATCATGGACGAGACCCAAGTCCTGATGCGGCGGCTCTTCCAAACGGATAACCGGCTCACCTTCCCTGTCTCGGGCACCGGCAGCGCCGGGATGGAAACCGCGATGACCAACTGCCTGGAGCCGAGCGACACCGCCGTCATCACCGTGGCCGGGTTCTTCGGCGCCCGGCTGGTGGGTATGGCCCGGAGGGCGGGCGCCGAAGTCATCACCCTGGAAGCGCCGCTGGGCCGACCGGTCGACCCCCAGGCGGCCCGGGAGGCCACACGCGGGCGCCGGGTCAAGCTGCTGGGCGTGACCCATGGCGAGACCTCCACCGGCGTGCTGCATGACCTCGACGCCTTCCGGCTGGTGGCCGATGAGTGCGGCGCCCTGCTGGTGGTGGATGCCGTGGCCACCGTCGGCGGCATGCCCCTGCGGGTGGACGCCCAGCGCCTGGATGTCTGTTTCACTGGCTCGCAGAAGTGCCTGAGCGCGCCGGCGGGGCTGGCCCCGTTTACCGCCGGGCCCCACGCCGAAGAAATTATCCGGCAGCGCCGGAGCCGCGTCAGCAGTTGGTATTTCGATCTCTCCTACATTATGAAGTACTGGGGTGGGGAGCGAACCTACCACCACACCGCACCCATCACCATGGTTTACGCCCTGCGGGAGGCGTTGCGCCTGGTGGACGAAGAAGGCCTCGGGGCACGCTGGGAGCGCCACGAGCGGCACCAGCAAGCCTTGGTGGCGGGCCTGGAAGCCCTGGGGTTGGAACTGTTGGTCGAGCCCCCCCACCGGATGACTACCCTGACCGCGGTGAAAGTCCCCGCCGGGATTGAGGAATTGAAAGTCCGGCAGCGTTTACTGGAGGAGTTCAACATCGAGATTGCCGGCGGGCTGGGCGAGCTCAAGGGCCGTATCTGGCGCATCGGCCTGATGGGCACCTCCTGCACGGAAAACAACGTCCTGCTGCTGCTGGGGGCGCTGGGAAAGATCCTGCGGGAGGAAGGGTTCAAACTCGCGCCCGGCGCCGGGGTGGCCGCCGCTGCCCAGGCGTATCAGCAAACCCCCGCCCCCGCCGCCACCTAGCTGAGGGCTTGTGCAGGCGTTCAGCTAGGATCCTGTAGTTCGTTCCCTTTCTTGTGCCACCACTGGCAGACGTATCTCCTGGCTCTTTGACTCGTACTTTGACAACCCAGCAGCTAGCCGCTTTTGGCGAGGCTTTTGAGGATGAACCAGAGGTTGGCGGGGCGCTCGGCCAGGCGGCGCATAAAGTAGGGCAGCCACTCGGTGCCGAAGGGGATGTAGACGCGCATGCGGTAGCCTTCGCGCACCAGTTGTTCCTGGAGGTCGCGGCGCACGCCGAAAATCATCTGGAACTCCCAACCCTCGGGGGGCGCGCCCTGCTCGCGCCCGATCTGCTTGGCCAGTTCGATCATCTTGTCGTCGTGCGTAGCGATGGCGGGGAGGAAGCCGTTGGCGAAGAGCATGCGCATCAGCCGGCGGTAGTTTTCGTCCACCTGGCGCTTCTGGGGGAAGGCCACCGTGGGCGGCTCCCGGTAGGCGCCCTTGACCAAGCGAATCTTGGGGCGCAGGGGTTGCAGCCGCTCCAGGTCGTTCTGGCTGCGGTAGAGATAGGACTGCACGGCCAGGGCGCAGTTCTGGTGCTGGCGACGCACCGCTTCGAAAAGCGCCACGGTGGCTTCGGTGGTGCTCGAGCCTTCCATGTCAATTTCCACGAAGTTATTAAGCCCCGCCGCCTCTTTCACCAACCGCTCGGTCAGCTCCCGGCAGAGCTCTGGGGCGAAGTCGAGCCCCAGTTGGGTGGGCTTGATGGAGATGCTGGTGTCAATCGCGCGCTTCGATAACTCCTGGAGGATTTGCCGGTAGCTTTCAAAGGCCTCTTCGGCGGCGCGGCGGTCGGTGACGTTTTCCCCCAGGCGGTTCAGCATGGTCAGCAGACCTTTGGAGTTCAGCTCTGCCGCCACCCGCAGGCCGTCCTCGAGCCTCTCGCCGCCGATGAAGCGCTTGGCGAACCCCAGGCGCATTCCGGTGCGGGCGATGGGCCGGGTAAAGCTCTTTTTGGTGGCGAGCCAGAAGACCAGGTCGCGCATCCACGCCATAATGGTTGGCTAACCGCGGGCGGGGGTGCTCCCCCAGGAAGTCCGCCCGGGGCTGAGAGAGGTTATTATAACCTCGGCGAGCGAGGTTTCCGAGGCCGCTTTGCCAGCGTACGCGGCGGCACCGGTCGGGGGTAGCGCGCCTCCACGCGGCTGCGCAGGCCGCCCCGCGGGGTGAACTCGCCGCTGACCACCGCCCAGACGGGCCGGCAGGCCGCCACCACGTCGGACAAGATTCGGTTCACAGCATTTTCGTAGAAAATCCCCAGGTTGCGGTAGGCGGCGATGTACTGCTTCAGCGACTTCAACTCCAGGCAGTGGCGGCGGGGTTGGTAGTGGATAGTGATGGTGCCGAAGTCGGGCTGCCCGGTGCGGGGGCACACGGAGGTATATTCAGGAATCGAGATAGTGATTTGGTAGCCGGGAAACTGGTTCTCCCAGGTCTCAATCGCGGGGAGATCAGCCTTGAGCCCGGCGCGGGCGTGCTTTTCCGTGTATTGCGGCATCGTGCTTCGCTGAGCGCCGCGGGGCATCATAGCACAGGGCGGGCGGGAACTTTCTTGACAGCTTCGCGGAAACCCCCTACTCTCGGGCGTTTCCCCGCTGTGCTCGATTAGGCGCCAAGGACGCACTGCCCGCATCGGCCGCGGTGGCTACATCATCTAAGGCGAAGGGAACTGAGAAGAGCCATACAAGAAGCTGTGACCGCGCGCCCATCACATACCTCTCTGCTTGGCTGGCTGCCCCTCATCCTCTTGCTTGGTCCGCTCATCCTCTGGGCCCAAGCCGTCGGCCAACTCTACGGCCACGTCCGCACCATTGGCGCCGATGGCCAGCCGCTCTACCTGGTGGGGGCTCGGGTAGTGCTCGGCTCGAAAACCGACCCCAGCATTCATTTTGAAACCCTCAGCGATGAGACCGGGGCGTACAGCTTCAAGGCCGTACCCGCCGGCTCCTATCGGCTGGCGGCCAGCCTGGAAGGCTACCAGGAAGCCACGCAAGAGGTGGGGGTGGAGCCCGGCGTCCTGCTCGAGGCCACGCTCGAGCTTGAGCTTGAGGCGGTGCACGAAGAGATCACCGTGCGGGGCGAGGCCGAAGGCCTGGAGACCGAACAAACCGCGCCGAAGACCGTGATTAAAGGTCCGGTGCTGAGGAATGCGCCCCTGGCCAGCGAACGCTTCCTCGAGGCCTTGCCGCTGGTTCCGGGGGTGGTGCGGGGCCCGGACGGGCTGCTCAAAGTCAAAGGGGCGCGCTCCACCCAAACCGGCTGGCTGGTGAACAGCGCCAACATCACCGACCCGGTCACGGGCGAGCAGGCCATCAACCTCCCCATTGATGTAATCCAGAAAATCGACGTCCTCCCCAACCCCTACGCCGCCGAGTACGGCAAATTTGCTGGGGCGGTCACCGCCATCGAAACCACACCCGCCACCACCAAATTCAAGTTCCGGCTGGACAACTTTTTGCCCCGGTTTCGCCGCCGGGCAGGCAGCTACCGGGGGGTGGAGTCCGCTACGCCGCGGCTCACCCTCAGCGGGCCCATCGTCAAAGGCAAGCTGGCCTTTCTGCAATCGTTCGAATACCGGTTGAACCGTCTCCCCATCACCAGCCTGCCCGAGCTGGAGCAGGACATGGACATCGAGAGCTTCGACTCCTTCACGCAGCTCGACGCCACCTTCAATCCCAATCACAGCCTAACGCCTGTGCTCAGTTTCTACCCGCAGAAAAACCGCTTCGCCACCCTCGACACCTTCAACCCCCAGCCGGTCACCGCCAACTACCGGCAGCGCGGCTGGATGGGGGGCGTGAAAGATCGCTACCTCTTCTCGAACGGCTCCCTGCTCGAATCGAACTTGAGTGTGAAAGATTTCGATGCCGACATCTTTCCCGCCACTGCCGGCGAGCCTTTCATCCCCCCTTCCCAGTGCGCCGCCGGCCCTCTTCCCCCCCGCTCGGGTGAGGCGTTTATCTTGCGCCCGGAGTGCAACTTCGGCCGCTTCTTCAACACCCAGAACCGCATCAGCCGCCGC
>JBHHYS010000033.1:0-26533 GCA_046757645.1 Terriglobia bacterium | reverse complement strand
ACTCGCTCTACAACGCCTGCTGGATCGTACTTGATTTCATAGACCCAGAAACGCTCCACCTCCCATCCCAAAGCATGCAGTCGTTCGTCGCGTATGAGATCAGACCAACACCGTCGCCCGTCGATGTCCCTATGCCAAGCCTCCCCATCCACCTCAATATCAAGCTGTATGTGATCCCGAATGGCGGCTAGATCGAGCTTGTATTGGTTTACGGGATACTGGGGCACTGTATCGACACCCGCACGCTTCAGCATTTCCCAGAAGTGTTTCTCCCATGGGGATTGAAACTCGCCACCGATTGGAGACGGTGGCTGCAAATGAGTAGCTTTCTCCAAAGCTGCTACGTATTCCGTAAAGGCCTTGAGATGGCTGACTCCTGCCTTCACACAAGCGTCTCGATCACCAACGACGTGCAGCCCTGCCCGCGCCCGGGTGATGGCAACATTGAAGAGGTTCGACGTAGAGCGCAAGAAGCCAATGGCAGTGTCTGGAGCATCTCGGGAGACCACGGGTGAGAACACAACCACATCGCGCTCATCGCCCTGAAAGCGATGAGCCGTGTCGATAACCAATAATCTTCGCTGAATTTCTGAAGCGTCAACATGGCGAACAAGCCCATCGAGTATGCGATTAGCTTGCCGACGGAAAGGCGTCACAACACCGATGGTGGCATGGGGGTCGAGTGTGGACAAGAGGCGGCGCACCAGTTCAACGACCG
The DNA here is from genome assembly GCA_046757645.1 of Terriglobia bacterium. Taxonomy (GTDB): domain Bacteria; phylum Acidobacteriota; class Terriglobia; order Acidiferrales; family 2-02-FULL-67-57; genus JBHHYS01. The sequence continues at coordinate 25,815 of JBHHYS010000033.1, read as the reverse complement.
CCTGAACTTCAGCTTGATTGACAGCTCCCCCACCTACGGGTCGCTCCGTACGGCCCACGACGTTATGCCAGGCCACGGCAGGTCCTGATCCAGGCGGAGGACAAAGTTTGCGGTAGTCGGTGGCGATTTCGAGGGCGCCCCGATACCAATGGCGATTGCTGAACTCGATTATATGACGATGGCTACGAAAATGCTCACGAAGGAAAAATACTTTCCCACTGGTAGCACCGGCGCTCACATCGTAGAGCGACTGCGTAGAATAGGCAAAGCGCTGATCCTCCGCGGAAACTAGGCCGTAACGGTTCTGAAGCATCTGGTCCGCCGCCTTTCCGATCGTCGAGACATGTCTCAACTGGTCAGGATCGCCGATGATAACGGCTCTCCGTGCACGGAACAGAACAGGTATGGCAGAGGGGATGTCACATTGACTCGCCTCGTCTATCACTGCCAGGTCGAAAACTCCTGCGGCGAGCGGGAAGAAGCCACTAACGGCCAAGTTGGTCACCGACCAGACCGGCAATACAGAGCTGATCTTGGAGAAGAGGTTGCGCTGCTCACGCCCTAACTGCGTGAAAACCTTGCCACCAACTTGGTCTTGGGCGAGGCGTTCGATAAGTGCTTTGTAGCGCGCAACGTCTGCGCGAACATTAGAAGACAGAGAAAATGTGCGGTACCTCCCCAGCGCAGCCAAGTAAGCTCGACCCGCTGCGATCAGTTCTTCTTCGATACGAACACGCGCATCTCTGACCTCGGCAAGGCGGCCGAAACCAGCCGCCTGGGCACGCCACTTGTTTATATGCTTGACGTCATCCAATTCGTCGGCGGCGAGGGCAATGACTTCGCCCAGACGAGCAAGCATCTCCCACGCAGCTTCAACACCTGGAGGCCTGAGGCCACCAGCGGCAAAGCGGCAAATGGCTTCAGCTTCAGTTGCCAACTGGCGCCGAACCCACCAGCGGAACGGCTTGTGCCACCAACTGATGCGGCCTGAGGTCCACCATTCTGTTCTTGCAGCAAACCTCCGCAAGCGCTCTACATCGACGCGAGGCCAGGACTCCTGACACCAACGCACAAGCATTGCGCCAAGTTTGGATGCCCTCTTCGTACGGCGACGGTCTGCTTCCGAGATCAAGTTTCGGAGCTCGACCAAGTGTTCCAAACTTTGATTGAGCCGTTGCCACGCTTCCTGAATCTCATCGAACCTATGCCGCGCAGTATCGGTAGCGTCTTGATCTTGCCTACTTGCAGGTTGGGCCAGAATTCGAGCAAGTAGTTCCGCAAGTTCCGTCTGATAGTCACGCCTGCCTCGACCAGAGCCAGTGCGGATATTGATTGGGAACTCCACCAGATTTGCGAGGCGCTCACACACAACGTCGACAGCTTGGTTGTTGCGGCTAGTGAACAGGACACTTTGCCCGGCTGCGAATGCACTGGAGAGTAGATTGAGCACAACCTGGGATTTGCCGGTCCCTGGCGGGCCCGTAATTACAGTGAGGGGCTGCGTCATGGCGGAAGCTATTGCATCTTCCTGTTCGAGGTTCAGCTGAGCAACTCGCAGAAGCCCAACTGGTGTGGGCCGAGCATGAGCTGATCCGGCTTGAAGCAAGTGCTCAATCGCTGTGCCGGAAACCCGCGCAAGCAAATCAGCCTTCTGTAGCTGCCGGAGCTCTCGCTCAAGCCCCCGTGTATAAGGGGACGTCTCGCCGACAAAGATGACGGCTCGATTGTAAAGTCCCGGCTTCGATAATTCTGAGAGTCGTGGTTGCTCTTCTAGAACACCGTCGAGCGTCTCAACTGGCTGCAATGTCGGGACTAATTCAACCAGTCTGCCCGAGAGTTCGACCAGCCCACCCTCCGGCAGTGTCTCCATCTCGAGTATTCCGAGGCGCTCATAGATCGCACGCCGCTCCTCAGGATCTCGCGTGATGTTTTTGAGTATCTTGCCTGACAAACGTGGCCAAAGATCCTCTATATCCAACACGATTTCGTCAGCTTGCGATTCAACCTCAAGTGGCAACAAGAAAACGGGTTCTAGTAGCGAACCCGACCAACCTTTCCTTGAGCGCTCAATATGGCGGACATGGAGAGGGTATCCGTAGTAGAGAGTTATGCGCCTGCCGCGCATTCTGAAGCGACGGAAGAATTCCTCGTTCGCGCCCCAACGGTCTATCCGGATAGGCTCGGCCACTACTCTGCACGTCCATTCAAAGTCGAGCGGAAACGGAATATAGGTCTTGCCTTCATTTGATGGGAAGAATGCAAGATCGCCCGTTGCCTCTTGTGCAAGACAGTCGAGGTAGTAGGAGACAAGTTGTTCGAGCCGTTTTTCAGGAAGCGTCACGCCCCCCCCTCAAGGTGGCCTGAAATCCCTTCTCGCCGACCTCCGTCTAAGGCCCGTCCGGCTTGAACGCCACCACGGCGATCTGGTAGTCGTCGGCGCGGCGGACAAACTCTTTGCGGTCGAAGATCAGGGTGCGGCCGGCGTCGAGCGCCAGGGCGGTGGCGCGGGTGCGCTTCATTACCTCGAGCGTGGGCAGGCCGACCACCGGCACGTCGAAGCGCATATCCTGCCGGGGCTTCGACACCTTCACCACCACCAGCCGCCGCCCGTTGGCGAGCTGCGCCGCGCGCTCAATGGTGGCGTCGGTGCCTTCCATTGCCTCGATGGCTACGCAGGCGCGGTGGCTGACCACGACCGTCTGGCCGAGATCAAGCCGGGCAATCTCCCGCCCGATGTGGCGCCCGTAGGCGATGTCGGCGGCCTCCTCCGCATCCGGCGGGCGCGCGCTCAGCGGGCCGGGGGCGGGCAGGAGCGGCGCCAGGAACAAGGTGGAGTCCACCACCTCAATTCCCGCTGCCTGGAGGGCGCAGGCAATCGTGCCTAGCAGGGCGTCCGTGCTCTTCTCCGGCAACCTGGCTAGCAACTGCTTCAGCAGGGTGTCGGGCGGGATGTCGCTGAAAATCTGGCTGTGCTTCACCTGGCCAGCCAGCACGGCTTTGCCGACCGCTTCCTGGCGGAGCAGGCCGAGCGCTTTCTGGAACTCGCCCAGACTGATCCAATGCACGCGGGCTCCGAAGTGCTCGATTTCCGGAAAGGTCTCTTCCCGGATGGCCAGGACGACCATGTCCACGCCCTGGCGGCGCGCTTCCTCGAGCACCAGCAGGGGAAATTGGCCGTTGCCCGCAATCAGCGCATAGCGTTCGCCGGACGTCATCGGAGCACTTTCCTCCCAGTGGCATCCCTCGACACTGCTTCCCTCGACGTCGCTCGGGACAAGGAAGCCACTGGGCTGAGCTGAAGTGGGTAGGGCAGGGGCTTGCTTGCCCTGAGTGCAGTCGAAGGGTCCTCTGCCGTGTCTGCGGAGCGGCTATTCGGCAAGGCGCAAGGCCTTGCCCAACCCGCACGCCTCACTCCCCCCACAGTCATTTCACCACCCCGCGCTCGGCGGTTTCGACGAAGCGCACCAGGGTCTTGATGTCCTCGTTCTGCTCGCGGTTCTCCCGGAGCTGCTCGAGCGCCTGGGCAGTGTTCAGCTTTGCCTGGGTAAACAGCCGCACGGCCTGGTGGATGCACTCGATGCGCTCCTTCGAGAAGCCCCGCCGGCGCAAGCCCACGACGTTGACCCCGTAAACCCGTGCTTCCCGCTCGTGCACGGTGCGGGAGAAGGGCAGCACGTCCTGGGTGATGACCGTGTAGCCGCCGATGAACCCGTGGCAGCCGATGCGGCAAAACTGGTGCACGCCGACAAAGGCACCCACAATCGCGTAGTCCTCGATGACCACGTGCCCGGCCAGCGTGGCTCCGTTGCCCAGGATACAGTGATCGCCGATCAGGCAGTCGTGGGCGATGTGGGAATAGGCCATGATCAAATTGTCGTTGCCCAGCCGGGTCAAGGCGCCGCCGCCGGTGGTGCCGCGGTGGATGCTGACAAACTCGCGGATGCGGTTGTCATCGCCGATAACCACCTCGCTGCGCTCCCCGCGAAACTTCAAATCCTGCGGGATCAGCCCGATAGTGCTGAAGGGGAAGAAGCGATTGCGGCACCCGATGCGGGTGGGCCCTTCGATCACCACGTGCGCGCCCACTTCAGTTCCCTCGCCGATCTCCACCTCCGAGCCAATCACGGTGTAGGGCCCGACGCACACGGTCTCTGCCAGGCGCGCCTGCGGGTCGATGACAGCAGTGGGATGAATGTCCATCAAGGGTTCGTTTTGTTGTGGGCTTTGTCGCGGTCTACCAGGGTAGCCAGCAGTTCGGCTTCCGCCACCAGCCGCTCGCCCACGTAGGCCTTGCCGTGCATCCTGCTGCGGGTGTTCCGCCAGGCAATCACCTCCAGCTCCAGGCGCAACTGGTCGCCGGGAAAAACCGGCTGGCGGAAGCGCGCCTGGTCAATGCCAGCGAAGAAAACCAGCTTGCGGTCGCGGTCGGGAACTTCGCGGAAGAGCAGCAGGGCGCCGGCCTGCGCCAGGGCTTCGACGATCAGCACGCCCGGCATCACCGGCGCGCCGGGAAAATGCCCGGCAAAGTAGGGTTCGCTCGAGCGTACGTTCTTCAAGGCCACAATACGTTTACGCGGTTCCAGTTCCAGGACTTCGTCCACCATCAGGAAGGGCTCGCGGTGGGGCAAGACCTGCTTGATTTCCTCCGTCGTCAGCTTCACAGTGCATGCTCCTTGAAGAGGCACCGCCGGTCCGATTATAGACGAACAGCGGCGGTCCCGCCTACGCCAAGGCCGGCCGGTCGGCGCCAATGGCGGGGCCGGGCGGGGCTTACCCGTCAGCCGGCGCCAGCGGGAGCGCTTGCTCACCTCCAGGGCAGCGGCGAGCGCGGTGCGGACGATTTGCAGCGAGGTTTTCGGGGAACGCCATCCCCGCAGGAAGTTGCCCCCAGCCCTTGTGTGTATGCCAAAATAGCGTGTCCGGCACCAGGATGACGCACAGATTATGACCTCCGCTTCCCTTCTACCCTCACTCTACCGCTACCTGCGCCGCCCGGAGAAGCCCAAGGCGATGCTGAAGTTGCTGGAGAGGCTGGTCTGCCAGGAATCCCCCAGCACCGACAAGGCGGGGCTCGATCGCCTGGCTCGCCTGCTTGCTGGTGAGTGGCGCCGGCGAGGCGCGCGGGTGCGCTTGTTGGGGTCCCGCAGTGGTGGGGCGCTCCTGCGCGCGGAGATTTTCCTGGGCCGGGGTCGCCCCCAGGGCCAACTCCTGGTGCTCGGCCACCTGGATACGGTGTACGAAGCAGGCACCCTCAAGCGTATGCCCTTCCGAGTGCGCGGTGGACGTGCCTACGGGCCGGGGAGCGTGGATATGAAAAGCGGCTTGGTGCAGGCGCTCTTTGCTGTCGAAGCCCTGCGGGCACTGCGGCTCGGGGGGCAGGTATTCTTGCCTGCCCGGGCAGACAGGAATGTCTGCCCTACCAACAAGGAGCCGTCAGCGAAGGTCGTCTTCCTCTTCACCAGCGACGAAGAGGTGGGGAGCACGGTGGGCCGGGCGGTGGTGGAGCGCGAAGCCCGCCGCAGCCGGGCGGTGCTGGTGCTTGAGCCGGCGAGCGGACTTCGCGGCGCCCTGAAGACGGCGCGCAAAGGCGTGGGGGAATTCGAACTGGTGGTAAAAGGGCGCGCGGCACACGCCGGCATTGAGCCCGAAAAAGGGGTGAGCGCCACCGAGGAGCTGGCGGCGCAGATTGTGCGCCTGAAGCGCCTGGCCCGGCCCGGCCGCGGGCTGAGCGTGAACGTGGGGGTGATCGAAGGGGGCACGCGCTGCAACGTGGTGGCCGAGCGCGCCCGGGCGCGTATTGACGTGCGCATCGCCCGGCGCGCCGACGGGCCCTGGATCGAGCGGCGGCTGCGCGGGCTCAAAGCCGTCAATCGCCGCGCGCGCCTCGAAGTGCGCGGCAGCGTCAACCGCCCGCCGATGGAACGCAGCGCCGACGGCGTGCGCCTGTTTCGTCACGCCCAGCGGCTGGCCCGCGCCCTCGGCATTGACCTCGAAGAGGCTGCCACCGGCGGGGCCTCAGATGGCAACTTTACCTCCGCGCTGGGCGTGCCCACGCTCGATGGCTTGGGCGGTGTGGGCGGAGGCGCGCACTCCCCCGGCGAATTCGTGCTGGTGCGGCGGATGCCGGAGCGCGCCGCGCTGCTGGCGGCCCTGCTGCTGACAGTTTGAAAGCCAACCCTCAGAGGCGAGGGCCGTGAGAGCTGGGGCGGGGCAGGCATTCCTGCCTGCCCTTGAGCAGATAAGAATGTCTGCTCCACCAATTCGGGTGCGACTCAGCGGAGAGCATCGTAGACGGCGCGGTCGAGGTCCACGAAGGTGAGCCGGAAGGCGCGGCGAAGGCCTTGCTCGACCCTGGCCCCGCCGGCCAGCGCTTCGAGAAACCTTTCCATATCGCCGCGGCCGTAGCGCCTGAATAAAGTATCCACCACCAACCAGGAGGCTGCATAGGCGCCGGTTACCTGCGCGGGGTCGCCGGCGAAGGCGGCTGCGATGCCCGCCAGGGCGGACCCGTCGCGCGGCTCGAAGAGCCGCCGGAAGCTCTGCCGACTCGCCGCGGGACGTTGCCCGGCGTGCCACTGCGCCAAGCCTTCCTGCAGCCAGCGGGGAGCGCGGCCGGCAGACTTGATGAAGACGAAGGCGTGCGCCAGTTCGTGGCGGAGCACCTGCTTGAGACCCAGCGTCAGTGAGACCATGCCTCGGATGGGCAGGCGAATTTTGCCGTCGTACACAGCGTGCACCCACGGCGGCAGCCCGGTGATGTCGTAGAAGGTCTGGTTCGGGTAGAGCAAGACGACGATGGGGGCGCGGGGGAAAACGTCGAAGGCGTTGGCCATGTCGGCGTGCATCGAGTCGAGCGCCCCCAGGATGCTGGCGGCCAGCCGGGGGGCAGCCAGTTCGCCTGCGGGATAGCGGAGGACGAAGCGCCCGCTGGCGCGCTGCCGGTATCGCTCTGCCGCCCGCGCCTCTGTTTCTGCCTGCGCCAGCCGGGCTTCGAGTTCCGGGTCGGGGCGCTTGGCCAGGGCTCGCTTCCAAGCAGCAATGGCGCGTTGCATCTCTTCCCTTTGGTAGTAGATCCAACCCTGGAGACGATAGGCCTCAAAGGCGAACTCCTTCTGGGTGAGCAGAGGGCGCAAGTGCACGAGGGCAGCCGCGTAGCGCTGCTGTTCGACCTCAAGCGTCGCCAGGTTCAGCAGCAGCCGGGGGTGGTTCGGGGCGAATTCCAGGGCGCGGCGCAGGCTATCGGCCGCGCCGGCGGCGTCGCCCTGCGCGGCCAGAAACTGCGCTGCGACGGCGTGGGCCGCCGCCGCCCGCCGCCGGGCTGGCTGGGAGCCGCTGCGCCGGGCTGCGCTTTCCAGCTTGGTCAGCAAGGCGAGGTCGAGCTCACCGGCTTCAACCACGCGGAGGACATCGGCGTCGTTGCGGGCGGGCAACTCGGCGGCGGGCCAGCGAACGGACCCGGGCCGCTGCGGTGACGCCCACTTCGGCTGGGCGTCGCTGCGCTCAATGCGCTCCACCAGCCGCCGCGGAATGCCTATGCGGCCGGCGGGGGTTTCGTAGTACACCCAGTCATCGCGCTCTTCCACTGCCCCGGCTTCGATGCGGCGGCCGTTCTTGAGCACAATGGCGTCGGCGGTCGCCGCCAGCGTCGCGAGTCCCGCTAGCAGCGGGACCAGCCCCAGCCTGAAAAGGAGACGAAAAATCACCGCTCGACCTCGAACGCCTCCGTTCGCACCTGCATCCTAGATTCTAGCAGAGAGCAGCGAGTTCCTCCGGGCAGGTTCGTGGAGGCGGCCGACCGCAACCCCGCTTGCGCCCGGGGGTCGAGTGCCCTTCGAACGGACACGGCCGAATCGGATCTACAAGGAGTCCCGACAGCGCCGGCCGCACCAGAATTAGGATAAAATGAAAGTGCTGGTGATGAGGGTAACAAGTGGGAACGGCACTAGAGTCGAAGCCGTGAAAAGTTTTCTCCGGGTTGCAGCGCTGACGATGTTGTGGGCAGCGAGTGCGTGCGCGCAGGAGCCGGCGGCGCCTGTCGCGCAGCCCTTGCTGAAAGAGCTCGAGCAAGTGGGGTTGGACGCGCCCCACAGCTACAAGGTAGTAGACCTCTATCTGCGGCGCGACGCCATCCGCGTGCACCTGCGCCACGGCACCCTGGTGTTCTTGCAGCCGGTGGCCGGGCGGGTCACCGGCGCCGTGTTCGAAGGCACCGGCGAGGTACTGGTGCTGCCGCCCGACCGGGTCGAGGCGCACCAACTGGTCAAATTCACCGGCTCGCCCGTCCTCACCGAGTCATTCGCCAGCGCCTACTTTCGTTTCACCGACAACACGGCGGGTGAGCTGCGCAGCCAGTTGCGGGCGGGGGGAGGCCAGCGGGTGCACGCGCCGGCACTGCTCAAGCGCTGGCAACCGCTGCTGGGGCCGCTGAACCAGGCGCACGCCTTGCGGATCCTCCTCGATTTGCTGGACTCAGCCCCGGTGCCCTATTTCTACGGCGCCATCAGCGGGCAGCGCCTGGGCAGTTTCGACATCGTCGTGGACGAGCGTCGCCCCGAACAAGTCCTGGTGGGGCAAATACGCTGGAAAGCCGGCCGCCGCTATTACGATGTGTGGTGCTCGTTTGCCCGCCGCAACCCCTCGGGCCGGCGCCCGAGGGCACGCGCGCCGGCGTACCGCATCGCAGCCACCATCACCCCGGAGCACGAACTCCAGGCGGTGTGCACGGTGAGGCTCGAGCTGACCGACCCGGGGCAACGCGTCCTCCCCTTCCAACTCTCCCGCTTGTTGCGGGTCGAGGAGGTTACAGAAGTCGTGCGCTCGGTCAACGGGGAGACTCGCCGCCCGCTGGAGTTTTTCCATAATGTCACCCTGACCGCCGAAGAGGCGCGCTACCGGGGCAGCGACCTAGTGCTGGTGGTCCTGCCACCCGCCCCGGCGGCACCGGTGACGCAGCGCCGGCTGCGCGTCCGCTACCGGGGGCGATTCATTTCCGAGGTGGGCGGCGGCGTGCTCTACGTGGGGGCGCGCGCCACCTGGTATCCCACGCTGGAATCGGGGGTGCTGGCCGACTACGAGCTGCGCTTCCGCTATCCACGCGGGCTCGAGCTGGTGGCCACCGGCACCCGGCGCTCCACCCGCGAAGAAGGCGAGACGAAAGAGAGCCTCTGGGTGACCGAGGTACCGCTCCCGGTGGCGGGGTTCAACCTGGGGCTCTATGAAAGCCAGACGGTGGAGCGCAACGGCCTGCGAGTCACCGTCTACGCCAACCGCCAACTCGAGCCGGCGTTGGCCCGGGCGGCGCGCCGACGGAGGGCGGCCCCGTCCACCTCGCCCCTGAGGCGGGATCCCTGGGGCCGGGACCGAACCTTGGTGGCGCCACCCGTGCACATGCCGCCACTGGCGCCCAGCCGGCGACTGGAACGCGTGGGCAATGACGTGGCCAACGCCTTGGCTTACTTCACCGAACTCTTCGGGCCGATTCCCTATTCCGAGCTCAAAGTCTCCCAAGTCCCGGGGCGCTTTGGCCAGGGCTTCCCCGGCCTGATCTACCTTTCCACCTTCAGCTTTCTGCCCCCGGTGGATCAGGCGCGCATGGGCTTGAGCGAGCGTGCCCGGGAACACTTCTCCGAACTCACTCCCCTCCATGAAGCCGCCCACCAGTGGTGGGGGAACTGGGTGCGCCTGCCGGATTATCGCGACCAATGGCTGGCGGAAGGTCTGGCGGCCTACTCGGCTCTGCTCGCCCTGGAACAACAGCCCGGCGGGCCGGGCTTGGTGCAGAAGTGGTTGGAGCGCTATCGCCGCGATCTGCTGCAAGAGGACGACGGGGGAAACCCCATCGAGGCCACCGGCGCCCTCACCCTGGGGCCGCGGCTCGATTCCTCGCGCAGCCCCGGCGGCTCCGCGTCGCTCATTTACAGCAAAGGTCCTTGGGTGCTGCATATGTTGCGGGAGTTGCTGCGCGACCCGGAGACCGCCTCCGACGCCCTCTTCCTCAGCGGGCTGCGCCAACTCGCCCGGGGGGGCGAGCAGCCGCTCACCACCGCGGATTTCCAGCGGCAGTTCGAATCCGCCCTGCCCGCTTACGCCGACCTGGAAGACAGCGGGCGCCTCGACTGGTTCTTCGAGCAGTGGGTCTACGGCACCGGCATTCCCCGCTATCAGCTCGACTGGCAAGTGCGCCCTTCGACTTACGCTCAGGGCGACCCGAGCGGAGTCGAGGGCTTGCCCCGAGTCCCGATGCAATCGGGATCGAGGGGTCGCGGCAACCGGAAGAAAGGCTGGCGGGTGGAAGGCACCATCAAACAATCGGGTGTATCGAATCTCTTCATCATGCGGCTGCCCGTCTATGCGAAGGTCGGCACCCAGCTCACCCGCCTCGGCACCGTGGTGGTGACGGACAAGGAGACGGAATTTCGTTTCCCGGTTGCCTCCAAGCCCGACAATCTCCTGCTCGACCCCCACCTCACCGTGCTCTCTCTTGTCGAGTAGCCAAGCATCCATGGGCTGGCGTCGACGCACAACCGTAAGCATGCCGACGAGGGCGATCTTGGACGAGGACACCAAGACGGTTGGTCCAAGAAACCCCGATTGACATAACACGTCCTCAAGCGTAGACTAGCGGGGTGGAGTGGTTCCAATGGCAAAAGCAATGACGAAGAGTCAGTTGATACGGCACCTCGCCAAAGAAGCGGAAGTTCCCCGCGAGGCGGCACGGATTGTCCTGGACGAGTTAGTGAACACGGCCGTGCGGGAAACTAAGAGCAAGGGCGCTTTTGTCGTTCCCGGAATCGGTAAACTGCGCAAGGCCAACCGTAAGGCGCGCATGGGCCGCAACCCCCAAGTCGGCGAGCCAATCAAGATTCCGGCCAAGGCCGTAGTGCGGTTCCGTGTCTCCAAGGCTTGCAAGGACGCCATCGTCGCCAGGCGAGATGACGGTTTCAAGACTCTCGCCGACCTCTACTCTCGTCTGTAAGATCATTCGAGCATTTGATGACCCCAAAGGAGCTTGGCTTCTTTCGACGTTATCTGCGCGAATGGGCTGAGAACCTCTTCCTGTACGGTGCCATTGATTCCAAGCGTAGGGATGCGATCAACGAGATTTGCAACGGTCCGGAAGGAAAACGCTGTGCCACTGAATTGTTCTCGCGTGGGAATGCCACCTTGGCACGATACAGATTGCGCTTGCGACTGAAGCCCCTCCGGGAAACAAGCGGTCGCCATTTCTATCACATCGAGGTAACGCCAACCGGCAAACCAAGACGTCGACGGAGAACTTGCTTTGTTGGGCATCGGTTCATTCCAAGTGTCACCAGGACTCTCCGCTGGAACTTGCGGCACGTCTTGGAACCCTACAATATCCGTCTGGACTGGTCTGGGAAAGACCCCGCGAGTGTACAGATTTTCGAGGACATAGTGAAGCGTATCAGGAAGGCAGATTTCTGTCTGTTTGACAGCAGGGCCACTGGCGGCAGGCCGAACGTCTACATCGAAGCCGGTATCGCGTTCGCCCTTAGGAGACCCTTCATGTTATTCGAGTATGTTCCCACGGCAGCAGCAGCCAGAAGAACAGCCTCGATTCCATCCGATCTCTCCCATGCTCTTACTCTCCGTTACAGAACATACCAAGAGCTCTTTCTACGCTTCTACTCTGCCCTCCCTGTTTTCTTCCTAAGAAAATTCAGAAAGCGGCGCAAGAAGCTTTGAGCCATGAGGCCGCTTAGGAAGGGTCTTGGCTAGCCGGGGGGCCAGCGCATCCCGCGCCCACCGAGCAGATGAAGGTGGAGGTGAAAAATTGATTGTCCGGCGCCGCGCCCGGTGTTCAGTACGGTGCGGTAGCCGCTCTCGGCGATGCCCCGCTGCTGGGCGAGTTGCGCGGCCAGCAAGTACAAGCGGCCGAGCAAGGCGGCGTCTTCGGGAGTGGCGTCGTTCAGCCCGGCGATGTGCCGGCGCGGCACCACCAGGATGTGGGTGGGGGCTTGCGGGTTGATGTCGTTGAAAGCGATGAACTCGTCGTCTTCGTGGACCATCTTCGCCGGGAGCTCCCGATTGATGATGCGGCAGAACAGGCAATCCTTGCTCATCGGTGTCTCTGTTTTCTGTTTTCTGTCTTCTAGTCTTCAGTCCAGCCGCACGACAAAGACTGCGGTGATTTCGGGCTGGCGGCGCAGCTCATCGGCCAGCGCCAGAGCGTCGCTCAGCGTCCCGCTGCGGCCGACGCGCACGCGATAGTAGAGCCCGTCGGGGGCCTCGTAGGTCTGGATGAAAACGTCGCCAAAGCGCTCCACCAAGCGGGCTTGCAAGCGCAAGGCATTCTCTTCCACCAGGAAGGCGCCCACTTGCACCGAATAGCGCGCCGGCCTCCCCCCGGGCTCATTTGTGGGGCGCTGCACCACCTCCAACCGCACCAGCGCCGTCCCGGCCCCGAGCATTTCAATCGCTGCGGCGGCGCCGCGGGAGAGGTCAATGATGCGCCCTTCGATGAAGGGCCCGCGGTCGTTGATGCGCACGCTGGTGAAGCGATGGTTTTCGAGATTGGTGATCCGCACCCAGGTTTGGAAGGGCAAGGTGCGGTGGGCGGCGGTGAAGCCATTCATATCGTAGACCTCGCCGCTGGCTGTCGCCCGGCCGTGGTAGGGCTCGCCGTACCAGGAGGCCACGCCGATTTCCGGCTCGCCCACCGTCGGCGGCAGCGGTGGGGGTGCCGCGGCTTTTGGCTTGCGCCGGCAGCCGCCAATCCCTGCCACCAAGCTCAGCAGCAGACCGGCCAGCGCCAGGCGATGCGCGAGCCGAAAGCCGCCAGGCGTTCCGGATTGCACCGCCCAGCTCACCGGCTTCGCTTCTTCCGGCGCCGGGTTTGGGCCCGGGAGTGCTCAAGTGTTCGCGCCAGCCTGTCCAGTGTGCGCGCGGCGCGCCGCAACAGCCGCACCGACTGCTTCTGGGCGGTGGGCCGCACCTCTTTGTCGAGCAAACGAATCATCCGATTCAGCTCTTTTTCCAGGCGGCGCCCGGCGCGTTCGAATCGCATCGTCAACCGCGGTCTTCTTTTTTTTGGCATGGTCAGCTCCCCCACCCGCAAGGGCGAATTTTTCGTGTATTATAAGAGTCGTTTGCGCCTCTGGCAAGCAAACGCCGGGCTAAGATGCTCTCACCGCGACTTCGCTGGAAGCTGGAGCGTTACCGCGAGCGCCTTCAGGGGGTCTTCGACTCCCTCTTTCGCCGCCAACCCAAACCCCGGGTCTGCTTTTCCTGTGGGCGCCTAGTGGGTGCGTTGGAAAAGAGCTGTTCCCACTGCGGCGCCAGCCAATCGGCGCTTTCCCTGTCCGCCTTCAAGCGAGTGGCTCTGGCGGTGATCCCCGACGAGAACCCGGTCACCTACGCCCTGCTCTTTGCCAACCTGCTGTTCTTTGCGGTTGCCTGGATGCTGAGCATGCGCGGGGGCAGCGCGACCCCGGGCCTGTTCGGCGGGATGGACCCCAACGTGTTGCGGCGGCTGGGGGCGATGGAGGGTTGGCGCATCCTCTACGCGCAGGAGTACTGGCGTCTGGTGATGCCTGTGTTTCTGCATGGGGGTATCCTTCACTTTGGCTTCAACGCCTTCGTGCTCTGGCAAGTGGGCGCGCAAGTGGAGGAGCTGTTTGGCTCCCGACGGTTCTTGTTTCTTTACCTGGTCACCGGGGTAGCGGGTTTCGTCGTCAGTCTGTGGTGGCACGGGCGGAGCGGATTCAGCGTGGGGAGCTCCGGGGCTCTCATGGGGCTCATCGGCATCCTCATCTCCTACATCAGCCAGCAGTCAGGCTTTGCCAGTGAATACCGGGCCTCGCTGATCCGCTGGGCGGTGTTTATCCTCTTCCTGGGACTCTTGCCCGGGATCGACAACTCGGCCCACGTGGGCGGCTTGGTCACCGGGCTGGCCCTGGGTCGGCTGGTGAGCGACCGCCGCCCGGCCACCGCGGCGGCTCGTTTGGGGGTTCAACTGATGGCCTGGGGCTCGGCGGCGGTGATTCTCTGGAGCCTGGCCATGGTTCTCCTCCACCTCCCGCCCGCCCGCGGCTCGTGAACCCTGAGCCCTGGGCTCGTGTCGAAGGGGGGAGTCGACCCCAGCGGCAGGAGCCGCTGGGCTGAGCAAACTGGATTAGACAGTAACCTACTTCCCGGGGGTGAAGAACTTCACGTCCACCGCCGCGGGGTCGTACACCACCGCTTTGGGCCGGTGGGTTTTCTCGTAGGCGGCGATCTTCTCTAGGTGCTCGAGCGTCAGGCCGATTTCGTCCAGGCCCTTCAGTAAGGTCCCCTTGCGGAAGGGATCGATGCTGAAGGCCAGCCGCAGACCCAGCTCGTCGGTGATGGACTGCTGCTCAAGGTCCACCCGCAGCCGATAGCCCGGGTTCTGCTCGGTGCGCTGGAAGAGAGCATCCACCTGGGGATCGGGAAGCGTGACCGGCAGGACGCCGTTCTTGAAGCAGTTGTTGTAAAAAATGTCGGCAAAACTCGGGGCGAGGATCACCCGAAAGCCGTAGTCCCGCACCGCCCAGGCCGCATGCTCGCGGCTCGAGCCGCAACCGAAATTGGCCCGCGCCAGAAGGATGGAAGCGCCCCGGTAGCGCGGCCAGTTGAGCACAAAATCGGGGTTGGGCACCTCGTCGTCCCCATACCGCCAGTCATAGAAAAGCATGCGCCCGTAACCTTCCCGCGTCAGCAGCTTGCAGAACTGCTTGGGCACTATCTGATCGGTGTCCACATTCACCCGATCGAGCGGCGCCGCCAAACCGGTGTGTTTCGAAAACGGCTGCATCCTAGCTAACCGTCAGTTCAGCCCGCGGGCTTCTGCCCGTGGCTCGCAAGCATTCACCTCGGTGGGGCCGACATTCCTCTCTGCCCCTTATCCGACAAAACCTTTCGACGGCCCGCCTACTGAACCCCATCTCGCCCCCCTTGCGGGTGTCCACGAAGGGCCCCGGCGGCGGAAGCCGCTGGGCTGAACCTTTACATAAATCTACATAAATCCGTGTATCGGTGTGCATCCGCGGTTTCAAATCTCCTCGACCCCGCCCACGTCCCAGTTGCGGATATCAACAAAGTGGCCTTCAATCGCGGCCGCCGCAGCCATCAGCGGGCTCACCAGGTGCGTCCGGCCTCCTTTGCCCTGGCGGCCTTCAAAATTGCGGTTCGAGGTGCTGGCGCAGCGCTCCCCGCTGGGGAGTACGTCGGAATTCATCCCGATGCACATGCTGCAACCCGAATCCCGCCACTCAAAGCCGGCGTCGAGAAAGATCTTATCGAGCCCTTCCTTTTCCGCCTGGGCCTTCACCACCCGAGAGCCAGGGACTACCAGGGCTTGTTTCAGCGTGCGAGCCACCTTCTTGCCCGCTACCACGTGCGCCGCGGCGCGCAGATCTTCAATGCGTGCGTTCGTGCAGGAGCCGATGAATACGCGGTCGAGGGGAATCTCCGCCATCCGCGTTCCCGGCTCAAGCGCCATATATTCGAGGGCCCGTTCCGCCGCCTCGCGTTCCACGGGATCGGGGAAGGAGGAGAGACCGGGCACGCGCCCGGTCACATCGGTCACCATCCCCGGGTTCGTGCCCCAGGTCACCTGCGGGGCAATCTCCTCGGTATTCAGCTCGACCCGGCGGTCATAGACCCCGCCGGGATCGCTCGCCAGGGATTTCCACTCTTCCACCGCTTCCTGGAACTCTTTTCCGCGGGGGACGCAGGGGCGGCCCTCGAGGTAAGCAAAGGTGGTATCGTCCGGGCCCACCATCCCGGCGCGGGCGCCCGCCTCAATGCTCATATTGCACACCGTCATCCGCCCTTCCATGCTCAGGCTGCGGATGGCCTCGCCGGCATACTCGATGACGTGACCGGTGCCGCCGGCCACGCCGATCTTCCCGATAATGGCCAGGATGAGGTCTTTCGCGGTGATGCCCGGCGGCCGCTTCCCTTGCGCCAGCACCAGCAGGGTCTTGGACTTGAACTGCAGCAGACACTGGGTGGCCAGGACGTGTTCGACTTCGCTGGTGCCGATACCGAACGCCAGGGTCCCGAAAGCGCCGTGCGTGGAGGTGTGGCTGTCGCCGCACACCAGGGTCTGCCCGGGCTGGGTAATGCCCAACTCCGGCCCGATCACATGCACAATCCCCTGGTTCCGGCTGTGCAAATCGAACAGGCGCACCCCGGTCTCCTGGCAGTTCCGCGCCAGAGCGTCGAACTGGGCCGCCGCCGTGGTGTCCAGGATGGGCAGGTGGCGGTCCTTGGTGGGCACCGAGTGGTCCATCACCGCAAAGGTCAAATCGGGGCGCCACACCTTCCGGCCCGCCTGCTTCAAGCCGGCAAAGGCCTGGGGCGAGGTACCTTCGTGGATCAGGTGACGGTCAATGTAAATCAGGGACGGCTGGCCGGGGGCTTCGTACACCACGTGGGCATCCCAGATTTTTTCATACAAAGTACGCGCGCTCATCCCCCCTCGTGCTCAAGCAACAATGTGCGCTTTGAACTCTAGCTCGGAGTTCTATTATACCCGGCCGCGGCCCAGACGGCCAGAGCCGCGGCGGCCTGAGTGGAAAGAGAAACTGAAGTTGGCACCGCTCTAGGATTGTTGGTCCAACATCTCCAGCACGGCATCGTTCCAGCCCTTGGGGCCGACGCCCGCCGCCAGGCGGATTCCGGGCACCTTGGCGCGTACCTCCGCATCGTGGCTCCCATCCGGCCGCGCCACCAGCACCGCCCAGTCCACCACCGCCAGAAAATCGAGGTCGTTGGGACTGTCGCCCAGTCCCGCGCTGCGGATTTCGCCGTACTGTTGGCGGTAGAGCTCGATCAGCCGCGCCACCGCCACCCCTTTGTCGTTATCACCCATTAAATGATAGAAGCGCCCGCCCTGCCGCCAGCGCAAGCCCCGCTGCTGCAGCCAACGGAAGAATCGCTCCTTCTGCCGGGGCGTTCCTTTCACCAACAAGAACGGCTCGTCGTACTCCCGCCGGCGGGCGAGTCGGGCGGCGCTGCGAGTGAGTCGGCAGAGTTGGGCCACCTCTTTGTCCGTCATCCGGTTGAAGCCGCGCACCTCGACCCCGCTGGTTTTGGCGGCTTCGTCGAGCGCTCGCACCAGCTTCTGGTAGTGCTGCCCCAGCTCCAGCACCTGGAAACCTGCCTCCACCCGCGCGGTGGGCAAAGCAAAGGGAAAGTAGTTGCGGGGAACATAGACGGCGCCGCCGTTTTCGGACACAAAGGGATGGCGCAGCCCCAACGCCTCCTGCAACGGCAGCACTTCCGCCCGGGTCTTGCTGGTGCAGAGCACCACGGGAATCCCCCGAGCCCGCAAGCGGCGCAGCGCCGGTTGGGCCGCCTCCCACCGATAGGTATTGTGGTCGAGCAGCGTGCCGTCCAGGTCGGTGAAGACACTCAAGCGACGCACGATTCTTTCACCCGTTCAGGCTTTCACCGGTTGACTTCCTACAAATGCCGCACGCCCGGCTCCCTTTCCTCCCGCGCCCCCCGCTTGAGCAGCGAGTCCAGGGCCAGCTTGGCGAAGTCTCTCCCCGCCAGGCCAAAGGCAATCGCCAGGCCGGTGACGATCCCGCCAAACACCACCCCGAAGGTGATCGCCAGCGTGGTGCGGCCAATGCCGAGATGCTCCAGCGTAACAATCACCGCCAGGAGCCAGATGAACACCCGCACCGCCCCGGCCAACAAGCGGGCGCTCACCAGCCGAGCGTTCACCGCCGCGATCAGCGTTCCCCGGCTGAAGAAGGCCGCCGCCAGGCCGCCCACCACCAGGATGAGCGCCGCGGTGAGCAGCTTCGGCAGGTAGACGAAGAAGCGCAGCACCAAGTCGCTGCCCGCCGGCCCCAGCGCGTTCAAGGCCAGCAGCAAGGTTACCAGCAGGAGCAAGCCCTGCACCAGTTGGCCGATTACGTGGGAGCTGCCGCGATAGAGTCCCACCCGGTCGATCAGCGCCGCCAGTCCCATCCGCTCCGCCAACTGGTCGAAGCGCAATACCCGCAAACTGCGGTACACGATCTGCTTAGCCAGCCAAGCTCCCAGCAACCCCACAATCAAAACCGCCACCGCCGCCGAAACTTGGGGTAAATAACCCACCACCTGCTCCCAGAGTTGCTTCAGCGGTGCCACCACCACAACCTGCCAGAATTCACTCATCGCTCCCCCTTCTTCACTTCGCCTCCCAGCGCTCCACCAAGCGTGGCTTCAACTGCTCGTAGGTGCGGCAGAGCCGCTCGATCTCCTGCTCGGTATCGTCGCCACTCGCCGCCTGCGTGCGCCGAACAAATGAGGCCAGCCAACCAAGGTAGAGCGGGGTGAGCGAGTGCATCAGATGCTTGCTGTCCAGCTTCCGCTTGTGGAAAGCCGCGGCAAACTCATAGACCAACTCCACCCAAAGAGAATCCTCCATACGCAACTCGGCCGGCGTGCCGTTGGCCAGCCGCTTCAACTCTTCCTGCAGCTCGCCCCCCAAGAAGGAGGTGTAGACGGGGGCCAGGTCCCGGCAGCCTTGCTGGAACGCACTCGCCATCCCTTCCGGGTTCACCCGCACCGCTTCCACGCCCACCGTGTGAGGAAAGCCGAAGAGCGGCACCGGCACCGATCCCTGCACGCTCTTCCAGCGCTTCTCGTGCTCTTCCATCAGCCGGAACAGCGAACCCACCACCTGCACCAGCATGTTGGCCAGGTCGGCGCCCGGATCCTTGGGGTCGTGGATCTTCGCTCCCAGGAAGACCTGGCAGACTGGCAAGCCTTCAGCCAGCGCCGTGGTAGTCATCCAGATGTCCACCCCGTAGCGAGCGATGTCGGTCTCCCACACCTCTTTACTCAGCAACCGCTCAATCAGTTTCGCCGAGAGTCCGAACTCGCCGCCGATGGGCTGCCGCACCCGGATGCCGTAGAGCGCCCGCGTCAGCGGATAGACGATGCTGTTGGTGATGGTCCCGTCGTACTTGTGGCGGCGATAGTAGGGGGCCACGTAGTCGAAATTGTTTTGCAGCACCGGCCGCAGCAGCAGGTCCACCCAGTCCGGGGTGATGCTCCGCAGGTCCGAATCCACCACGGCACACGCCCGCGCCTTCAACCGCTGCGCGGCGCGGAAGACGGTGCGGAAGGCCCGGCCCTTGCCCGGCAGACCATGGTGGGGGGTGCTGATGCGGTGAACGGGGTGGAGCGGGTGGCGCACCAGCAGCAACTTCTCCGATTCCACCTGGGCTTGCAGCACCGCTTGTGGCGTCCCGTCGCTCGAACCCCCGTCGGAGTTGATGATCACCGCCCGCAGGTCAGAAAAATGCTTAGCCACCCCAGCACTCACCGCCCGTACCACATGGCCGATGGTGCGCGCATTGTTGTAGCTGGGGATCCCGATCACGATGTCGACCTCCCCCAGCTTGGCGATCGCCTGCTGCACCTCCGCTGTCAGTATTTCCCCTTCGGGCATAGTCCGACGCTAGGCGTTGTCCTCTTCCACCGCCAGTTCGAGCTGGCCGAAGAAATCCGGAAGCGCCGCCAGCACCCGGTTCCAGTTGGGGATCAGCGGAGCTCCCAGCGGGCCCCTCATGTAGTCCTCGGCGGCCAGCAAAATCGCCTGCGCGAAGGCCTGCACCGCCACCTCCTCCTCGTGCCGGTCAAACTCCAGCCCGTTAATCATGGCGTCGGCGTGGTAGCGGGTGATGGTGTCTTCCGCGGTGCGCACGTACTTGTTCTGGATGGTGCGGAAGGTTCCTTCGCCGAACACCGCCCCTTCCGCGGCCAGCATGCGGTACATCGCCTTGGCGATGTCCACCGTCATCCGCATCAAGCCTTTCTGCGGGTCGTCGCCGGAGAGGAACTGGTGTTTGTGCTCGTAGTTGTCAGTCAGGTCCACCTGACAGATGCGTTTCAGCGCGCAGTTCCGATAGACCTCGGCCAACACCCCCACTTCCAAGCCCCAGTCGCCCGGGATGCGATTCACCCGCGCCAACTGCGTGTGCATGGAAAATTCGCCCGCCAGCGGGTAGCGGAAGCTGTCCAGATAGACCAGGGAAGGCAAATAGCCGAAAATCTGTTGCAGGGTGCGCACAAACGGGGTGATGAACAGCCGCGTCACCCGCCCATGCAGCTTCGAGGTGTAACGCGCATAGAACCCTTTGCAGAACTCGAAGTCCACGGTGGGATTCGCCACCGGATGCAGCAGCCGCGCCAATAATTCCCGGTTGTAGTTGACAATGTCACAGTCGTGCAGCCCGATCACTTTCGCCTGCCCGCAGGCCAACACGTACCCGTAAGCGATCCAGCACGCCCGCCCCTTGCCCGCCGGCCCCGCCGAGAGGTCGTTTTCTTCGAGCAGGCGAAACGTCCCCTGCACCCGCTCCCCATCGTTCCAGATCACCCGCGCGTTCTTGTGCACGCCGCTCAACCGCTCCTTGGCATCGGCAAACTGCTCGCGGCTGGCATCGCCGAGCGAGAGCACGATTTGCGCCAGGTAGGGAATCTTGGCGAGTTCCTTGAGGATGCCGGCCATCGCCGGGGTGCTGAACTCCGCGTACAGCGCCGGCAAAACCACGGCCATGGGCACGTAGCGGGAAAAGCGCACCAGCTCGTCCTCGATCTCGTCGATGCGCCGCTGCCCCAGCCGGTGCAGCGTGGCTACTACGCCAGTTTGATAAAAATCGGACATTGAGGATTGGGGCCTCCCTCCGGTCGCCGTCGCGCCGTCTTGTCCACTCCCCTTAGGCCCCCGCAACGGAGGGAGAATCAAATCGCGTCACTCGTCATAGTAGTCGGGCGACGCGCGCCAAGTCAAACATTCCCTCAGCGCGCTCAGGGCTTCGGAGGGATCTCGGGCAGCACGGTGCCGGTGCGATAGGCGTAGTGCATCCCGGAAAGCACCGTCAGCGCCCCGGTCAGCCACAACAACGCCTGCTTGGCGGTCAGCAGCGCGGGGTGCGGCTCCAGGGCGAACACAACCACCACGAACAGCGTCACTGCTTGCGTCGCCGTGCAGGCCTTTCCGTAGACGCTGGGAGCAAAGGGCCGAAAGCCGGCACCGATGATAATCACCAGGGCGATGGCCAGGATGAGCACGTCGCGCCCCAGCACCAGGATGCTCAGCGCCCAGGGCACCTCGCCTTTGATGGCCAACACCACAAAGGCGGTGGAAAACAACAGCTTGTCGGCGATGGGATCCAGGTAGGCGCCCAAGGAGGTCCGCTGCTTCAGCCAGCGGGCGAGCAGCCCGTCGAGCAGGTCGCTCACCCCAGCGACCAGCAACAACCCCAGCGCCCAGCCGTACTGCCCGCCGCGAAGTGCCAGCACAAAAAAAGGAATCAGTGCCAGCCGCAACAGCGTGAGTTGGTTCGCCAGGGTGAAAACCTGACGGCTCATCGGCACCCCAAGTGGAGAGAAGACTCAGATTGACCACGCAGCAGACAATCACTCGCGACTATGGTCTCCCCGAGAAGCACCGGGCAAGTCCTCGCTTCACCTCTCGCTGCCGTGCACGCAGGCTGCGACCCTATTCCCCCGGGAAGCAAGCGTGAACTCGGCTCGGCAGGCCCCAAAAGGAAATCCCCATCGTCGCTGGGCTTCTCCGGCTACTCCCCCAGCAACGCCAGATACTCCACCAGGCTACATCCCACCTGGCGCTCGAAGGTTTGCGAAAGCGAAGGAATCTCTCCTTTGGGTTCGTCCAGGGCAATCCGTTCCACCCGCCGCATGGGATAGAAGATTGTCGCCAGCCCCACTTGCCCCTCCTCGGGGCTCCTCACCTGACGAATGAAGTCGTCGAATGAATTCAAGTCAATGCCGCGCAGGGTGATTCCCGCCGGGTCAAGCGCAATCAACTGCCCCCAGATGCGCTCCTTCGGCTCCAGCAAACTCACGATCACTATCGAGTTCAGCTGCATGCCAGCTTTGCCTTCGTTCCCAGACTTTGACGGGGCGCTGTCCGGAAGAGGTGCTTTGCACCCGCCTTGGCTAGCTAAACCTTCATTTCCTTCAAATCCGGTGCTCGCTTCAGCGTGGGCTCGGTTACCTTCTGCACCTCCTCCGGTGTGACGCCCGGGGCCACCTCGGTGAGCCGCAACCCGCCGGGCGTCACCTCGATCACCGCCAGCTCCGTCACAATCGTGTTCACCACACCCACCCCGGTCAGTGGCAGCGTGCACTGTTTCAGGATCTTCGGCTTTCCCTTCGCGGTGTGCTCCATGGCAATGATTACTCGCTTGGCCCCCGCCACCAGATCCATGGCGCCCCCCATCCCTTTCACCATCTTCCCCGGAATCATCCAGTTCGCCAAGTTGCCTTTCTCGTCCACCTGCAAGGCGCCCAGGATGGAGAGGTCGAGGTGGCCCCCGCGAATCATCCCGAAGGAGTCGGCGCTGGAAAAATACGCCGCCCCGGGAATCTCCGTCACCGTCTCCTTACCGGCGTTGATCAAGTCCGGGTCTTCTTCTCCGTGGTAGGGCCACGGGCCGATCCCCAGCAGCCCGTTCTCGGATTGCAGGATGACGTCCATGCCCCGGGGAATATAGTTCCCCACCAGGGTGGGCAACCCAATGCCCAGGTTGACGTAGTAGCCGTCCCGCAGCTCCCGCGCCACCCGCCGCGCAATCAGCTCCCGTGCTTCCTGTCCGCTCTTCACTCCCATCGCTCTTCCCTCTGCTTATCTCCGCGTCCTGTGCCTCTGGGGCGCGTTTTTCTTATTCCCCTCTAGGCCGCCCGCGACCGCACCGTGCGCCACTCGCTACTTTTCTCGTAGCCCACGCCTTACCGCTCAGCCCAGTGGCCCCTGCCACTGGGCGCGCTCCCCTTCCTTCCCGGCATACCACCTCGCGCTCGAGTACGGATACTCCAGCGGTTTCTGCACCAAACCTTCTCGCACCGGGTTTGTGTGAATGTAGTCGAGTTTTTGCTGCAAAAACTTTTCGGTAAACACTCGCTTAATGTAATTGTCCGCCTGCAAGACCCGAAAGCGCGCATCCTTGCGCCTGCGGGGCACCCCCGGGAGAGAGAGACCGCGCAAGAGCTGCTCCTGTCCATTCTTCTTGAGCGCCTCGACTACCTGCTTCCCCACGGCGCTCTTGAAATCTCTCAGCATGACCGGCAAAGCCACCTCTGTGGGCATGGCTAGAAGCAAGTGATAGTGGTCAGGTAGCAGCACATACCCTGCCACGTCAAACCCATACTTTTTTCGATAGAAGCGTAAGTTCTCTAGAAAAATCCCACAATACTCCCGCACCTGAAAAAGAGGCAGCCGACGATAGGTGGCGCCGGTAATGAACAGCCAACCCCTGTCCCCTGATTTATCTCGCCTTCTCATAGTGCCCCCAGCGGCGGGGGCCGCTGGGCTGAGCTAGCTGGTCTTCTGGGTGTTCTTCCGCGTTTCTCTGTGCCCCCTTGTGCCTCTGTGGCGCGTTTTTCTTATCCCCCTCTAGGCCGCCCGCGACCGCACCGTGCGCCGCTCGATGCGCTTCTCGTAGTTGATCCCCTGGAAAATGGCGTCCACGAAAACCCCCGGCGTGTGGACGAAGTCAGCTTCAAGCTGCCCCACCTCCACCAGCTCCTCCACCTCGGCGATCACGTAATCGGCGGCGGTGGCCATCACCGGGTTAAAGTTGCGCGCCGTCTTGCGATAGATCAAGTTCCCCCAGGGGTCGCCCTTCCACGCCTTGATAAAGGCATACTGCGCCCGCAGCGGCTTCTCCAGCACGCACATCTTCCCCTCAATCTCCCGGGTCTCCTTGCCTTCGGCAATCACCGTCCCGTAGCCGGTGGGGGTGAAAAAGCCGCCGATGCCCGCTCCGCCGGCGCGCATCCGCTCGGCCAGCGTCCCCTGGGGATTCAACTCTACTTCCAACTCGCCGCTCAACACCTGCTGCTCGAAGACCTTGTTCTCTCCCACGTAGGTAGCAATCATCTTCTTCACCTGGCGGGTTTGCAGCAAGAGCCCGATGCCGAAGTCGTCCACCCCGGCGTTGTTGGAGATAACCGTCAGGTTCTTGATCCCTTTGCGGCGCACGGCTGCGATCAAGTTCTCGGGAATCCCGCACAGCCCGAAGCCGCCCATCATGATCGTGGCCCCGTCGAGGATCTTCTTGATCGCTACGTCGGCGTTTGCCACCACTTTATTCATCGCGCTTCCTCCGCGTAGCAATTAGCCAACTGATTTCTTGCTCTTGGCAAGGTTCAAACCCATATCATCTGCCATGCCCTTCATTAGTCTGAAGTACTTTTGTGCAAGCTGAACACGATCGAAAAGCTCCGCTGCAGACTCACCTTCCTTCTTGCCACAACTTGCAGCATTCCGAAAGTCGCTCAGCGCTTGCCATGTGCTCTGCCCAAACAATGCCCGTACTACTTGCGCGGTAATGAACACACGATGATCTAGCTGCCGTTTCTCTTCTTCCTTATCGAAGAACACTGTCTTCATCCAATCAGCGAGTTGACTGCTTAACTCTTCAAAGACTCGCAACTGCAGTTGGAATGTTAGAACCTTGCGCTGCCACCGCGCTGCCAGCCAACCTGCAAAAATCCCGCCCAGGCCGACCGTCACCAGTGCTATCCCAAGAGGGCTATTGAGGAAATCGCAAACAACAGAGACCCAAATGTTCCAATTAACGGCTAGCATCACGTAACCATCTGGCTAGCTGCTGGGCCTTCTCAAACTCTTCGGCCAATTCCTTCGAGCGCAGGTGGGTGCGCAGCCGCTCCAGCTTCTGCTCCAGCCGCCCGAGCGCCCGCCCGAGGTTCTCGCTGTTGGTCAAGCAGATGTCCCGCCACATCTCGTAGGGACTGCCGGCCAGGCGTGTCATGTCCCGAAAGCCGCCCGCGGCCAGCGCCACCGGCAGGCCGTCTTCATCGGTCTCATCCCAGACGGCGCTCGCCAGCGCCGTGGAGAGCAACTGGGGTAGGTGGGACACCAGCGCCAGCGCCCAGTCGTGCGTCTCCGCGTCCATCTCCACCGGCTCCGCCCCCAACCGGCGCACCCAGCCCAGAAATTCCTCCACCGTCTCTGTCATTCCGAGCGACAGCGAGGAATCTGCTTTTTCTCCTGCCTCCTCGCTCGCGCCCCCATTTGTCATCCCGAGCTTGTCCCGAGCGGAGCCGAGGGAGGGCTGCGAGGGATCTGCTTTTTCCTTTGCTTCCTCTGTCTTCTGTGCTTCCTGCGCCTCTCCTATCACTACATACTTCGCACCCACAAACAAATCCGAGTCAGCATTTTCAATCCCCGACACTTCCTTGCCCGCCAGCGGATGCCCGCCCAGAAACCCTACCTCCTTCAGCAAAACCTCCCGCGCCAAGCGGCAGATTCGCAATTTCGTGCTCCCGGCGTCGGTCACCAGCGCCCCGGGCTTCGCATGCCTCGCCACTTGCGGCAGCAACTCCAGAATCAGCACCACCGGCGTGGCCAGATAGATCAGGTCGGCTTCCGCAACCGCGTCGCTCAGCTCTGTGGTTCCCTGGTCAATCGCGCCCCGCCGGCGGGCTTTCTCAACTATCTCGGCCCGCTCCCACCCTACAATATCCCCGGCAAACCCGTTCTTCTTCAACCCCAGCCCCAGCGACCCGCCAATCAGTCCACAACCGAGAATCGCTATCCGCTGGAAAGGCATGGGTCAGGCAATGCGCCGTTGGACGGCGGGAGCAATGATGCGCAGCTCGTTCATCAACTGCGCGAACTGCTCCGGGTAAGCGACTGCGCCCCATCGCTCAGTGCTTGCTCGGGCTGAGTGTGCACTTCCACCAGCAGGCCGTCCGCACCGGCGGCCACCGCCGCCCGCCCCATCGGCCACACCTTGTCGCGCCGC
Organism: Terriglobia bacterium; assembly: GCA_046757645.1. GTDB lineage: Bacteria > Acidobacteriota > Terriglobia > Acidiferrales > 2-02-FULL-67-57 > JBHHYS01. The sequence goes on along the minus strand of JBHHYS010000033.1, from coordinate 28 downwards.
CCGGTGCCGTGCGAGGGGTCGGCGACGT
>JBHHYS010000032.1:0-27128 GCA_046757645.1 Terriglobia bacterium | reverse complement strand
AGAATCCGGCTTACAGACTCACCCGCCAACTTCTCTTCTCTCTTTGTTTTCCTACCGGTGAGACCCGCTGGCTTCTCTCCGGGTGCGGCTTAGGGGATCGAGCGCTGCCGGGCAAAGCCGACTTGGTCCAGAATAATCACTCCCTTCTGGGTGCGATCGAAACGGAAGCAAATGGTCTGGAGATTCGCGGGGTTGAAACGAGCATTGGCTTCAACGAAAGCGGAGAGCGGAAGCTCGAAGGTCTGAAGAACCGGCTCGGTGGAACTCTTGTAGCGCTTCTCATCCAACTGGCTCGATTTCGTGAAGCGCACCTTGAGCACGGGCGGCAGCGGCGCAAACCGACCCAGGGGCAATCGGGCTACGGAACCATCCCCCGCCACCAGTTCGACGCTAAAGTCCAAGGGTTGCTTTTCTTCTTCGGCTTCCCCTTTCTCCGCCTCGCCATCACCGCCAGAGGCTTCTTCTTTCTCTTCCTTGGCGTTCTCTTCATCCGGTGCGGGGGGTTTTTCACTCGCCTCGGCCAGCTGGAAGACGAGCAGGCTATCCGGGCCCAGTTGTGCCTCGCGGGCAAACGTGCGCGGAAGCGAGATGGCGTAGCTGGGTGCTTCAGCCGGCTGACCCTCAAGCTGTTCTCCTTCCGCGCGCCAGCCGAGATAGACGGCATGGTTTTCTCGCCGCCTCCCGCCGCGGAGCTTCACATCCTGCTCGCGCCAGACGGCCAACTGCTCTGCCTGCTGGCTCCCACCCCTCACTGTAGTGGTGGTCACGTCGATGTCTTCTTCGTAGTCGCTGACAATCCGCAGGGTCGAGTCCTCGTATCGAGTGACGTAGATGGTCTCCGGCAGCCAGGCCTGAATGACCCGGTGGTTGCGGAAGAGAGGTCGGTATCGAGGGTCAGCGTGGAGAGTGGTCTCCAGGAAGGCAGAGAAATAGATCTTGGCGATGCGGCGCTGCTCTTCTCCCTCGAGCAGAGGCTTGAAGTTCAGCAGCCAACTGGTTGGAGGCGAATAGTCCGTTCGTCCCCAGACGGTATTGAACTGGCCGTGATTCGCGCGGTAGATGTACAGACTGGCTTTGAACCAGTCCTGTGCGTGGGTAAACCTGACCCGGTTGAACTGGCGGTCCCCCAAGAAGAGAGAGACATCGCTGTCGTGGCCCCCTTGCAGGACCAGGTAGTTGACGTTCTGGAGCGAAACCGGTTTGTCCGCCGGCTTGTACTGCCCGTCGCTGGGGGCGATGGCGACCAGGGCCTTGATCGAGAAGCCGAAGTCGAAGCCCACGGTGGCGTCGTCGGGGTAATGTGAAAGGTTATTGAAGGCCCCGGCGATCCCCACCGCCTCCCCGCCGCGGGAATGGCCGATCAGGGCGATGTTTTCCATGTCGACCTTTTTGTAGAAGGGGTTTCCCAGGGTCTGGTTCCAGCGTTGCCAGGCTTTGAGATGCTGGAGCAGGATCCAGGCCCGGGCATCGTTCTCCTTGGGAATGCCGCCGATGGGTGACCCGTTGAGAAAGTTCTCATCCACGGAGACCAGGATGAAGCCGCGACTGGCGAGCAGCTCCCCGAGGTAGGCGTAGCCGGGGTCAGAGAACTCCGCCATGTGGTGATTGCCGTGAACGATCAGCACCAGCGGGAATGGACCCTCGCCTTCGGGGAACCAGACGCGGCCATTGAGGGGAAAGGCGTCGGGGCCGAACCCCCAGTACCATCGCCGGAGTTTCTTTTTCCAGCCTTTGAGGCCTTTGACGAAGGGAGTGGCGTCCACGGGTTCGGTCTTCAGGTCCACCGCCGCGCCGTACTCGGGCCGATGCTTGTCCGTACCGCTCCCGTAGAAAAGCTTGCCCACAGGGTACGGGCCCGGCTGGGACGGGTCGGGCGCCTCCAGAGGGGCTACGCTGGCGGAAGGCGCCGCATCGAGTTCCACCAAGTGAGAATCCGTACCGGGGGCCATCAACCAGGAGAAGAATGTGATGTTGGCCGCCACCGCCACCACGAGCGCCGCCAAAACCAGAGCCTTCCTCGCCCCGCTGGCTTTCTTGAAATCGGCCGCGGTGGCAACGGCGAGCGCTCCGCCGAGAACAGCTTCGACGACAACTATACCCACCCCGAAGAAGAGCACCAATGTCCAGGGCAGCGACAACCTATCAAGAAACAGGAGAAGAAAGGCCACCAACGCTCCAGCCCCGCCCCAGCCGAGATACCGCGGCAACGCTTGGAGCAGTTTGGTGGCAAGCCGGATCGCGCCCGCTAGGAGCTTTATGCCCAGGATGCCCAGGGCAACACCTATAAGGACATCCACGGGAGTACTCAGGCTGGTGCGGAGCTGCGTGCCCATAAAGCCCATAAACAGGAGGAGCGCCGCAGCGGCGCCCATGGAAGCGCCCTTCCGTGCCCGACGCTCAGGCTTTGACCTGGCCCACAGAGCCTTAGGGGAACCAGCATTTTCTGCCATGTCCATCCTCCGCACAGTTCCTTGCGTCACTTGTTGTCGCCCGAGTGGCAGTAACGAAGACGCAGAGTCTTTCGGCGGCTCTGATCATACAAACGATGGCGAGGCGCCCTAGGTTCAATAAAAGAAACTCTCGAACAGCCTTTTGGCACACTGGGCTGGTGTGCAGGGAAAGGCAGGGTTTGGAGAGCCGGGATAGTGTGGTCTGGCTGAGCCGGTTTTGGCCTTGCAGAGAATCGCCGCCGCGGGGTGCGGGGAATGCGGTGGAAGCCCGATTCACCCCAGCCAGGTGGGTTCTACCCAGGCGGCCGGCTAGGGGGCGGCGGCCCGCTGGGCGATCCCATAGGCGTAGCCTTTATCAAACGCGGCCAAGTTCAGGGCTTCGGTGCCCTGGGGGACGGATTCGGCTACGGCGCGGCGGGCCGACTCCGGGCGGAGCAGGGCGGTGACCGCAGTGAAGAAACCCACCATGACCATATTGAGCACAATCTTGCGCCCGAGCTCTTCCGCCAGACGGGTGGCCGGCACCCGGTAGAGGCGGAGGTCGCGCCCGGCGTCCTCCGGGTGCACCAAATTCTCCTCGACCAGCAAGGTGCCGCCCGGTCGCAAGTGCGGCAGAAACCGCCGGTACGCTTCCTGCGAAATCGTTACCAAGATGTGCGGCTGGGTCAGGTAGGGATAGAGCACCGGCTCCCGGGAGACAATCAGTTGGACGCTGCAGGCGCTCCCCCGGGCCTCGGGCCCAAAGCTCTGGGTCAGCGAGACTTTGTAGCCCTCATAGAGCGCCAAGCCGCGGCCCAGGGTCATCCCCGCCAGGATCACCCCCTGGCCGCCGAAGCCACCGATTTGGATCTCAACTGCGGACATGTTCGCCGCTGCAACCCGCGTACTGGGCGTCCAGGGTGCGGGCCAATTGCTGGTTCACCAAGTCGAGGAACGTCGGCCGCTCAATGTCCACGAACTTACCCACCACCACCGGCCCCTGATAGCTGATCCCGACTTCTTTTGTATGGGCGCCGTGGCGGACGATGCTGTTCTGCTTGTAGTACTTCATCATCTCCAGTCCGTCGCCCAGCCGGTTGCGCCGCTGATAGAGGACAGGGCAGGGGCTGATGATTTCGATGAAGGCAAATCCCTTCTTGCGGAACCCCTCCACCATCGCGTGGGCAATTTGCCGGACGTGGTAGGCGGTCCAGCGTGCGACGTAGACCGCGCCGGAGGATTCGGCCAGGTAGGGGAGGTTGAACGGCTGTTCGGAGCAGCCGTAGGGGGTGGTGGCGGTGAGCGCGCTCACCGGGGTGGTGGGCGCCACTTGTCCCCCGGTCATGCCGTAGACAAAGTTGTTGATGCAGATCACTTTCAGATCCACATTGCGGCGGGCGGCGTGAATGAAGTGATTCCCGCCAATCCCGATCAGATCGCCATCGCCGCTATAGACCACCACGGTCAGTTCCGGGTTGGCCAGCTTCAGCCCAGTGGCGAAGGGAATCGCGCGGCCGTGGGTGGTGTGGAAGGAGTCGAGTTTCAGGTAGCCGGCCACACGCCCGGTGCAGCCGATGCCGGAAACCACTGCGACCTTGTCCAAGTTCAGCTTGGCTTGAAGCAGGGCCCGCGCAAAACAGTTTACCGTGGTGCCGATTCCGCAGCCCGGACACCAGATGTGCGGCATCCGCTCGCTGCGCAGGAAGGCCTCGACCGGGTTCGCCGCCGCGGCTCCCTCCGGCAGAGAATTCATCGCGCCACCTCCGCCGCGGGCCTGGGGTGGAGAATCGCCTCCAGGATTTCTTCCGGATGGTGAACTGTTCCTCCGGCGTGCGGCAGCAGGAGCGCGGGGACTCGCCCGGCCACGCAGCGCTCTACCTCCAAGACCATCTGCCCGTAGTTCATCTCCGGGACCACGAAGGCGTGGGCGCGGTCGGCCAGCTCCCGGATGCGCTTTTCCGGGAAGGGCCAGACCACCAGCGGCCGCAGTAAGCCCGCGGCCACCCCTCGTTCCCGGGCCATCTGCACCGCACGGAGGCCGACGCGCGCCGTGATCCCGTAGGCCACCACGATCACCTCCGCATCGTCCGTCCAGGCCTCTTGGAGGCGCACGATCGCCTGGGCGTTCCGCCGAATCTTCTCCACCAGCCGCCCCACCAGCCGCTGTTGGGCCTCCACGCTTACCGCCGGGTAGCCGTGCTCATCGTGGGTCATCCCGGTTACGTGGAAGCGGTATCCCTCGCCCGCCTTCACCATCTCCGGCACTCCACCCGGGTCGGCGCGATAAGGCTGATATTCTCCGGGCGGCTGGCGGGTGTAGCGCCGGGGGACGATCTCGATCGCCTCCGCGGGCGGGATCAGCACCTTTTCGGTCATGTGCGCGACGCATTCATCCATCATCAGCAGCACGGGAACGCGGTACTGCTCGGAGAGATTGAAGGCGTTGATGGTCAGGTCGAAACATTCCTGGGGGGAGCTGGGCGAGAGGGCGATGATCTCGTAGTCGCCGTGCGAGCCCCAGCGGGCCTGCATCAGGTCGGCCTGTCCGGGCAGGGTGGGCAGTCCGGTGGAGGGCCCGCCGCGCTGGACGTTGACAATCACGCAGGGCGTTTCCGTCATGGCCGCGAATCCAATGTGCTCCATCATCAGCGAGAAGCCGGGCCCGGAGGTCACGGTCAAGGCTTTGGCTCCCGCCCACACCGCCCCCTGAATGGCGATTGAGGCGGCCAGCTCGTCCTCCATCTGCAGGAACAGTCCGCCCAGCAGCGGTGCGCGCTGCGAGAAGCGTTCGACGATCTCGGTGGACGGTGTGATGGGATAGCCGGCGGCGAAGCGGCAGCCGGCCGCCAGGGCGCCTTCGCAGCAGGCCTGGTCGCCGTCAAGGAAATGCGTTCCTGTCAAGACGCCGCTCGGGTCGGCTTTCATGGCTCTGTTGTCCCGGCCGCTTGCCCCGGCTTGATCATCACACCGTAGATCGCGAAGTCCGGGCAGTAGAGCCCGCAGAGATCGCAGCCGGTGCAACCCTCGGGAGTCGTCAATCGCGGGGGGTGATAGCCCTGGGCGTTAAAGTCGGGGGAAAACGCCAGCACCTGGGGCGGGCAGAAGGCGATGCAGAAGCCGCAACCCTTGCAGCGGTTGGCATCGAGATAGATGAGGCCGCGGACTTTCCTGGTCTTCTGGGAGGCCTTCGCCGCCTCGGATGGTTGCCTTTGTTCCTGGTGCATTACAGTACTCCGCCGGAGCGAGAGCAATCTCCATACCAGCGGAGTGGCTAGGGCGCGATTTCCGCCAACCCCAATAAATTCAGGGGGTTGCTGTGGTTAGCCGGGCTAGGGCTGAGCGGCAAGCTGGGGCACATCCCGCTACAAACCGCGCGTAGTAACCCGATGCTGGCTTTTCCCGCCGGCGTCTGGATTTCTTGAACGGTAGGGAGCGGGTCGGGATTCAGCCGCCAGTATTCTTTCTCGCTTCGCTGGCCTCCAGTTCCTTCAGGAGTGCGGCCGCCCGGGGACGGCAGCGAGCCGCCGCCGGGGCTTCGGTGGGTGCGGAGAGAAACCGCCGCAGCTCGCCGGCGGTAGCGGCGTCCCACTCCAGCCTCATGGGCTCGGCGATGGGCTTTTCCGCCCAGAGCTTCTGCTGGCCTTCCCAGCCGCCTTCGGCCAAGTAAAAGAACTTCACTTTTCGAAAGCCGGCGCGGAAAAGCACGCTGCCTAAGGGGGTGGCAGCGGGCGGCACCCCTTTCAGCAAGGCCTGGTAGGTCTCCTGGTGGGGCGGGGTTTCGCAGCCGACCATAATGTGGCCGCCGGGGGGAATCAACTTGCCCAGCGCGGTGAACAAGGTCACGTCCCAGCCATGGGCCGCCAACTCGAGGGCTTCCACCGAGCGCCGCAGTTTGGGCTGGTAGGCGAGCACTTCGATCCAGGGCAGCACCCCCCGGCCCCCGGCGCTGTAGATGGCTTCCACCACCGGAGGGACAAACTCGCCCTGTTTTCCCTCCAGCACCAAATGAAAGCGGGTCCAGCCGGACTTCTCACCTGGCGCCAGCCGCGCCACCCGCAGTGTGTGCAGTCCCACCCGGCGCCCCTCCAACCGCCGAACTGAGTGTGGGGAATGCGAGCTCACGGCCAACTCGTCTGGCTGTTTTGGGCAGCGCGCCGCAGGCACCCCGTGCGCAGCAGCGATTATTCGACCACGAAAGTAGTTTTCGCCAGGGTGGGGTTGTCGAAGCGGTCCCAGACGCGCACCATAACGGTGTGCTCGCCCGGCTCCAGCTTCTCTAGGAGAAAGACATAGCGATGCTCGCGGGCGTCGGTGGTGCGGCTGACGGGAAAAATAGTTTTCCAGTCGGCAGCATCGAGCGAATACTCGGCCTTCTTCAGTGGGCTGTAGGAGTCGCGGGCCACGAAGCGCACCTCAGCCGTGCGGCTGCGGAGTTGAGCGGCGAGGGCGTCGATGCGGGGCGGGGTGTTGTCCACCTCAAAGCGGTCGCTGATATTTTCTCCGCTGAGCGCCAGCTCGGCGGGGTTCGAGGGGGCGTCGGAGGCGACGACTTTGATGTAGTAGCCGCCATCGGGCAAGCTGGCCGCGTCCCAGGTGTAGAATTTTTCTTTCAGGTTGTCCTTCATCAGCTTCCAGCGGGTTTCCCCTTCGCCGCGGTAGTAGACGGAAAAGGCCAGGGTGTCGTCGTTGGCGTCGACGGCACTCCAGAGGACGCTGCGCGCGCCGGCCTGGGCGGTTCCCTGCGGCGGGGGTTGGAGGCGTTGCGGGGCTTGGGCCTGTTGGGCGGGCAGAGGGGTGCGGCCCTGGGTTTGAGACCCCCGGGAGGGGGCCGGCAGTTTCAATTGCACCGGCTGGTTCTGCTGCGGCGCGGTGGGCATCGTGCGGATGCCCACCCCGGGCGCCTGCACGATCACCTCCTCCACCACCGGCGCGATGTTGCGCCGCAAGTAGGCAATCGAAATGCTCGACAAGCTGGGGGTGCGCGAGTCCACCGCGTGCAGCACCGCCTTCCACTGGATGAAGCGCGCCGGGGGGCTGCTGATGCGGGTACCGCTGGGGTCCGTGTAGGCTTCCGACCACGGGCTCCAGTTCTTCTCCGGATCGGAGGTGTTGCCGCTGCGGGTGAAGAGTTGCACGCTCCCCGCCGCTGGCTGGGAGCGGCTCTGCCAGGCTAGGCGGCCCCATTGGGAAAAGATTTCGGCGTCGTACACGTCGGATTCGAAACTGCCTTTGACTTCCAGCTCCGGTCCCAGGGCAAAGAGTTTGCCCGGGTTGGCGGTGCCCAGGTAGACGCGGCCGTTGTGGCTGCGCACCAACGCGGTAATCTGCTGGCTCGAGGACTGCGCCAAATAGGTGAACAGATTGGGCGAATCAATCGCCAGCAATTTTCCCTGGTTGCCGGTGCCCGCCAGCAGGCGGCCCTGGGCGTCGAAGGAAAGCGAGTAGACCAGTTCGCGGGGCGATGTCCACAGCCTTTCCGGGTAGCCGTCCGGAGCGATGCGGTAGATATCGCTGCCGCCGGCGGCCAGGAACGGTATGCGCCGCGTGAGCGCGATACCCGGGGTGACCCCGGTGGTGACGGTGACGGTTGGGGTGGGAGTTTGGCGCGGCGCAGCGGGCTGCGGGGGCACCACCGGCATGGGCAGGGTAGGGGGGAAAGCCGACGGTTTGGCCTTTTGGCCGATGGCGGCGACGTAGAGGTTGCCGGCGAGGTCGAGGCGGAGGGCAGTGACTTCCTTGCGCGGCATCTCGTAGAGCACAAAGGCCTGCCCCGGGGGAGAAATGCGCAGCACCAGCCCGTTGGGCTCGGTGCCGGCGTAGAGATTGCCCGCGGCATCCAGGGCCAGGGCGCGGATATGGGTTTCCTCGCTGGCGTAGAACACCTCGCCCTGCCCTCCGGGGGTGATGCGAAAGATTTCGCCCTTGTCGCCCGTGGCCAGGTAGAGGCTGCCGTCGGGGTGGCGGACTAGGTCCCAGAGATATTTTCTCTCGGGTTCAAACAGAAGGACGGCTTCGCCGTCCCGGGAGAGCTGATAGACGCCGCCATCGGGGGAGGTGGCGATGTAGAGGGTTCCGGTGGCCGGGTCGGCCAGCAGAGCGTGCACTTCCAGCTCCTTGGATTCGAAGACCACCGTGCTTTGCCCGGTGGAATCAATCTTCACTACCTTGGCGGGACTCCCGCCACCGACGTAGAGATTTCCTTCACCATCGGCGGCCACCGCCCACAGGAACTCCAGGTTGGGATCGGCCACTTCCTGGTAGCGGGGGGCGAGGAGAATCTCCCCGTCACTGCGCAGAGCCACGCCGTGGGGCGTGCCCTTCTCGAACTCCGCGTAGCTGGACTCCCGCCAGAAGCGGGTGATTTCGCCGGCGGCCGGCAGGGCCAGTCCGGCAAGAAGCATGAGAAGCAAGGCTTTTCGCATCGGTATGGACTCCGGCGGGTTCAGCGCACGCTCAGGGGTATCCAGTGGCTACCGGTGACCACCTGGTCGAGCGGTTCAAAGGCTTCGTTGAGGATGGATTGGTAAATGAGCATGGTGCCGCCCGGGCGCACCGAAGCTGACTTGTCCTTGAGCACGTTCATCTGGGAGAGGGGGACGCTGGGGAGGATTTTATCTTCCACCAGCATGGTGGGGGCGCGCTGGAACACGGAGACGTAGAGGCGGTCGTTGCGCCGCTCGCGGTTGAGCACGCGGATGAGTTGCTCCAGGCTGGTGACGCGGGGGGTGAAGCCCGCGGCACCCGGCAGGCGCCGGCCAATCAGCGGGGTGCGGGTAATGCGGTTCAGCAGGGTGGCGTCGCTGACCAGAATGCGCAACGCGCCTTTGGCGGCCTGGGTGGGGATGGTCACGGGCACCTCGCGCACCAGGCGCGGGCCCCGGTAGGGTTGCAGGACAACTTTGACGCGAATGGTTTCGCCCGGGCGCACTTCGCTCTTGTCGCTCCAGGCGTTTTGGATGGTGGCGGCGCGGCGCTCGGGGATGAGCCCGACCCACAACTCCACCCGCTCGATGGCGGGTGACTCGAAAGGATTGGTGAAAATCCGCCGGAAGGTGCTGCCCACGTTGCTGGCCACAAAGAAGGCGTCCGGGAAGAGGCTGTCGGTGGGGCTGAACATATCGTCGAGCACCACATCGGGGTGGTCGCGGAGCACCAGGCGGCCGCGCACCCGGTAGGTCAGCTCCGCGCCCGACTCGATGCTGCTGAAGAGGCCGTTGAAGAGAGTGAGGTTGAGGAGCAAGGGGGAGATCTTGGGGTGCCGAAAGATTTTGTAGTGGTAGTCATGCCCGCGGCCCCCCTGGATGAGGGTGAGATCCACGGGCACCATGGCGGGCGCGGGGCCCACCCGTCCCACGATGGCGCTGCGCCGGTCCTGCTCGAAGCGGCCGATGATTTCACCGATGTTGGCGATTTTGAACGAGGACGACTGCGATGGCACCGTGGTGACAATTTCGGCGCGGGCCATGGGGAGCTGGACGTTGCCCAGCCCCAACAGCCAGTGGCCGCAGGCATACAGCTGATCGCCCGCCCGGTAGGAGATGGTGCAGGTGCCGGCCACGGTCATGTCGCCGGTCACCAGCGCCCCGGCGACCGCCCCACCCGGTTGGAGCGAGCCGCGGGCCCCGGGCGCCGCCGTGCCCCCGCCCTGCACGGCCACCAGGCCGTAGCGAGCCAGTTCGTCGGCAAAACGGCTGATTACCTGGGGGGTAAAGCCGACGAAGACCAGCGGGGTTTCAATGGGCACGAGGTAGGGTTCGGCGCCGGCGCGAGTCTCCCGGGGCGAGACCACTTCTGGCGGCAAGGGCAAACGGTTGGCCGGGGACAAAACTGCGCCGCTGGCTTCGGCGGGCGCCTCCGCTTGGGCGGCGCGCAGCATGCTCTCAATGGGCGTGACCCCGGCAATGGGCTCTTTGGTGAAGGCCCCGAAGCGGTAGGCAATCGCCCCGGCCAGCTTGCCGTCGAAATAAACCGGGCTGCCGCTCATCCCACTGATCACCCCGGTGTAGCCCACTTTGTCGCCCAGCAGACGCACCAGGATGACGTCCTGCTGGGGCCCGGCCAGATTGCGCAGCACCCCCAGGACTTCCAGCTCGAAGCTTTCAATCTCTTGCCCGGCGAAGATGGTGCGGGCCGTGCCCCGCATCCCCGGCTGGATTTCATTCAAGGGGAGAATCTCGACCGGTTCAGCCGCCGCGAGAGGGACGAGGCAGACCCAAAGTAGGAGAATGGCGGTAGGAATTCGTCTTAGCGGTGATGTCACTTGAATGCCTCGTTGCCCGCTGCCTGCCGCACGCAAGCCGCGACAGCCGCAATAACCATGATAGTCCGAAGCACACCCGAAATCAATGAAGCCCCCCGGAGGGCAGTGTCCTAATCTGACACTCACCAAGAGGACCAGACATTCCCCGGTGGGCGGCGCCCTTCGACCCTCCGACTTCGCTCCCCTCGGCGTTGCTCGGGGCAAGCAAGCTCAGGGCAGGCCACCGGGCTCGGCGAGAAAAGCCATTGCGCCGCCGAGGCCCCAGCCTGCCCCGAGCGTAGCCGAGGGGCGTCTTTCGGCGGGGGCACCGGCCGGGGGGAGGCCAGGGCAATTTCCGCTGCGTTTTTAGCCCTTCTTCTCAAGCGAGGACACTACGCCCTGGAGCGCTCACGGTTGCCTCGGGCTGGTCGGGCGGCGTGCTAGAATTTCCCTGAACTCGATGGGTGAGCAGACGATACAGGCGGCGCGAGGCTTGGTGGGCTCGGTGCGGTTGCCGGGCGACAAATCAATTTCGCACCGGCTCGCCATCTTGGGGGCGCTGGCGGAAGGCACCACTGAGCTGGTGAACTTCTCCCCGGGCGAGGACTGCCAGCGAACCCTCGATTGCCTGCGGGCGCTGGGGGTACCCATTGAAACCGGGGTGGACACCGAGGGGGGGCGGACGGTTCGAGTGGAAGGCCGAGGGCTGGGGGGGTTGGCGCCGCCCGGGAAAGAGCTCGACGCCGGCAATTCCGGCTCCACCCTGCGCATGCTGGCGGGAGTGCTGGCCGCGCATCCGTTTGAGTCCGTGCTGGTGGGCGATGCCTCGCTCAGTCGCCGGCCCATGCGCCGGGTCATTGAGCCTCTGCAGCAGATGGGGGCGACGCTCAGCGGGCGCGACGCCAACTTTCCCCCGCTGCGGATTCGTGGAGCGGCGCTCGCGCCCATCGACTACGTGCTGCCCGTGGCGAGCGCGCAGGTCAAGACAGCCATTCTCCTGGCTGGCTTGCACGCCCCCGGGGCCACCACGGTGGAGGAGCCCTTGCGCACCCGCGACCATACCGAAATCGCCTTGGAGCAGTTCGGGGCGGAGGTGACGCGCGGGCGTCGCCGGGTCACGGTGGCCGGAAAGCCGCGCTTGCGGGGAAAATCTTTCCTCCTCCCCAACGACCTGAGCGCAGCGGCTTTCTTTCTGGTGGCGGGCCTGCTGCTACCGGAGACGAACCTGCTGCTTCCCCAAGTGGGCTTGAACCCAACCCGCACGGCGCTGCTGGACTTCCTGGTGCCCCAGGGGGCCGAGATCAAGATACTGGACGTGGAAGAAGTGAACCGCGAGTTGCGGGGCACCCTGCACGTGCGGGGCGGGGCCACCCTCAAAGGCGGCAGCCTGGAAGGGGCGCTGACCGCGCAGTTGATTGACGAGTTGCCGGTGCTGGCTGTGCTGGGCACGCAGAGCCGAGAAGGCATCCGCATCCGCGACGCCGCTGAGCTGCGCGTCAAGGAAAGTGATCGCCTGGCGGCCCTAGCCGAGAACCTCCGCCGGCTGGGCGCCCGCGTTGAGGAATACCCGGACGGGCTTGACATTCCCGGGCGGCAACGCCTGCGCGGAGCGGTGGTGGACAGCTTCAGCGACCACCGCATCGCCATGGCGCTGGGGGTTGCGGGACTGCTGGCTGAGGGCGCGACCACAGTGCGGCAAGCGGACTGCGTGGCGGTTTCCTTCCCCGGATTCTTCCCGGTGCTTGAGGGGCTGCGCGAGTAACGGAGAGGGACGCGGAGAACGCTCGAGCCCGGGCTAGGAGAGGGAGCGAAACTTTTCCTGCAACACCCGGGCGACGGACTCCAACGCCTCGTTGAGTGTGGTCTGCAGTTGCGCGGTTGACTTCCGCATCAGCTCGTCTGACCGTTGCTGCAACTGTTCCAGAAGTTCTGTCATCCGGGTGTTCAGCAGCGTATCGACCGAGAATTCCATCTCCGTCTGCAAGCTACGCAGACGCTGGGTGGCCTCTTCCTGCCGCTGCCTGACCTCTTCCGTCTGGCGGGTCGCCATCTCCTCCAACTGGGCGCAGGCTTCGCGGGTGCGGCGTTCCATGGGCTCTTGAGCCATTTCAATCGCCAGGTGGATGCGGCCTTTGATCTGGCCGCTGGCCTCGACCAGGGCGTCGTGGACGAGTTTCTGGAACTGCTGGGTTTCCTGAGCCAACCAGGCCCGCGCCTGCTCCGTTTCCCGCCGGAACGCGGTGGCGTCGCTCTCCAGCCGAGTACGCTCTTCCTGGAGTGAGTCGAGCAGTTGGCGCAGGTCGTTGGCGGTGGCTTCGCCGCGATGGGCGAGCGGGGTCAAGCAGCGGTCCAGTTGGGCTTGCAGTTCCGCCAGTTGTTTTTCACGGGAGGCCTCGGCCACACGCTCCAGCTCATCGCGGGTGCGCGCCACCGTGTCGGTGACCGCCTGTTGCAAGCGGGCCTCCAGGCCGGTATCCAGCTCGTGGGCCAATTTTTCGGCCCGGGCGCTCAGACGAGCGCTTTCCGCCTGGGCGGTCTCCAAGGCCTGCTGTAACTGTTGCTGGCGGTCGTCAAAGTTAGCCCGCAAGTGTTCCCGCAGGGAATTCCAGGTTTGTTCGCCCAGCTGGCGCAGGACGGATTCGGCCCGCTGGTTGAGTTGATGGCTGCGCTCTTCGAGGTGAGCGGTCAACTCCGCCCGCTGGTGGGTCAACTCGTCCTTCAGTTGAGTCCGCAGCCTGGCCAGCAATTGGTCGGACTGTTCAGCCAGTTCCGTCCGCATCTGATTGGCATACCCGCGAAGGCCGCCCTGGAGGCTGCGCGCCTCCTCCAGGCGGACGCGGATGCCATCGAGAAACTCGCGTTCGTGGCGGTCGAAGTCCTCGAACAGTTTCTGTCGCAGGTCACTGCCCGCCTGTTCCGCATCCCGCCGCAATTGCTGATCGAGATGCGCTGTCTGGGCTTCGCGCTGCGCGGCGAATTCCCGCTCCATGCGGGTCTGAATATGTTCAAGGGTGCCGGCCACGCCTTCCTGCACCCGCTGGTCCACGGTTTGGGGCAGGTGCCGGATCAGGGACTCGATGTAATCCCGGGTTTGGCGCAACTCTTCGAATTGCGCCTCGAAACTCTCTTGGGCCGCCTGGCGGGGCTCGAGTTCCCGGCTGATTTGCTGGCGCACCTCACCCATCAGTTGCTGGAGTCCTTCGCGGGTGTGGTGAATCAATTGGTCGCGTTCTTTGGCGACCGCTTGCTGGAAGATTTCCCCGGCGGTCTCCAGCCGCGCCATCACGTCGTGCCGCAGGTTGTGAATCTCTTCGCGTTTTGCCTCGGTGTCGGTGGCGTCCTGGCGCCGGCGCTCCAACTCTTGATCCACCTGCTGGCGGATCTGGAGAGCGATTTCTTGCAAGCCTTGTTGGGCCTGGCCGCGCCAGCGTTCCCAATCGCTGGAGGCGCGCTCCTCTAGGTCGGCGCGCAGGCGCATGAGCAGGTCGCCGAGGCTTTTCCGGTAGGAGTCCTCGAACTCGGCCGCGATCGCTTTGGCCTTTTCCCGCAGGACGACTTCAAACTGTTTGGCCTGCTTGTCAACGCGGGGCGGCGGGGCGGCGGCGGGGGGCGGCGCCGGAGCGGTCGGGGTCGTCGGAGTCACTGTCCGCGGCGCGGTGGGAGCGGGGGGCGCCGCGGGAGTCGCCGGCCGCGGCGGTGTCGGAATCGTCGCGCTAGGCCGAGGTGCCGGGGTGGCGGGCGGAGCCGGGGCTGGAGCCGGGCGAGCCGGGGCTTCCTTCCGGGCCCGGGCGCGGGCGGTCGCGGACCAGTCTTCCGGGGGAAATTGAATGCCCCAGAAGTTTTGGGCTTCGTCGAGTTCCAGCGCGATTTCCCAGAGCTTGCCGCCCGGCTCGACCGGCTCGCAGCGGACAACATGACCGGTGGTGGTGCGGTCGCTGTGGAGGATGTCCAGGCGCAGCTGGGTACCCGGTTCGAGGGGCCGGGGAGTCCGGAGGGAGCAACCGTGGCTGCTGACAACCAGGGTTTCGCAGCGCTCCGCAAATTGAACATTGGGGTCCAGACTAGAGACTAGGAGGGGGACAGCCAGGGGAATTCGCTGGCTGCGCCGGCGCAATCGAAATTGAGTACTCCGCGTGGTTTCCAACGGTCCCTGTAGCCAGCCTAGTCGGTGGGAAGGCAAAGATATTTTAGGGAAGGTTTTGCAGGCGTGTCAAGAAGAATCGGAAAAATCTTGGGAACGCTGGAGTTGAGAAGCGCTCCGCTGGGGTTTTGGGCGACCGGGGTGGAACCGCGGCGAGCCTAGAAGCTGGTCGTGGGGGTGGGCGAGCCCCGGCGGCGCAGGTAGATGGTGCCGTAGGTCGTCGAAAGCCGGATCGAAGTGCGGCTCTTGCCGTAGGTGCCGTTCAAGACCTGGCTGCGGTCGTCTTCCCGGTGCAGGATGAGGCCGGGAGCGATGAAGTCGGATTCTATCTCGCCTCGGCGCGCGGTGGCATCGATTTGGAAGCCGCTATTGGCGGGAAGAAGAAGTTCAATACTCCCGCGGCGGGTTTCCACCTCGATGGGTTGGGTAGGCGGCGTGGGGGCGCGCACCAGAACCGGGCCGTTGCGGTTCTCGATGCGGAGCGGGCCGCCGATCTCCTCCACTTCGATCTCGTAGTCTTTGGTGAGCAAGGTGACCTCGCCGGGGACGCGCCGCAGGGTGAACTCATCCCTGTCCATCGTCATCTCCCCGTCAATCCGGGCGGCGCTGAAGGTGGTTCTGCGAGAGACGAAGCGGGCCGGGCCGGCGATGGCGGCAAAATGGATGGGCCCCCCGAATCGCCCCTCCACGCTGGCGCCGGCGGTATTGCGGATTTGGATTTCGCGGCCGCGGCCGTCGACGCGGACGCTGCCGCGAACGTCCACGATGCGAACCGAGCCGCCGCGAATCTCAACGCTGACGCCGCCGCCAATGCTCTCCGCCACGGCGTCGCCGTCCCTCACCGTCATGCTGACGTTGCCTTGCACGCCGCTGACGCGGAGATCACCCTTGCGGTTCGACAGCTTGAGGTTCACGGCTTGCGGCACCTGCATGTCAACGTCGGCCCGGAGGAAGCCGGTGGAGCCCGAGGGAGTTTCCCAGCGGAACTCGGTGCCGCCGGCGCGGCTTTCCAGGACCGGCTCAAAGGCCGCCGCCAGCCGCTGAGCTTCCGTGTCCGAGGTGGCACAGACGGTTTTGCGGGCGACCAGACGAATCTGGTCGTCGGCGCCGGTGGTGAGGGTGAGGGTTCCCCGCAGGTTGTTCAGGGTGAGCGTGGTGGGTGGGGTGAGGCTCTGTTCAAGCTCATCGGAGAACTCATAGGTGTTGCCCAGGAGGCAGCCCAACTCGTGATCGTCAATGACGATGGCCCCGCCCCGCCACCAGCCGTGCTGGACTCTTTGAGAGACACACCAGCCGATGAGGCTCCAGAAGATGAGGCCGACGACGTCCCCGCCGGTGAGCCGGGCGGCCGCCGCCGCTTCCGGGCGGCCGCGGAGCATCAAGTAGTTCAGCAGCTTGCTCAAGCCCCACAAGATGATCAATACCGGCCAGTAACGAGCCAGGAGGGGCCAGAGGCTGAACTCCGGCCGGAGGTTGGCGTAGAGAAACAGCGCGCCGATGGCGATGAGCAGCAGCGCCCCTAAGATCGAGCCCCGGCGATAGACGGTCCCATTAGCCATCGCTCAAGCTCTCCTACCCTTGGTGTCCCTCGGTGGAGGCGGTGAATTCGAGCAGCTTCACCACCCCGATGACGATGAGCAGGATCGGCCACAGCTCCCAAAAATGGAGCCCGGGCACGAACTGCGGCAGCAGAAACAACACGCCGACGGCGATGAGAATGACCGGCCCCATCAGGCCGCGGCAGCGGCAGCGAGCACAGCCGCAGAAGCCTCTGCCCTGGTAGCGGTAGGGCGCCGGCGGCTGGGTCGGGCTGGGCGTTGGTCCTTCGCTCATTGGATTCTTCTCATGTCTTCGCGGGTGCCTGGCCCGAGCCGGACAGGCCCGCGCGGACCTGCTGAAGCTGGAGTTGCAATTCGCGCAGACGCTGTTCGTAGTTGAGTTCGCGCAAGCGGGTGTCCTGGCGAATCTGCTCGCGGCGAACGATGGCAATGGCAATCGCTACGGCGACAACCATAATGGCGAGGCATCCAAAGACGATGCCCGCGATCGGAATCAGTAGAGGATTGATATCAGGCATTGCACCCCTCCTCTCGGCCTCATTGAGTTGGGCGAGCGGCGCGTTTCCATAGCAACCAGGCTCCCAATGCGATCAAGATCAGCGGCCAGAAACGCCACATGTACCGGAACCAGTAGAAATGGAAGATGTCCAGTGTGTTGAAGAGAAAAACGGTGCCGAGCAGGATGAGGAGCAGCGGGCCGATGGGGGTGCCCTTGCCGCCGCCAGGCTGGCCAAACCCCAGCGCCTCCCAGCCACCGGCGGCGGGCGCCAGGCCGGCGGCGCGGCGCTTGGCGGTCTGGTAGGCTTCGATGGGCATATAGATGATGAAGGCGGTTAGCAGCAGTCCCACCAGGGGCTCGGCGCCGCCCACCGCACCCGAGCTGAGCACGCTAATGAAGCCGCCGAAGATGAGGATGTAGATCAGCGCCTTGGCATACTCGCCGTTGTAGACGGCGCCCACCCCGGGAATGAAGCCGAGAACCAAGGCTACGCCGGGGTTGGGGGCTCCGGGGGCGGCGGGTTGGCCGCCGCCCGGCAGCACGGTGCTGGCCAGGCAGTCTTCGCAGTAGAGGACGCTGCGGATCTCGCGGCGGCACTCGGTACAGAGCGCCTTGCCGCACTGGCGGCAGTAGCCGACAGCGTCGGTTTCAGGATGTTTCAAACACTTCATCGCAGCTCTCCCAGCACTCCAAGGTTAGGGTAGGCGAGCAACCAGTAAGCCTGCGCCCCGTCGGAGAGCTTTTCTGGTTTCTTCTCATTCGGCGGGGCGGGTTGACTCGAAGGGGGTGGGGGCGAGGAGGCGGGCGGCTCGGCTTCCGGCTCCAGCTCCTCCAGGCGCGAACGGATCTCATAGACCAGTCGCAAATCGTTGATGAAGCGCACCCCACGGGCGTAGGCCAGGTTGGCCTTGCGGTCGAGCGCCCGGTAGATGTTGGCCGGGTTCAGGTCGGCGGGGCGGATGTCAGTGAAGGA
Organism: Terriglobia bacterium; assembly: GCA_046757645.1. GTDB lineage: Bacteria > Acidobacteriota > Terriglobia > Acidiferrales > 2-02-FULL-67-57 > JBHHYS01. The sequence continues at coordinate 9,288 of JBHHYS010000032.1, read as the reverse complement.
GACGTCCAAAGCGTTCAGCACCAGCATCGCCGAGAACAGGGCCGCGCCCAGCCCCAGGGCGAAGCGGGGCTGCAGGAAGGTCCGCCAGCCGCGGTCAAGCACCGCCCAGAGGCTTTCCCGCGGGGGTGGGGCCACGGTCTGGGCGAGAATACGGGTCTCCAAACCGGGCGGGCTTTCCAGCCGTTCCATCTGGCGCAGCCAAAGGGTAGCGCGGCGGGCGTCCAGCCACTCGGCGCAGCGGGGGCAGGCGCGGACGTGCGCCTCTGCTGCGGCCAGCTCCTCGCTGCGGAGACGCCCTTCCAGGTAGTCGTCCAAGCGGAGGTCGACTTGTGCGCAGTGCCACTTCATGGCGCAGCCACACCTCTTGGGATTTGAAACCCTGGATGGCGCCTCAAGATTTTCCCCAACTCGGCCCGGCCCCGGCTGATGCGCGACTTCACGGTGCCCTCGGGGATATCGAGCACCTGGCTGATTTCGCGGTAGTCGAGGCCCTGGAGGTCGCGGAGGATGACGGCTTCGCGGAGCTCGGGGGAGAGCCGGGCCAAGCCCTGCTGCACGGTGGCGCTCAGTTCGCTCCGGGTGAATGCGTGGTCGGGCCGGGGCGCGCCCGCCTCCTTTTGTTCCAGGCGGGGCAGCTCGTCTTCCAGCGAAACGGCCAAGCGCTGCTGGCGGGTGGCGCGGTAGTAGTCAATCAGCAGGTTGCGCGCCACCCGGTGCAGCCAGACCCCCAAGGGGCCCTGGACCGGGTCGTAGCTTTCAAGCGCCCGAAACACGCGGAGAAAAACCTCCTGGGTCAAGTCTTCGGCTTCTTGCCGATGGGCGGTGAAGCGGTAGCAGAGGTTGTAGATGCGCCGGGTATAGATGCGAACGACGCTCTCCCAGGCGGCAGTATCGCCGGCCAGGCATTTCCGGACCAGCTGCGCATCCTCCACCTCGCGGGCTCCTGCTTCCTCGGCCGCCCTATGTTAGAGGAACGGAGTCGGGTGCCGAAAAGTTCCCTGGATTGCCCCATCCCGGGCGGTATCTTAGCCGCTCCCGGCCACCGGGGGCAACCGGCGGCGGGAAAACTTGCTCCGGCGGGCGCTTCGTATTAGCCTGAGGGCGGCGCGAGGTGGAAGCATGCGTGGATCGGCCCATCAGTGTGGGTTTTGCGGGTGCGGGGCGCGATGAAGTGCCCCTTCTGCGGCCATCTCGAAGACAAGGTGGTGGACTCGCGCGAGGCGCGGGTGGGCGACGCCGTCCGACGGCGCCGCGAGTGCCTGGGGTGCGGCCGGCGCTTCACCACCTACGAGCGCATTGACGAAATCCCCTATATGGTGATCAAGAAGGACGGTCGCCGGGAGCGCTTCGAGCGGGGGAAGGTGTTGGGGGGGCTGCTGCGCGCTTGCGAGAAACGTCCCGTGGCCATGGCGAAGCTGGAAGCCACGGTGGACGAGGTGGAGACCTTTGTCGCCGATGCCCCCAATCGCGAGCGGCGCTCGAGCGAAATCGGCGAGCTGATTATGAACCGCTTGCGCAAGCTGGACAAAGTGGCCTACGTGCGCTTCGCTTCCGTCTACCTTGACTTCAAAGACGTGAAGGAATTCATGGCGGAGCTGCGTCATCTGCTCCGCGAACGCACCCGCCCTTGAGCGGGGGGCAGTTGGCAACCCGGGTGTTCAATCAAGGAAGACCGGCCAGCGGGTGGCGGCGCTGCGTTCAGGCCTGCTCGCACCAGGCTTTCCAGCCGCCGGCCAGGGAGGCGACCTTGGTGAAGCCCATCTTCTTCAGCATCTGCGCGGCCAAGGCGGAGCGGTTGCCGCCCCCGCAGTAGAGCACCAGCGGGCTCTCGAAGTTCTCTGCCACCCGATCGATTTGCAGCTCCAGCACCCCCCGGGGGATGGGGAGGGCGTCGCCAATCTTGCCCCGGAGGACTTCCTCGGGCTCGCGGACATCGATGAGCAGGAAGGTCTCCGGCTCTGCGAGCATTCGCTTCAGGTCGGCGATGCTGATTTCTTTGATCTCTTTTCTGGCTTCTTCTACCAATTGCATGAATTGCGGCAGCATGGCTGGTCCCTTTCCGGGAGGATTTTCCCGCGGGGATTTCGATCCCTAGCCGGGTGCTGAACAAACATTCTAGGTGTCATTCTGAGCGGAGCCTGCCGGCGGCAGCGGGGCGAAGAATCTCTCGTATGAAGCCACTCAACAGGTTGGCAGATTCTTTGTCGCCTGCGGCTCCTCAGCAAGACGGCTGGAACCACTTTTTCAGCACCCCGCTAGAGCTCCAGCTCGATGTCGGAACCATTCACCCGAACTTTGTAGGGGGTCACTCCCTGCGAGGCGGGCGGCCCGAGCACCTCCCCACTGGTGACTTTGAACTTGGCGCCGTGCCAGGGGCAGGTGACCTCGCCGCCCTCCAGTTCCCCCTCGGAGAGCGGGCCGCCGCGATGGGTGCAGGTATCGTCAATGGCGCAATAGCGGCCGTCCACATTGAAGAGGGCAATCTTCTTTCCTTGCACCTCCACCAACTTGCCCTGGTTGGGTTCGAGGTCGCCGGTTACCGCTACCTTGACGTATTCGGGCATCGTGGCCTCCTGCGGGACTTTGCCGGCCGGGGCCCGCGAGCGGCCTCCGGATCGAGAAGCCGCTTTGGTCAGGCGGCGCCGGGGTCTCGATTGATGCCAGGACTCGGGCGGTCCGGCCCTAGCCAGCCTTCTTGAAGTAGTCGGCGTTGATCTGGGTAAACTGGGCCCACTTCTCCGGCAAATCCTCGAGCACAAAAATCGCTGTCACCGGGCAGACCGGCACGCAAGCGCCGCAGTCAATGCACTCGTCCGGGTGGATGTAGAGATGGGGGACGCTCTCGAAGTCCGGCTCATCTTTTCGCGGATGGATGCAATCCACCGGGCAGACATCCACGCAGGCACTGTCTTTTGTGCCAATGCAGGGTTCGGCAATCACGTACGCCATGGTCGCTTCCCTCTTCGCTCACCGGGGAGTGGCATTCTGCGTCAACTCAGGCTTACGGCTCCAACCAGCTTTGAAGCTTGCTGGCTTTCTCGATCGCCAGAATCTGGTACAAGAGCCGGTCTCTTTCCGGCCCGGGGATTCGCAAATCCCGAATGCGCCTTTCTCGGTGCTTTCGATGGGTCTGAAAGACAAACTTAAGCCGGGGAAATCGCCGGATCAGAGCAGCGATGTTGTCGTCGAGGGAGACTCCGATGGGTTCCGCCCGCGCCGGTTTCTTGAGTGTTGCAGCGAGGGGAATGCCGGGGGCCGAATCTGCCCCCAGCCCGCGCAGCAGCGCCTCCCGTCGCCCCGACGGTAACTCAGCGGCGAGGACTGCGGTGCCGGCTGGCGGTGTCATCTCTGCAGGACTCCTTCGAACCTGCTTTTCTCTCCCCGTGCTCATGGTAGGGGCCGGGCGGCAATTTGTCAATAAAAAACTTTATAAAGTGTGTTATGCTGACAGCAGCCCTCCAGGGGCTAGAATGGGCCGATGAACACTTCTGTGCCGCTCAGTCCAGCCGAACGCCGGGTGCTCGACTACCTGAAGCAGGCCGGCAGCGGCGAGGTCAGCGCCATGGCACGCTCTTTGCGGGTCACGCCCATGGCGGTCCGGCATCATCTGGCGGTGCTGGAGAAAGCCGGCTTGGTCCGGACTGCTCTCCGACGCCGCGGTGTGGGGCGTCCCCGCCACGTCTATTCCCTGAGCGTGGTCGCCGAGGCTTTTTTTCCCAAGGAATACGGGGAGCTGGCCAGCAGCCTGATTCGCACCATTGCCGAGCTGGATGGGGAGAGAAAAGTCGTACGCATCTTCAAGCGAATGAAAGAAAGTGCGGTGGCGCGCTACGCGCCCCGGATGGCGGGCAAGAGCCTGCCGGAGCGCGTCGCGGAAATGGCCAAAATCATGACCGAGGCGGGCTACATGGCTGAGTGGGACGAGCTGGACGCGCGCAGCTTCCAGATTACCGAACACAATTGCGCCATTTCCTGTGTGGCGCAGCAGTGTCACCACGCCTGTGAGTGTGAGCTGGAAATGCTGCAAGAGCTGCTGAAGGCGGGGGTGAGCCGGCGGGAACACATCGTCGCCGGGGACCCCTGCTGTCGCTATCTGGTTCACTCCCGCTCCCGGCACCACCCGCCCCGGAGACGGAAAGCGCATTCCTCCAGAGTCCCAGGGGTGTGATTCTTCGAAGCGATTGACCGCCGGGCTTGGCTTTAGTTCTAGGGACGCGCGCGGTAGCGCTCGTAGAGCTCCCGGTGCTTGTTGTCGGTGGGGGTGAGTTGCCCGTTGATGAAGAGGTAGCGCACCTGGGTCTGAATCTCCAGCGCGTCACCGTCGGTGACAATCAGGTTGGCCCGCTTGCCCACCGCGAGGCTGCCCAACTCTTCGTCCACCCCCAGGATTTGTGCCGGGTAGAGCGTGATTGCTTTCAATGCTTCCTGGTAGGGGAGGCCGTAGGGCACGGCGTTGGCGGCCTCATAGGGGAGGAGGCGGGAGTTCGAGGAGCTGAAGGTGGCAAAAGCGATCTTGATGCCGGCGGCGTAGAGCTCGCCCGGATTGGTGAAGGGCTTATCGTAGGGTTCGTCTTCCTCGCCCGGCATCGCTTGGGTCGGGCGCAAAATGACGGGGATGTCTTTCTCCTTGAGCAGCTCCTTGACCTTCCAAGCCTCGGCGCCCCCGAAGAGAATCATCGTCAGGCCGTATTTCCCGGCGAACGCGATGGCGTTCCGGATGGCGCGAGCCTTGTTCGCCATCACCAACACCGGAAGCTCGCCCCGGATGACCGGGACCAGCGCTTCCAACTTCAGGTCGCGCTCGAACTTCTCCGGGGAGCCCTTCTCCTCGGCTTGGGCGTAGTGCTGGGCCGCTTCCATCCAGTCTTCCAGCTCCGCCACCTTTTCCTCGTACTCTTTCTTGGCTTCGGTGAAGGGTTTCTCCTTGAAGCTGAAGGTGGAAAAGTCAAAGCTGCGGGTCTCGATCCTGGGCCAGTTGAGCACCATGCCCACCGAGCCACGCATCAGCATCTCTTCGATGGTCCACCCGCTCAACTGAATCAGGGAAGCCTGGCCGGGGAGGATGGGTCCGCCAAAGCCGCCGAAAAAGCCGCCGCCGCCCGCGCCGGGCGCGGTGACCGCGTGGGTAATCCCGTTGGCGCGGGCCACCGGAATGTGTTCGCTGGCCGGGTGCACCGCCGTGGCCGCCACCAGTTGGGGGGCGAACCGTCCCAGCTCAGTGGTATCCACGGTGGCCGACACCGCACCGATTTCCCTGAGCCCCAGGCGGCTGAGGGGATCCATCAGCCCGGGATAGACTTCGAGCCCGGTGGCATCGATGACCTGGGCGCCCGCCGGGATGGATACGTTGGCGCCCACCGCGGCAATGCGGTTGCCGCGGATGACGATGGTGCCGTTCTCAATCGGCGGGCCTGCCAGGGTGTAAATCTTCGCGCCCTGAATCGCATACACAGTCTCGGCGGCTTCTGCCGTCCCGGGCGCCGCCAGCGCTGCGAGGAGGAGCAGGCTGAGAGCGAATCGCGGGGCGTTCTTCATGGCGTCTCTCCTGGGCTGCTAGAGAATGCTCGGCGCGCCGCGGGTTTCTTCTTTTTTTCTTTTTTCTCCCTCTTCTCTTTCTTTCCCTTCTTTTCTTTCTCTTGCAGGGCCTTTTTTTCTTTTTCGATTTCGGCGCGGCCCGCAATATCTTTTTCTCGGTCGAAGTACACCTGGCCATCAATCAAGACCTTCTGCGCCACCGCGAAGACGCTGAGCGGGTGCTTGTCGTAGATGACCAGGTCGGCGTCCTTGCCCACTTCAATCGAGCCCACCCGGGCGTCGATTCCCAATTGTTTGGCCGGGTTCAGGGTGATCAGCTTCAGGGCTTCGGTCTCCGAGAGCCCGCCCCACTTCATGGTCTTGGCCGCCTCCTGGTTCAGGTGGCGCGCCTCTTCGGGGCTGTCGGAGTTGAGGGAGACCACCACGCCTTTCCGCGTCATCAGCGCAGCGTTGTAGGGGATGGCGTCATACGCCTCAACCTTGTAGGCCCACCAATCGGAAAAGGTGGAGGCGCCCGCGCCGTGCGCGGCGATTTCCTTGGCCACCTTGTAGCCTTCCAGCACGTGCTGGAAGGCGGCAATCCGAAAGCCGAACTCCTCCGCCAGGCGGATCAGTTGCAGGATTTCGTCGGCGCGGTAGCAGTGGGCGTGCACCCGCCGCTTGCCGTCCAGGACTTCCACCAGCGGCTCGAGTTTGAGGTCGCGGCGGGGCGGGATGAGGTTCTCCTCACCCGCGGCCTCGCGTTGCCGGTACCGCTGCCATTCCTTGCGGTACTCGCGCGCTTGGGTGAACGTCTGGCGGATGACGTCCATCACCCCCATGCGGGTGGCGGGGTAGCGCCGGGGGATGCCCGGCGGGGGCCGGAAGTTCGAGCGCTTGGGGTTTTCGCCCAGGGCGAACTTGATGGTCGGGGGTGCGCCCTCGAAGATCAATTCCCGGGCAGTTTTTCCCCAGCGCATCTTGAGCACGATGCTCTGGCCGCCAATGGGGTTGGCGCTGCCGTGGAGGATGAGGGAGGTGGTGACCCCGCCGGCCAGGACACGGTAGATGTTGATGTCTTCGGGGTTGAGGACATCTTCAATGCGGACCATGGAGGAGACGGCGACGCTGGCTTCGTTCACCCCGAAGCCTTCCACGGCGATGTGGGAATGGGCATCGACGATGCCCGGCAGGACGTACATCCCCGAGGCGTCAATCACCGTGGCGCCCTTCGGCGCGCGGACCTTCTTGCCCACCGCGGCGACCTTTCCGTCGCGGATGAGGAGGGAGCCGTTTTCAATCGTGCCCCGGGTCACCGTCAGGATGGTGGCGTTTCGAATCACGGTCACGCCGGCGGTGTCCGCCGCGGCAGCCAGCAGCGGCGCGGCGGCGAGCGCCAGGAGCAAACCTGCGAAAACCAGGAAGTGGTTCTTCTTCTTCATCGGTGGCCTCCTCGCTGGCCCGGTGAACAGCAGATCCCTCGCTTCGCTCGGGATGAGAGGGGACGTGGGGATGACAGCGGCAGTGGGGCTGATAAGCGAAGTCGGGCGAACAGGGGAAGTGAGGCTGACAGGGAAAGTGGACCCCGACGGGCAGAAGCCGGCGGGCGGAACGGGGGTGAGGTGTCATCCCATCTGTTCAGCCCAGCGGCTTCGGCCGCTGGGCCCGGCACCATGATTTCCAGGGGCACAAATCCAGCCCGGGGGGGATGGTCGCGCTCAGCGTCCGGGCGGGTACCGGTGAAATCGGTGGAGTGCCGGCCGATGGTTACGGTGCCGCTCATGCGGTTGCCTTCCACCCTGCCGGTGTAAGTCGCCTCCAGGCTGCGGGGGCCGATGGCGAAGCTGACGGTGAAGCTGAACTTGTTGCCGCTCACCCAGCCGCGGGTGAGGCTGGATGTGCCCCGGCGGCCGGTCAAGGTCCCGGACAGGGTTCCGTCTTGCGTCATGGTGAGGTCGGCGGTGGACTCCCGCACGCCTTGCGGGGTGTGCACGGTCAGCGTCCATTTTCCGGTCAGGTTAACCGTGGGCGGGTCGGTGGGGCGCCCCGGTTCGCGGATCACGTACTTGCGGCCGTCGATGAAGACCATCTTCACCTTGGTTTTTTCGTCGAAGAGGTCGCCGTCGGCCAGCGCCAGGTTGGCGAGCTTGCCCACTTCGAGGCTGCCCAGGCGGTCGTCCACTCCATAGATCTCGGCTGCGCTCAAGGTGAGCGCCCGGAGCGCCGCTGCGGGCGGCAGCCCGGCCTCAATCGCTTTCTTGACGTTTTTCAGGATGTCCTTGGGGTTGACCAGGCCGTCGGAGTAGAAGGCAAACTGGACCCCGGCTTTGTGCAAGGCGGCCGGGGTGGAGGGGGCGCGGTCGCGGAAGCGCAGCACCCGCAGCGGCTCTTCGACCTCCGGGTCGGCGTCTTTCGGCTTCTCCGGCCACTTCAGGCTGACGAGCACCGGCAATTGTTTGCTCGCCAGCGCTTCCGCTACCAGGTAGCCCTGGTGCGCGCCGTAAAGGAGGGTCTTCGCCTCCACCGCTTCGCCCACTCGGACGGCGCGGCGGATTTCTTTCGCCCAGGTGGCCGGAATCAGCACCGGCCATCCTGCCGTGCGGGACTGGCGGATGGGCTCCAGGGCTCGGTCGTAGGGCGGCCGCTCCTGCCCGCGGGGATTGCTTTCGTAGATGGTCCAGGCTTTCCCGTACTGGTCAGCATCGAGAAACACCTGCTTCACGTAGGCCACCACGCCGATGAGCGAGCCAGGAAAGCTCCAGAAGCCGTGCAGGGGTCTGAAGTTGATGCGCAAGGCCACCGGTGTCTTAACCACCAGTTCGTTGGGGCGCTTGCCGGCCAGGTTGATGAACGCCGCTTCGCCGGGGAAGATGCCGTTGTCGGGCACGGTGACGGCTGAGGTAAAACCCGCCTTCCGCCAGTTTTCCAGGCGCTTGTCGGCGGTGGTGAGCAGGTCGGCAGCATTCTTCCAGGAGGTGGTCGCCGGGCGGTCTTCCGGGCCGCGGGAGATTTTCGGCCGCCGGGGTTGAGGCGATTGTCCGGGGGCGGGCGGACGCCCCGCCGCTTCGGCCGCCTGCAGGCCCAGATTGGTGAGGGCATCAATCAAGCCCGGGTAGACCGTCAGGCCCGCGCCCTCAATCACCCAGGCCTCGGGGGGAATGGTGACGTCGGTTCCCACCGCTTGAATCAGCCCGTTGGCGAGCACGATTGTGCCCTTCTCAATCACCGGATCAGAGACGGGAACTAGGCGGGCATTGCGGATGGCAAAATAGCGGGGCTCATTGGGCCGCTCGGTCTGGCTCAGGGATGGCAGCCCCACCAGCATCGCGGCCAGGCCCAGGGCGAGAATCGAGCCCGCGCCACGGCGTGGAGGCGGAGAGACGTTTCTGGGTCGCATCGCACCCTCCTTTGAGGGGAGACTCTCGGTCGGCTCACGAAGGGAGGAAAGAAGGAATCGGCTCCGCACCTTTGCCTTTCTCTCGGGAAGCTCAGGCCGTTGGGTGTTGCGGCAGGCCCGGAGCGTGAAGGCGGGATGCTAGCGGCGAGGGGCGCGGACTGTCAAGCGGGAAGTCGGTCGTGGTAGGGGGAAGGCGGACCCGGCGCCCGCACCCCGAGCGGCCGCCGCTCAATGGGCGTGGCCGCCGGGCTGGTTCGGCTAGAATGGGCGGGTGATGACGCGGGCGCGGTTCGAGCAACTAGTGGAGGAAGCCTTGCGGGAGCTGCCGGGGCGCTACCGCGCCTTGCTGGAAAACATCGTAGTAATTGTCGAGGACG
>JBHHYS010000031.1:0-27394 GCA_046757645.1 Terriglobia bacterium | reverse complement strand
GAACTCCTCACCACCTACTACGGGCAGGACCCGGCCCACTTGGCCGTCTTTTACTCGAGGTTGACCGGGCGCTACGCGCTCTTGTTCTGGAGCATGGTGCTCACCTGCTTCGTGATTCCCGTGGGGATTCTGGGGCGCCGCAAAACCCGCACCGTGACCGGCACGGTGGCCGCTTCGCTCTCGGTGTTGGCGGGGATGTGGCTGGAGCGGTTCACCATCGTGGTGCCGACTCTCTCCAATCCCCGCGTGCCCTGGGATAAAGTCTTCTACTCCCCCACCTGGGTCGAGATCGCCATCACGCTGGGCTTTGGCGCCACCTTCATCTTCCTCTATATGCTCTTCACTAGGTTCTTCCCGATCGTCTCCATCTGGGAGGTACGAGAAGGTCGGGAGCGAGCCCTGGACGAGGTCGCCGAGCGGGTGAAGTCCTACATGCCGGGCCCAGAATAGGGTAGCTAGGGAGTTGCGGGACTGTTTCGGCGGACAAGCGGAAAGTGAGTGAGCTGCTCCGGCGGGAAATTGAAAACGTCCGCCGGCGTTCTAGCTGGACTTGCGTCATAGGGAAGCTAGCTCCGCTTCTTCCTATCCCTTATCTCCTTCATCCTGTCCAGCACATCACTTTGCTTGAGGACGCCCTTCTCCTCCAGCAACGCCACGAGGGCTGTCACTTCGAGGGAATTGCGCAGAGTCGGTTCTTCGACGCCGACCGTGATGCGTTCACGGGCTTTCTTTTCAGCCGTCATGCGCTCCTCCTAGCTTTCGCGTCGCTCACAAGCCCTGTCAGGAACTGCCGATCCAGCCCGATCCGGTCGAGAAACCACAGGTCTTGTTCTCCACGAGCCATCGTCCACAGTGCTTCACAAGTGCATATATCCTCACGGAAAAGCGCGGGGAAATCTAGCTGTCCCATAGGTACAGTATCCGGTACAGTCCAGACAGGGTGGACAGTTGACGCCTCACCCGCTTTCTCACTAGCTTGACCTCGCAGCTATTGGCGGACTGCGGGGTAGGCTATGGGGGATGCAGAACGCTTCCGCACCGAAGTGTGCGGGCTAATGCGGCGACTTGAAATTGTCCAACGCAAGCTGCGGGAACTCGGAGTCGCCCGCGCCTTCATCAATCGTGGCCAACTCCCGAACGGCAGCATGGAATGTTGGTTGCTGATTGAGCGAATGCTCGAAATCAGCGAAATATTGACTGAAGAGTGGCGCCACACGGTAGCAGATACCGGGGCGGATTTTTCTAAGAAGGCCTAGAAGCTCTTTCGGCAGCCTCTCGAATTTACGGATTCAATTCCCTGGCGTGTTCAGCCTGGGCCTTGGACACAATCCCCCCTCGCTCGGCTTCTCACAGTGCGATGCTCTCTCCATTGCTCATCGTGCCTGGTTTAACCAGGGCGACTCTTGGCTCACCCCGACCGTAGAGGGCATAGCGGATGTCGAACTTGGTGGAGCCTACCCTCTTCTCCAATCTAATCCGTTGACCTTAACAAACATCGCTCAACCCCAAGAATCTACTTCGCCGCGTACTGCGCCCGACATGCGAGGCGTTGGGGCTACCGTCAATCACTTGGCACAGCTTCCGGGACACGCACGCCACACTGCTCGGAGAAGCGGGAGAGTCGCTGTGAACGGCTCAGGCGATTCTGGGACACTCGGACCTCGAAACCACGCTCAACTTCTACACGCACCCTATCCCTGAATCGCAACGCCGGGCCGTTGAGAAAGTGGCCGCGATGCTCACTCAATTGGACCCAAATGGACCTAAGTTGAGTGAATCCACGCAACGCGGTGAGAACCTAGTCAATTGAAAGTGAAGCAGTTGGGCAAATTGTGGAGCCGGCGATCGGATTTGAACCGATGACCTGCCGATTACGAATCGGCTGCTCTACCCCTGAGCTACGCCGGCTTGCGTTTACCTAATTAGCACTGGCGGGCGCCGGAGTCAAACGCCTCGGGCCGGAAGCGGCTTGCGCGTCGTGATTTGCCGCTAGTTGATGTCCGCGGCTGCCCGGGCTCCGCTCCTGCATCGGCACCGGCTCTTGCTATGGGTTCAGCCCCGAAGGGAAGTCAAGAAAACCAAAAGCCCCCCGTCGCCGGGGGGCTTTCAGGGGAAAGTAGGTATGGCCCAGTGCGCGGTTGGGCCAACCCCTTAGCGGCGCAAGTCTAGAGAGGGCAGCCGCGCGGTGTCAAGCGAAAACTGGGAAGCGGAGCAGCTTATTTTCCCTTTGTTTTCAGCTTGTTACGGTAGAAGGGTCGAGGCGGGGGCGGCGGCAGTTCGCTATAAGTAAGTTGTATTCAATAACTTAGCGCCGGTCGCGAAGGTTGAGGATAATCACGTCGTCTTTGGGGCGGTCGAACAGCCTGCCCGGCAGCAGGCGGGTGATGAGCAACCGGAGGCCCGCAAAGGCCAGGCCGGAGAGAAGGGCAACCAGGAGTATCAGCCCGGTGCCGATGAAGATATTCAGCAAAGTCACAGCCCAATTGGCTTCGGTTTTAAGCTCAGAGGGTTCGCTCCAAGAGAGTTCGGCCTCATAGCGAACCTGTTCCATGAGCCCGGCGGCCGCACGGCCGGAATCAACCCCGGCAACCAAGACAACCAGGGTTCCCAGGCGCTTGGCGTAAGCGAGCGGCCGGAGCGGGTCACCGGTGCCGTTGAGGTTGAAGAAGCGCTGGAAGTCGCGGAGACGCGCGGCGGCGATTTGGGGAGTGGGGTAGTTGATGAGCAGCAGGGTGGCCTCTTTGGCGTCTAGCTGGTATCGAGCCGCTTCTACCTCGGCCCCGTAGGCGAACCCGACCCAGTCTCCCGGTGCCAGTGGAGCCGCCCGCTCCAGCGCCAGCGCGCCGAGCAGGTAGCGTTCCGACGCTGCCACCAGCCCCCGGCGAGGCAAGTAGTACGGCAAGGTAGGCAGCGAGGGCTGCGCGCCGCTTTGGGCTTTGAGGTCGCGTGCCAAGGGGCGCAGAGCCGCCACCGCGATGGCGCCTTCCACACGGACAAAGTACTTCCCCTGGTAGAAGACGAGATTGGGGCCGGTGCGCGCGGCGGCTTCGCCCAGCCGCACCCCCTGGCCGCCGGCACGCAGCAAGGTGAAGGCCCCGTAGGCGCTACTGTGGTCCTGCATCTCGTGGATGGTTACCCACGCCACCGCGGCGCCGCGGCGATAGACCCCGCGTTCGGCGCGCTGATCGCCGTACTCGCGCAGAAGCGCAGCCGGTTCGCCTGCAAGGCGTTCCAGTTCCGGCGCCTCCACCCGCATCTGCTCCACCCGCTTCCAGCCGTCCAGTTGGGCGGGGAGCAGGGAGTCGTTGCCCGGGGCATTCGTAGTGCCTACCGCGGCGAGCAGCAGGCAAATAGGTGGGGTCAGCCAACTCCGGCGCGCCGGTAGCATAGCTCCTCGACACCGCAATGCTAATACAATCGGAGCGAAGTTGGCCAGTGGCGCTCGCCGATGGCTACTGTTGGGGGGCGGGGGACTGCTCGGCGGGGCGCACGGAAGCAAGGCTGTTGAAGTTTTCCAAGTACTTGCTCATTCCCGCAAACAGCGCTTCCGCCACCGCCTGCCGGCCCTTGGGAGATTTCAACAGTTTTTCGTCTGTGGGGTTGCTGAGGAAGGCTACCTCGGTCAGCACGGACGGCATGTTGGCCCCCAGCAGCACCACAAAGGGGGCCTGTTTGACCCCCCGACTGGGGAGGCGCCGGCTGAGCTTGCGCATCTCCTGGTGCAGGTGTTTCTGAATCTCGCGAGCCAATTCCCGCGATTCGCTGAGCTTTTCGTTGTCGGTGATTTTGCGCACCAGGTCTTGCAACTCGTGCACCGATTTCTGCGAGAGGGCGTTTTCCCGCGCGGCCAGTTTCAGGACTTCGGGGTCGCTGGTGAAATTCAAATAGAAGGTTTCCGTCCCGCGCACTCGACGACTGCGGCTGGAGTTGGCATGGATGGAGAGGAACAGGTCGGCCTGCTTTTCGTTGGCGAGCGCGATACGGTTTTCCAAGGGCACAAACGTGTCGTCCTCGCGTGTGTAGATGACGTTGGCGCCTAGCTGCCCTTCCAGAAGCCGCCCCAGCCGCCGGGCCACATCCAGGGCCAGGTCCTTCTCCATGAAGCCGCTGGGCCCGATGGTGCCCGTGTCGTGGCCCCCGTGGCCGGGGTCAAGCACGATACGGCTGATCTTCAGACCGAGCGCGCGGGAGAGGGTGTGGTTACCTTCCCGAGTGGGTTTGGGAACGGGAGGGGGTCGGGGCAAGGAGGCGCGGGCGGTTTCACTCTCCTTTGGCTTTTTGGAGGTGGGCGAGGGCTTCTTGGCGGATACCTTCCGGGCAGTGCGCGTCGGGGCCCGGCCGCGAATGTCCACCACCAGACGAAACGGATTGGGGAGGGAAAAAACAGAGTAATCCTGGGCGTTGCTCACTTCCAGAACCACCCGGGTGACCCCCGCACGGTTCTCGGCGACGCGGACGCGGTTGAGCAGGCCGTCGGCGACGTCGAAGCTCTTGCCGCCCAGCACGTGGCTCAGCTCAGTGTCGAAGAGGTCGAAGAAGATTCGGTCGGGATTGGCGATGCGGGCGCCTTGGTAGCGCACCTCGCCTTCCAGGTCCACCACCACCCGGGTGTAGTTCTTGGTGTTCCAGTAGCGGATGTTGCGCACTTGCACGCGCTTTCCCGGCGGCTTCTTGGGGGGTTTGCGCGCCGCCGTCCGTTGGGCTTTGATGTTGCGGATGGCGTTGCGGGCTTTGGCCGCATAGCGCGAGCGGGGATAGGACTTGAGAAAGGCTTCGTAGCTGGCCAGAGCGGTTTTGGTATCTTTCAGGTGGATGTACTGGATCTGGGCGATATTGAAGAGGGCATCGTCGCCGTAGCGGCTGTAGGGGTATTCGCGGCGGAGGAACTTGTAGGTTTCCATGGACTTGAGCCAATACTTGCGCCCAAATTGCCTGCCCATATCGTGGTACATCTCGGCCGCCGTGGCCAGGGCGGTGGCAGCAATGCTGTGGAAGGGGGCAATGTCATAAACGCGGCGGTACAAGCGGATGGTCTTCAGATAGTTGCTTTCCTTCCGCCGGTTTTTAGGGGTGCCTTGCAGGTCAGCGCGGAGACGGTTGGCCCGTTCGAGTTGCTGCTTGCCGATGCGGTAGCGTTCGGCGCGACTCCGCCGGGCCGCCTCGGCGGTTACCGGCAGCAGGCTCACCAGGGCAATCACCAACCCCAGGGTCACGCTGCCAACGCGCTTCCTTCCTCTTCCTCGCATCAGCTAGCTCCGCGGGCCCGTCGTCCCCGTCCGCCCTCCCTACTCGTTGATGAAGATGACACGTCCGTTTTCATCTACCACGGCATAGATGCGTCCGTTGATGCTGGCGTGGCTGCGGCCCAACTCTCCGTAGAGGGACGCCACCCGCTTCACGTACTCCCGGGTCTCCGGATAGGCGGGGACGCCCCGGGCGGCGTCTACGGCGTTCTCGCCGGCGTTGTAGGCGGCCAGGGCCAGCTCCGGGTTGTTGTCGAAGCGGTCGAGCAGGAAGCGCAGGTAGCGGACGCCGGCGGTGACATTTTCCTGAGGGTTGAAAAAGTGACGCGCACCAAAGCGCGCTCCGGTCTCCGGCAGAAGCTGCATCAAGCCCAGAGCACCTTTGTGGGAGCGGGCCCGAGGGTTCCATCCCGACTCGACCTCAATGATCGCCTGCACCAACTTGGGGTCGACGCGGTGGCGCCGAGAAACCTTCTCAATGTGCTCGTCGATGTCTGGTAGAGAGCGCTTGCGCCGTTCCAGCAGGCGCAGAGCCGCTGCCGCACCACCGCGGGCGGCTGCTTGGCGCAATTCTTCGTCCTCGGCGTTGACGAAGATGCGCCGGCCGGTTTGATCCACGTAGGCGATGATTTCCGCCCGGGCAGGCGATGCCCCCAGGCAAAGAACCACCCCCAGCGCCAAGCCGGCGGCCAGTGAATGCAAAAGAGCCCACATATTTTTCTCTGGGGAAGGGAAGCTGCGTCTGGCTGTCCTGGAAGGGACAACCACCCCCAGACCAGGCGCGCGTTGGCCAGGAGCCCGCTTGGGTCGGAACGTTTCCAGCGCACGCTGAGCATACCACCCCGACTTTGTCGGGGTCAAAGCATTTTTTCCACAATGGTGTAGACATCCTCCAGCGCCTGGCGCAGTTGTCCGGGATTCTTGCCCCCGGCTTCTGCCAGGTCAGGACGCCCACCGCCGGTGCCGCCCACCCGCGCGGCTACCTCTTTGGCGATCTTGCCCGCATGCAGCCTCTTGGTCAGGTCTTTGGTGACGGCGGCGATGAGAGCCACCTTGCCATCCGTCGTAGTGCCCAGCACCACCACACCCGAGACCACCACTTTGCGAAGGTCATCCGCTAGGTTGCGCAGCATCCGTTTGTCGACGTCAGCAACCTCCAATGAAAGCACCTTCACATCCTTCACGACTTTCACGTGCTCTGAGGCGTCTCGAAGCTTTGGGTGGCCGCGCGCCGCCTTGAGTCGGGCGGCGTCCAACTGCTTTTCGAGCTGCTTGGCGTGTTGCGAAAGCCGCGCCACGGCTTCCCGCACCTCGCCTTCGCTGACCTGAAGCGCCTCCGCCATCTGCTGCAAGATTTCCTGGGCCTGCTGGTATTGCTGCAGGGCCCCTGCACCGGTCACGGCTTCGACCCGGCGTACCCCAGCGGCAATGCCCGACTCAGAGACGATTTTCAAGACGCCGATCTGCCCGGTGTGGTGCACGTGGGTGCCGCCGCAGAGCTCTTTGCTGAAAAAGCCGGCTTCCTCGGCGGGGTCAGGAATGGTGATGACCCGCACGTTTTTCTCCGGATACTTGTCGCCGAAGAAGGCCAGAGCGCCGCTCTGGAGCGCGGCGTCGAGGTCCATAAGCTCCGGCTTCACCTCGGCATCGCGGAGGATCTGTTCGTTGGCCAACCGCTCAATCTCCTTCAACTCCTCGGGGTCGAGCGGGGCGTAGTGGGTGAAGTCAAAGCGCAGCCGCGCGGGCGCCACTAGCGAGCCCGACTGCTTGACGTGCGGCCCCAGCACCTGCCGCAGGGCCGCGTGCAACAGGTGCGTGCCAGTATGGTTCCGCATGGTGGCTTCGCGGGCTTCGGCGTCCACCACCGCGGTCACCGGCTCGCCCACCGCCAGTTTCTCCCGGGCGCGAATCTTGTGGGTGATCACCCCGGCCAGCGGGTAATAGGTCGTTCTCACTTCGGCTAATTCCTGGTTTCCCTCCGGGTCAAGAAGTTCTCCCGTGTCGCCCACTTGGCCGCCCGCCTCCGCGTAAAACGGTGTGTGGTCGAGTACTACCTCGGCTTCCGCGCGCGGGGGAATTTCCTTTACAGTCCCTTGCTTGGTCACCAGGGCCAGGATGCGGCAATCGCGCGAAGTGGTCTGCCGGTAGCCGTCAAAGGCGGTCGGCTGCTTTCGCGCCAGCTCCCGGTAAATCGGACTGGCGACCTCTTTGGCCACGCCCTTCCAGGAGGTTTTTGCCCGCTCGCGTTGTTTCTTGAGCTCCGCTTCGAATTCCCTGTCGGCGTTAGCTGCTGTTTCCCAGCCACGCTGCTTCACCCAGTCGCGGACGAAGTCTGGGCGAAGCCCAAGTGTGTCATATGCGAAAAACAAGTCCTGACCCGTTACGCTGAAAGCCTTTTGCGGGTCGAAGCCAGGAGGAAAAAGCGATTCACTGCGACCCTTCAGCCGCGAACCGAACCGCTCTAGAGCCGGAACGATAAGGCGGCCGTACTTTTCCTCCTCGCTCTTGATGACAGTGGCGATGCTCTGGAGGGAATCGAACAGTTCGGGGTATGGCTCCCGCATCAACTCGGCGACGTGGCCGGCCATTTCGAACAGGAAGGGTTTTTCCAGGCCCAGTTGCCGGGTGTAGTCAATGGCGCGGCGGATGATTTTGCGCAGCACGTAGCCGCGGCCCTCATTCGCGGGCAACACATCGTCGCTGACCAGGAAGGCGGCGGCGCGGCTATGGTCGGCGATGACGCGGAGGGCCGTATCGGTGCGGGCATCCTCGCCGTAGCTCTTGCCCGCCAGCTCGCCAGCGTGCTCAATCAGCGGGCGAAACAGGTCGGTGTCGTAGTTGCTGAGCTTGCCCTGCATGGCAGTCGCCAGTCGCTCCAGCCCCGCGCCGGTGTCCACCGACGGTTTCGGCAGGGGCTCCAAGTCGCTTGTCCCGAGCGAAGCCGAGGGACGGTTGAATTGCATGAACACCAGGTTCCAGAGCTCGACGTAGCGCCCGCAATCGCAGGGGAACGGGCAGTCCGGGTGGCCGAGGTCACTGGCCGCCGGGCCGAAGTCGTACTGAATCTCCGAGCAGGGCCCGCAGGGGCCGGTGTCGCCCATCGCCCAGTAGTTTTCCTCCTCCCCCAGGCGGAACAGCCGGGCGGGGGGAATGCCAATCTCCTTTTCCCAGATGCGGTAGGCCTCTTCGTCTTCGCGGAAGACGGTAACGATGAGTTTCTCCGCATGCAGCCGGTACACCTGGGTCATCAACTCCCAGGCAAACTCGATGGCCTCAGCTTTGAAGTAGTCGCCGAAGGAGAAGTTCCCCAGCATCTCGAAGAAGGTATGGTGGCGGCGGGTGTGGCCGACGTTTTCCAGGTCGTTGTGCTTGCCGCTCACCCGCAGACACTTCTGGGCGCTGGCGGCGCGGGGGTAGTCGCGCGGCTCCAGCCCCAGGAAGACGTCCTTGAACTGGTTCATCCCCGCGTTGGTGAAGAGCAGGGTGGGGTCGGCGGCCGGAACCAGCGAGCTGGAGCGGACAATTCGGTGCCCGCGCGCCGCAAAAAACTCCAGGAAGGTGCGCCGGATGTCGTTGGCTTTCACGCTCCCTCGTCCTCTTCTTCGAGCCCCAGCCCCTCCGGGACTCCGCGGCGCAGGCGCCCGAACACTTCGCGGCGTATTATCGCAGAGGAAAAACCCGCCCGCAACAGACTGGCATAGAGCGAGCGCAGCACTTTCTCGGAGTAGGGAGGCCGCTGGTGACGCAAGCGCCGCTCAATTCGTTTTCGCAGCAGGGCGCGCTCGTCCTTCTCGGTGGGCAGGACTTCCGCCAGGGCTTCTTCGATCCACTGCTCGGCCAGGCCTTTGCGGCGCAGTTCGCGCGCGATCCGGTAGCGTCCGTAGCGGCCGGTGTTGGCGCGGTAGCGCGCATACGCCAGGGCAAAGCGGCGGTCGTCCAGCCAGCCCCGCGCCACCATGCGGTCCAGCACCCTCTCGACCTCCGCGGGGGCAGCCGCGCGCCTTTCCAGTTTCTTCCGGAGTTCGCGGGTAGAGTGAGCGTGGCGGGCTAGGGCGCGGAGGGCGTACTGCTCGAGCTGATCTTCGGGGAGACGGCGGAGAGGGCGGCGGGGCGTGCCGGTTTCCCCTTAACCGCCGAGCCGCTCGAAGTCTTGCATCGCCCGTTCCATATCCTCGCGGGCGGCGTCGGCCGCGGAGCGGATTCCCTCGATGCGCAGCTTGAAGTCGTCGGGGTTGGTGGCGCGCAGCAGGGCTTCCTCAAAGCTGATCAGGTTCCGGGTGTACAGCTCGTAGAGGGACTGGTCAAAGGTCTGCATCCCGTACTGCGAGATACCGGCGGCGATCGCCTCGGGAATCATCCGCGCCTTTTCCGGGTTGATGACGCAGTCGCGGATGAAAGCGGTGGTAACCAACACCTCGACCGCGGGCACGCGCCCGGTGCCGTCGGCACGCTGCACCAGGCGCTGGGAGATGACGGCCTTGAGGGTGCCCGCCAACTGGAGGCGAATTTGCTTCTGCTCGGGCGGCGGGAAGACCGCGATGATGCGCTGGACGGTCTCGGTGGCATCTAGGGTGTGTAACGTGGACAACACCAGGTGGCCGGTTTCAGCCGCCAGCAGGGCAGTGGAGATGGTTTCCAGGTCGCGCATTTCGCCCACCAGGATGACGTCGGGGTCCTGGCGGAGAGCGGCGCGCAGGGCGATGGGGAAGCTGGCGGTGTCCACCTCTATTTCGCGCTGGTTGAGGCAGCCTTTCTTGTCCCGATGCAGGAACTCGATGGGGTCTTCGATGGTGATGATGTGGTCGGCGCGGCTGGAATTGATGCGGTCGACCATGGCGGCCAGCGTGGTGGACTTGCCACTGCCGGTGGTGCCGGTGACCAGCACCAAGCCGCGCCGCTCATCGCATATTCTCTCGATCACCTTGGGCAGGTTCAGCTCCTCGACGGAGCGGATCTTGGTGGGGATCACCCGCAACACCATACCCACATTGCCGCGCTGCTGGAAGATGTTGACTCGAAAGCGGCCCAGGCCGGCCACCCCGTAGGCCATGTCCAGCTCGGCCGTCTCCTTGAACTTCTGCTTCTGCCGGTTGGTCATCATGCTGAAGGCCATCGAGAGCATGTCTTCGGGGGAGACGCGGGGTTGATCGGTGAGCGCCACGAGTAGGCCCTCAATGCGCAAATAGGGATAGTTGCCGACCTTCAGGTGGAGGTCGGAGGCTTTGCGCTCTACAGCCACGCGCAACAGGTCGTCAATATTCATGGTGCGTTCCTGTGGGGGCGGGCCCCGCCCGCCCGGAATCTACCGCGACGCTAACATAACCACCTTGGAGTGTCAACGCAGGAGGCGACTCGGGTTAGGCGGAACGGCGCAGAAATGCCGTGTTGTAAAGCGCCCCCGCGAGCAGCCCGCCGGCCAACGGGCCAACCCAGTACACCCAATGGTAGGTCCAAAAGTTGGCCACCAGCGCCGGCCCAAAGCTGCGCGCCGGATTCATCGAAGCGCCTGTCAGGGGTCCGCCCGCCAGGATGTCAAAGGTAACCACCATGCCGATGGCAAAGCCGCCCACGGCTTTGAAGGCCCCGCGGGCATCAATCGCGGTGGCGAACACCACGAAGACCAGAAAGAAGGTCATCACCAGCTCAAACAGAATGCCCTGGAAGGCTGGTACCCCCGGGGCCAGGGCCGGCGTGCCCAGATTGACCCCCTGGCGCGTGCTTCCATCAAACACGAGCACGAGCAGAAGCGCGCCCCCAACGCCCCCGGCCAACTGCGCGATCCAGTAAACCACCGCGTCCCGGGTGGAAATCTTTCTCGCCACCCAAGCACCGAAGGTGACAGCGGGATTGATGTGCCCGCCGGAGATGTGGCCGATGGCCGACACCATCACGGCAATCGTGAGCCCATGGGCCAGGGCGATCCCCACCAGCCCCACGCCGCCCTGCGTGAACTTGTCGGCGCAGATGGAGCCGGCGCCAATGAAAATCAGCGCCAGGGTGCCAATAAACTCGGCCAAGGCCTTCTGTGTCGTGGTCGGAGTCATTGCTCAGCCTCCTTGTTGGTGTCCGCCAGTCTCGAAGAGCGAAAAATCAGTCAGGGAAAACCGTAGAGAGAAAGACCGCCGCGATTCTAGGAAAGGCAGGCAGGGGTGTCAATCGAAGCCTAGCGGGTGGCCTCGACCGGCTGCTTGACCGGCGTCAGCCAGCCGTAGCGGTCGGGCTTGGTGCCCTTGAGGATGCCGAAGAATTCCTCTTGCAGCTTCTTGGTGATCGGCCCCCGCTGCCCGCGGCCAATCTTGATTCTGTCAACGGAGCGGACGGGGGTGATTTCGGCGGCGGTGCCGGAGAAGAAGAGCTCGTCGGCCAGGTAGAGCATTTCGCGGGGTATGGTCTGCTCGCGCGCGGGGATGTCGAGGTCGCGCGCCAGGGTGATGATTGTGTCGCGGGTAATGCCGGGCAGGACGGAGTTGCTGAGGGGAGGGGTGAGGAGGGTCCCCTCGCGCACCAGGAAGAGATTTTCGCCGCTGCCCTCGCTCACCAGCCCGCGCTCGTCCAAGGCGATGCCTTCCGCATAGCCGTTGATCACGGCTTCCATCTTGATGAGCTGGGCGTTCATATAGTTGGCGGCGCTCTTCGCCATCGCCGGCAAGGTGTTGGGGGCCATGCGTGCCCAGGAGGAGACGCAGACATCCACTCCCTGCTCCACGGCGTCGTCGCCCAAATAGCCGCCCCAGGGCCAGCAAGCGATGTAAACCTCGATGGGCGCCTGCAAAGGGTTGACCCCCACGACGCCATAACCGCGCAGCACCACGGGCCGCAGGTAGCAGTGGGGCAGCTTGTTGACTCGGACGAGCTCCAGCTGCGCCTGAATCAGTTCCTCGAGGGAGTAGGCGAGCTCGATGCGGTAAATGCGGCAGGAATTGATCAGACGTTGGGTGTGCTCCCGCAAGCGAAAGATGGCGGGGCCGCTGGTGGTGGCGTAACAGCGAATGCCTTCGAACAGGCAGGAGCCGTAGCTGACCACATGGGATATCACGTGGATGGTGGCCGCATCCCAGTCAATGAACTTGCCGTTATGCCAGATTTTGGCTGTTTTCTGGACGGGCATCTGCCTCTCCCGTTCGTTTAGGATAGTCCGAACGTGCCTGCCGTCTTCCCTCCTGCCCGCGCCGAGGCTGCGGGGCAAGAACGAAGATTTCCACCGGAAAGCGGGCAGCAAACCAGCATGTGTGTTGCTGTGCGTCCTCGCATCGAACGCGCATTCACCCTAGCTCACTCCGGTGCAGAAGGCAAGTGCCAAATTGGCCGCCCGCGGCGGCTGCGTCCGAGCGCCGCCGGGGAAGCGATTGACGCCACCGCACAGGTTTGTGGCAGAATGCGCGCAACGGAAGACGGTTTCCGGCCATCGTAGAGGGCAGAGAGTGGAGGAGGTGGACATGCGGCACCGCACGGTCGCCCTCACAAAACAAGCACTGAGCCTGCTGCTCGCAGGGCTGTTGCTCGCCCCAAGCCTCCACGCCGAGCGCACCCGGCTGAAGCCGGGAATGAATTTCTACAGCGAGCAGAAGGACATCGAGTTCGGACGCCAGGCGGCGCAGGAAGCGGAGCGGCAGTTGCCGCTGCTGAAGGTGCGCGCGGTGGATGCTTATTTGAACCGCCTGGGGAAGCGGCTGGCCCGGCGCGCCCCGGGCTACAAGTTTCCCTACCAGTTCAAGACCATCAACCAGGGGGAGATCAACGCCTTTGCGCTCCCGGGCGGTTTCCTCTACGTCAACCGGGGGACCATCGAGGCGGCCGAGAACGAAGCCCAGTTGGCGGGGGTGATGGCGCATGAGATTGCTCACGTTGCCCTGCGGCACGGCACCAACCAACTATCCAAGGCCCAGCTGGCCTCGGCACCGCTGGCCATTCTGGGCGGAGTGCTCGGCGGGGGCGGCACCGCCGAACAACTGGCGCAGCTCGGTATCCAGGTCGGCTTCTCTAGCGTATTCCTGAAGTTTTCCCGCACGGCCGAAAGCCAGGCCGACCTGTTGGGCACGCAGATACTCTTCGACGCCCGCTACGACCCCCGGGCGATGGCGGAGTTCTTTGAGACCCTGCAAAAGCGGAGCAAAAAGCGCGGCATCGAGTTCTTTTCCAGCCATCCCAACCCGGAGAACCGGCAAGGGAAAATCGAAAAGGAGATTGAGAAGCTCGGGCCGCTCAAGAATCCCCGTAGGGATTCGGAAGATTTCCACGTCATCCAGCAACGGCTGCGGGACTTGCCCCCGCCACCCAAGCCGGGCACGCGGCGCCGGGCAAAGAGTGGCCGTATTGGGCGCCCCAGCGAGCCGCCTTCGCGCCGCATGGTCATCCATCGTCAAGCTGATTTCACTATCGCCTACCCGGCCAACTGGAAGAAACAGCAAGCGGGTACACAGGTGTTGTTGGCGCCGCCGGGTGGAGTCGGGGAGGAGGGGATCGCGTACGGGGTTTTGGTCAACGTCCGTGACCTCGATGACCCGCGGATGTCGCTTCGAGAGGCCACCGATCAGCTAGTCCGCCAGATCCTGCGCTCCCAACCCCGCATGCGGGAAATCTCCCGTGAACGCGCCCGGGTCGCGGGCCGGCGGGCGATCACCACCCACCTGAGAGGGCGCTCGCCTCTGCCGGGTGAACAAGAAACCGACTGGCTCTTCACCGTGCGCCTGCGCGACAGCCTCTTCTACGCCATCTTCATCGTTCCGGAGTCGGACTCCCGCATCTACCAGCCTACCTTCCAGGAGATGCTTGACTCCGTCCGCTTCCGCTGAGGGTTCGCTGGTTAATCGGTTTATTAGTTGAATAGTTAATCGGTGCGGAGCTCCGGAGCACGGTTGTGCTGCTCAACCAATCAGCTAGTCAACCATTCAACTGCGTGGAGTCTCTGAGCGGGGTTGACTTGCTTCGCCGCGGGGCCTTTCTTGTCGTTGGCGGTAGCGACGAACAAAGAAGTACAGTGTGCCAAAGGTAGTTGTCAGTGCGACACCAACAAATAGCCAAATCGGTGGCATCCAACCGAGGATGAATACGAACAAGACCAACAAAGCCACCGTGACTACCCCGGTCACTACGCCGGCGACCAAGGTGTAACCAAGAAAACGCCAGGAATGGAATTCTTCAAGTGGAATGGCTGAGTCTAAGGCAAGGAACGGCCGGAGCCACCACGGGCGGTAAGTTTGGACCTCGAGGCCAGTGGCGGTTCGGAGGTGGGTCTCCAGTTCCTCTGGGTTAGTAACCCACCGAAGTGGAAGGTGCGCTTTCTGTGTCTTCGTATCGCGCCGATACACAACAGTTAGCCTGTTATTCGGGATTTTCTCTAGCGCGATTATCTGTGAATAGGGTACTTCTACAAGGCTGAGTCCCCAGTAGCCCGGCAATTTCGCACAATCGCGGTAAAGCATGGCTACTGGTCGACGGAATAAGAACAGAAGTGCGATCGCCCCCAGCCCCAGAAAGCCGATGACAAGCAAGCGCTCGTTGTTTCGTTCCGAAAGCCACCAAAGCAGAAGCTCGGCGACAAGCCCAAACAGGGTGAAAATAATCATACCCCGGCGAAAAGACAGTGCTTTTGCCGAATAGTAAAAAGCTTTGGGCTCCTCAGCCTCTTGCATGGAAAATCCTAGTCAGCGGCTTCGGGTTCCGGAGGCGGCTTCCAGCGCAGGATGGGTTTGCGGTTGGCGGTCACTTCGTCGAGACGTTTGACCCAGGTGGTGTGCGGCGCCGTCTTGACGAGTTCGGGGTGGCTGGCGGCTTCCTGGGCAATCGCCCGCATCGCCTCAATGAACAGGTCCAGCTCTTCTTTGCTTTCGCTTTCGGTGGGCTCGATCATCAGGGCCCCGTGGACGATGAGCGGGAACGCCACCGTATAGGGATGAAAGCCGTAGTCGATGAGCCGCTTGGCGATATCCATGGTGCTGACCCCGTGTTTCATCTGCCTCTTGTCGGAGAAGACGCACTCGTGCAGCGAGGGGCTGGGGTAGGGCAGCTCGTAGAGGTCCTCCAGGCACTTGCGCACATAGTTGGCGTTCAGCACCGCGTCGCGGGTGGTTTGAAGCAGCCCCTCGGCGCCGTTCGCCAGGATGTAAGCCAGCGCCCGCACCAGCACCCCGAAGTTGCCCGCGAACGCGCGCACGCGTCCGATGGACTGCGGGCGCTCGTAGTTGAGCTGCAGCCGGCCCTCGGCTCCTTCCTCCAGCACCGGCACGGGGAGGAACGGCTCCAAGAATTTCTTGACCCCGACCGGCCCGGCGCCCGGACCCCCCCCGCCGTGGGGGGTGGAGAAGGTCTTGTGGAGGTTGAGGTGAACGATGTCGACCCCAAAGTCGCCGGGACGGGCAACCCCGCCCAGGGCGTTCATGTTGGCGCCGTCCATGTAGAGCAGGCCGCCGCGGCCGTGCACGAGTTCGGCAATCTCTTCGATCTGCTCTTCGAAGATGCCCAGGGTGTTGGGGTTGGTAATCATCAAGGCCGCTACCTGGTCGGTCATCCGCTGGCGCAGCGAGTCGAGGTCCATGCGTCCGCCGCGGTTCGACTTGATGTTCTCCACCCGGTAGCCGGCGATGGCCGCCGTGGCGGGGTTGGTGCCGTGGGCGGAGTCGGGAACCAAAACAATCTGGCGCGGGTCGCCTTTCGAGCCCAAATAGGCGCGGGTCAAGAGCACCCCGGTCAACTCCCCGTGGGCGCCGGCGGCCGGCGCCAGGGTAATGGCGTGCATCCCGGTGATTTCCAGCAGGCACCGTTGGAGGAGCCGCAGAATTTTCAGACACCCCTGGCTGAGCTCCTCGGGCTGGTAGGGGTGCTCGGTCGCCAGGCCCGCCAGCCGCGCCACCACCTCGTTGACCCGAGGGTTGTATTTCATCGTGCAGGAGCCCAGCGGATACATCCCGGTATCCACGCCGAAGTTCCAGGTGGAGAGTCGGGTGAAGTGCCGAATGATCTCCACCTCGCTGACTTCGGGGAAGCCGGTGATCTTCTCTCGCACCTGCGCGCGACCCAGCATGTCGGCGGGGCTCGCCGGGGGCACGTCGAGGGGCGGCAGGGAATAGGCGCGCTTGCCCGGCGCGCTTTTCTCGAAGAGCAGCCCCTCGCTCTGGGTGACGTGCGGGGCGGCTTTGTGGATGTTTTGGCTCATTTTCCTCAGGGGCTAACGCCCCCGTGTTCTTGGCATCCTTATTGGCACGACTAAAGTCGTGCCCTGAGGAAAAGTAAAAACTCGTTCCTTGTTGTTTCGTCAGGTCCCGGCTTCAGCCGTGACGTTATGCTCTTTTACTGCTCCCGGCTTTCGCCGCTGAGGTTGATCTCAGGGGCTAAGGCCCCTTCTTCTAGTCTTACCTCTCAACGTCGCGCCTTTAGCCGCGACATCTCAGCTCAGCCCAACCCCAGGGCTTTAGCCCCTGAAGTCTGCGTTGCTGAGGCGGCCAGGGCCTCCGCAACGGCAGCCAGGAAGCGGTCCAGGTCCGTGCGCTTGACTCCCTCAGTGGCGCACAGCAGCAAGGCGTTCTTCCGCTCCGGGTACCAACGCGACAACTCCACCCCGGCAATGATCTTCCCTGTCAACAGATGCTGCTGAACCCGGGCCGCGTCCGCCGGGAGCTCGACAACGAACTCGTTGAAGAAAGGGGCGGCAAACGGGCGGCGCACCCCGGGCTGCTTCTCCAGTTCGTTGGCCAGGTAGTGAGCCTTGAGCAGGTTGTGCAGCGCCAGCTCGCGAAGACCCTGCTTGCCGTAGACGCTCAAGAAAATTGTCACCGCCAGGGCGCACAGCGCTTGGTTGGTGCAGATATTCGAGGTTGCTCTCTCCCGGCGGATGTGTTGCTCGCGCGTCGCCAGCGTGAGAACAAACCCCCGACGGCCCTCACGGTCAACCGTCTGTCCGGCCAAGCGTCCCGGCAGGCTGCGCACGAATTTTTCTTTGCTGGCGATGACGCCCACGTAGGGCCCACCGTAGCTGAGAGGCAGGCCAAAGGCCTGCGCTTCTAGGGCGACGATATCGGCTTCGGCCGGGGGGCGGACGAGGCCGAGCGAAACCGGCTCGGTTACGGTGGCGATCAGCAGGGCGCCGTGGCGGTGGCTCTGCTCCGAGGCTGCCGGAATGGCCTCCAGGCAGCCAAAAAAGTTGGGCGACTGCAGGACGACCGCCGCGGTCTGTTCATCGAGGAGGCGCTCGAGCCCCTCGGGGTCGAGCTGGCCGCTGGGGGCGAAGGAGAGTTCGAGGAGCGCGATCCCGTGGCTGCGAGTGTAGGTGCGAAGCACCTGGCGATACTCGGGGTGGACGCTGCGCGCCACCAGCACACGGCGGCGGCCGGTAAGCCGCACCGCCATCAGCACCGCTTCCGCCAGGGCAGTGGAGCCGTCGTACATCGACGCATTCGCCACTTCCTGGCCGGTGAGCTGGCACAGCAGGGTCTGAAACTCGAAGATGGACTGCAGCGTTCCCTGGGCGATTTCCCCCTGGTAAGGAGTGTAAGCGGTGAAGAACTCGCCGCGGGAGATGAGGGCATCCACTAGGACCGGCCGAAAATGGTCGTAGGCCCCGGCGCCGAGCAAGCGCAGGTAACCGGTGGCGTTCTCGGCAGCCCGGGCGCGAAAGTAGTCGAGGATTTCCGGCTCCGAGTGGGGCGGGGGGAGGTCGAGGGGTCGCTGCCGGCGGATGCCGGAGGGAATGGAGCGAAACAGCTCATCCAGGGAAGACGCCCCCAGCTTCGAGAGCATGTCTTGCCGGTCGCGCTCGGACTTGGGCAGGTAGCGCATTTACGCTTCGGACTCCTCGCTTGAGCGGATGAACTCCTCGTAGTCTCGGGCGGAGAGCAGCGGTTCGATGTCCTTCGGGTTATCCATTTTGATCTTGAACAGCCAGCCGGCTCCGTGCGGGTCTTGATTGACCAGGGCGGAATTGTCCGCCAGCGCCGCGTTCACCTCCGTCACCGAGCCGCTCACCGGGCAGTAAAGATCTGAAACCGCCTTGACCGATTCCACCGTCCCAAATGATTCCATCGCGCCCAAGTGCGCTCCCACCTTGGGCAGCTCCACGAAAACGATGTCGCCCAGTTTTTCTTGAGCGTAGTGGGTGATGCCCACCGTCCCCACCTCCGAATCCACTTTGATCCACTCGTGCTCTTTTGTGTAGCGGTACTCGGTCGGGTACATCAATGCATTCTCCCCCCGGCTCGGATGGGTGCACCGTTCCTATCGCGGCCGCTTGTAGAACGGTGTGGACACGATCTCGGCCGCCACCGGCTGCCCGCGGATGCCGATGGCGATGCGGTTGCCCACGCCACCGGCCGCCACCGGCAAGTAGGCCAAGCCAATGTTCTTTTGCAGGTAGGGGGCGTAGGAGCCGCTGGTGACTCGGCCGCATTCATGGGCGTCAACCAGCACCGGGTAGCCATCGCGGGCGATGCCGCGGCCGCGCATCTCGAAGCCCACCAGTTTGCGCTCGAGGCCTTTCTGCTTCTGCGCCACCAGGGCCGCCCGGCCGGTGAACTCCCGCTTGGCAAGCTTGCAGATCCAGCCCAGGTTCGCTTCCCAGACCGTAGTGGTGTCGTCAATCTCGTGGCCGTAAAGAGCGTAGCCGACTTCCAGCCGCAGGGTGTTGCGTGCGCCGAGCCCGGCGGGCACCAGGCCATCTTTTTCCCCCGCGGCCAGGAGCGCCCGCCAGAGTTTTTCCGACTCACCGGGGTCAAAATAGAGTTCGAAGCCGTCTTCCCCGGTGTAGCCGGTGCGGGCGATCAAACAGTCGGTGTGGCCTACCGTGCCCCGGCAGAAGCGATAGCTGCGCAGCGCGGAAAGGTCCACCGAAGTCAGCCGCCCCAGGATGGCGGCCGCTTTCGGGCCTTGCAGGGCAAGCTGGGTGTAGTTGTCGCTGGTGTTCTGCACCTCGGCCTGGAAGCGGTTTTGGGCGCGGATGTGCTCCAGGTCTTTTTCGCGGTTGGCGGCGTTGACGCAGAGGAGGTAGTGGGTGTCAGAGAGCTTGTGCACCACCACGTCATCTACGAAGGTACCGCGGTGAGTGAGCAGGGCGGAATACTGTGCCTGGCCCACGACCAGTTTCGCGGCGTCGTTGCAGGTAACCTGCTGCACCAGGTCGAACGCCTGCGGGCCGCGAATCTCGATTTCTCCCATGTGGCTGACGTCGAACAGCCCGGCGGCGGTGCGCACGGCCCGGTGCTCTTCAATGATGCCGCGGTATTCGACCGGCATATCCCAGCCGGCGAAGCTGACCATCTTGGCACCCAAGGCGCGATGGACAGCGTGGAGGGCGGTTCGCCGGAGGGTGGTAGCGGTTCCAGTGCTCAAGAAAAACCTCGACCAGGCTCCCAACCGGCAAAACTAACATAGGGTCCCAGAGGGGTCAAGAACGCACCCGCGGCAAGGTGCAACGAGGCTCTATTGACTGGGGGCGGGCGCTGCTGTAGGCTGGATTTCAGGCCTGAGGAGGAGGGAAGCGACCGCACTTTCCTCGATGAAACGAGCCGTCAAGATCACCACCGACATCGAGCCTTTGTTCGGAACCCTGGACGAAAACCTGAAGCGGTTCGAATCCGTTCTGCAAGTGACCACTCACTTGCAGGACGGAGCCCTGGAAGTCGAAGGTGAGCCCGCCGCGGTTGAGCGGGCGGAACGTTTCCTCAAGGACTATATGGCCGTGGTGAAGGAAGGGCACGGTTTGAGCAACGGGGAAGTGCAAGGGCTGCTGAAGATTGTCGAGCAGGACCCGACGGCGTCGCTGCGGGAGCTGGTGGAAGCGCCCCGGCCGAAGCTGTTCGGGAAAAAGGCGGTCACCCCGAAAAGCCCCAACCAGCGCCTCTATCTTCAAGCCATTGACAACCACGACATGGTATTCGCCGTGGGGCCGGGCGGAACCGGGAAGACTTACCTGGCGGTGGCGATGGCGATCTCCGCGCTGCTGGCGAAGGGGGTGGACCGCATCATTCTGGTGCGCCCCGCCGTGGAAGCGGGCGAAAAACTGGGCTACCTGCCGGGCACACTGCAGGAAAAAGTTGACCCCTACATGCGCCCCCTCTACGACGCGCTCTACGACCTGCTGGAGGCGGACAAATTGAGCCGCTATCTGGAACGGGGCGTCATCGAAGTGGCGCCGCTGGCCTTTATGCGGGGTCGCACCCTGAACAACTCCTTCGTGATTCTGGACGAGGCCCAGAACACCACCAGCGAGCAGATGAAAATGTTTCTTACCCGGCTGGGCTTCGACTCCAAGGCGGTGATCACCGGCGACATCACCCAGATTGACCTTGCCCCCGGCCGCCGCTCGGGGTTGGTGGAAGCGCTGGAGGTCGTGGGCCACATCCCCGGGATCGCCTTCGTGCGCTTTAACGAGCGGGATGTGGTGCGGCACAACTTGGTCCAAGAAATCATCAAAGCGTACGAAAGCTACCAGAGCGAGCAGGCAACCCACGCACCGCCCGGCAAGAGCGAGGCAGAGCACTAGTTGCGCGCCGGTGCCGATGATCCTCAACCGCCAACGCCGCGTTTCTCTCGACGAAGAGGACTTGCGCGCGTTTGCCACCACCCTGAGACGCGCTTTGCGGCTCTCCCGGGAGAGCTTTGCCGTGGTGGTGGTCAGTGACCGGCGCAGTGCGGCGCTCAATCGTCGCTACCGCAGCCAGACCCAACCCACCGATGTGCTCTCCTTTGCCGCCGGACCGTCTCCCCGGACGAATGGCTACTTGGGCGATGTGGTGATCTCGGCCGAGACGGCGCGGCGGAATGCCCGCCGCTATGGGCACCGACTTGAGGAAGAGGTGAAACTCCTGATGGTGCACGGCCTCCTCCATCTGCTGGGCTACGACCACGAGAGCGATCGGGGCCGGATGAATCGCCGGGAACACAGGCTGCGGCGGCGGCTGGGGCTGGAGTGAAGCGGGATGCTTGAAGGAACCCTCCTCGGCGTCGTCATTGCCGTGCTCACCTT
Organism: Terriglobia bacterium; assembly: GCA_046757645.1. Taxonomy (GTDB): domain Bacteria; phylum Acidobacteriota; class Terriglobia; order Acidiferrales; family 2-02-FULL-67-57; genus JBHHYS01. Next base: position 6,199 of record JBHHYS010000031.1, on the reverse strand, counting down.
TCTGCTGGCACTGTTCAGCTACGTCTTCCGGCTCTACCAGGAGAAGGGGCGGCAGACATCCCGGCGCACCCGCGCCCACTTGGAGTACTTCCACGAGAATGTCGCCCCGGGGCTGAAAATGAGTCGGCGGCGGGCGATGCAAACCTTTGCCTTGCTGGCGCAGCTCACTCTGGTGTTGGTTGCCCTGGCCATCGGTTTTGCGGCGGAGACTTTTGCTCGCAGCCTGGCGCGCGCCGTGTTCGAGACCGCTTTCTTCGTGGTTCTGGAGATCCTGCTCGTTTATCAGTTTCTTCCTTACGTGCTGCTGACGCGGACGACCGGGAGCTGGCTGCTGCCCCTGCTGCCGGGGCTGCGGGCGTTCGGCTACGCCGTGCTCCCCCTGCTGCTGCTCTATGAGTTCTTCGTGTCGCTGCTGCATCTGGCGGAGGGAGAGGAGGAAGCCGAAGCGGAAGCGCCCACGCAGGCGATAGAGGAGTTGGTCGAGGAAGGCCAAGAGCGCGGCATTTTCGAGAAGGATGACGTCCCGCTGATTGCTTCCGTCTTGCAGTTTGCCGACAAGACGGCCCGGGAAGTGATGACCCCGCGCCCGGAAATCGTGGGGATTGCGGCCACGGCCAGCGCGGCTGAGTTGCGGCAACTGGTGCGCGCCAAGCGATTCTCGCGCGTGCCGGTCTACGGGAAAAACCTGGACGACATCCGAGGCGTGGTCTTCGTCCGCGACCTGCTGGAGGTGCCGGAGCGCGATGCCGAACACCGCCAAGTGGGCGAGTTGATGCGTGCCGTACTCTTCGTGCCCGAAAGCAAGCCGGTGGTGGAGTTGGTGCGCGAGCTGCAAAGGGAAATGCAGGAACTGGCGGTGGTGGTGGATGAATACGGCAGCGTGGCTGGCTTGATCACCTTAGAGGACCTGGCTGAGGAGGTCATCGGGGAAATCAGCGACGCGGACCAGGTGCGCCGGGCCGAAATCGTCAAAGAGTCCGAGACGAACTACCTGGTGCGCGGCGGGATGGAGCTCGAGCCCTTGCGGGCCGCCCTGGGGGTGCCGCTGGAGGGCCGCGAGGCCACCACCTGTGCTGGCTTGGTGCACAACTGGTTTGGCTATGTGCCCAAACCGGGGGAAGTCATTGAGCGCAATGGTATCCGGGTCGAAGTGTTGGAGGCCACCCCGCGCCGGGTAGTGCGGTTGCGTGTCACCCGGCTGCCCTCGACTCCTTCCGCCCAACTCCGCACCAGGAAAAGCCGCAAGCGCCTGCCGGCTCGATGAGTTTCCGCTCGGGGTTTGTCAGTCTGCTCGGCAAGACCAACACCGGAAAATCCACTCTGCTGAATGCGCTGCTGGGCGCCAAAGTGGCGATTGTCTCCCCCCGGCCGCAAACCACGCGGACACGCGTGCAAGGGGTGCTGACCCGCGAGTCGGCGCAGGTGGTGTTTGTGGACACTCCCGGGGTGCATCAGCCTGCCTCTCGGCTGGGGCGGCAGATGATGCAAGCGGTGGGCGAAGCGCTGGAAGGGGTGGATTTGGTGCTGTTGCTGGTGGACGCCAGCCAACCCCCCGGCGCGGAAGACCATCTGGCCATCCGGCGCCTGCAGAGCTTCGGGGGAACCAGTTTTCTCCTGCTGAACAAAATGGACAAGATCGCCAAGCCCGAGCTGCTGCCCTCGATTGATCATTACCGGCAGCAGCACGCGTTTCAGGAGTTCATTCCCATCTCCGCACTGCGGGGAGAAAACTTGGAGTTGCTGGAACGGAAGATCATTGAGTACCTGCCCGAAGGGCCGCCCTATTTCCCCCCCGACACACTGACCGACCAGCCCGAGCGCTTTCTGGCGGCGGAGATCATCCGGGAAAAGATCTTGGCTGCGACCCGGCGGGAGGTGCCCTACGCCGTCGCCGTAGTGGTTGATCAGTTCGAGGAGTGCCGGCGGGCGGCCCCACCCGAGGCGCAAAGCCCCGCCGGTGACCGCTCCCTGGTGCGCATTCATGTCACCATCCTGGTGGAACGCCCCGGCCAGAAGGCGATTCTTATCGGCGTCCAGGGTCAACGAATGAAAAGCATCGGGCGGGCAGCGCGGAAAGAGCTGGAGGCCCTGTTGGGCTGCAAGGTTTACCTGGAACTCTACGTCAAGACGCGAGCCGACTGGCGCCAGCAGCCGGGGGTGGAGCGGCTGATTGACTGGCGCTTCGAGACCGCCGAGTAGGAGAAGGTCGCCGAATGGGCCGGCGCTAGTGGCGCGGGTGATCTTCGCGAGCTGAGATTCGCAGGGCTTTCATCTTGCGGTACAGGTGAGAGCGCTCCACCCCGATGGCCGCCGCCGTGCGGGAGACGTTCCAGCGGTTTTCTTCCAGCTTGCGGAGGATGAAGTCCCGCTCCGAGTCGGCGCGGGCTTCCTGCAGGGTGGCCGCCACCGCGGGGGCCCGCTCGCTGGTGCGGAACACCTCGGGCGGCAGGTGGCGGACTTCGATGCGCTCGGGGGGGACCATAATCACCAGGCGTTCGATGACATTCTTTAGCTCGCGGACATTGCCCGGCCAGGGATAGTCTTGCAGCACCGCCAGGGCCTCCGGGGAGAATTGCTTCTTGCGCCGGCCGTAGGCGGCCACAAATTCCTCCACAAAGTAGTCCGCCAACAAGGGAATATCTTCGACGCGCTCCCGCAGGGCAGGGACGGCGAAGGGAAGGACGTTGAGTCGGTAGAAGAGGTCTTCCCGGAAGCGGCCACACGCCATCTCCTCCTCCAGATTCTTGTTGGTGGCGGCGATCACCCGCACGTCCACCTGAACGCTCCGGGACGACCCCACCGGCTCCACGCGTTGCTCGTCGAGAACCCGCAGCACCTTCGCCTGGGTGCGCAGACTCATATCCCCCACTTCATCGAGGAAGAGCGTGCCTCCGTCGGCCTTCTGAAATTTTCCGATCTTGTCTTCGCTGGCGCCGGTAAAAGCGCCCTTCTCGTGGCCGAACAGTTCGCTTTCAATCAGCTCCTCGGGGATGGCCGCGCAGTTGACCTCGACAAAGGGCTGGGCGGCGCGCAGCGAGCCGGCGTGCAGCGCCCGCGCCACCAGCTCCTTGCCGGTGCCGCTGGCGCCGTAGATGAGCACCCGGCCGTTGGTGGGAGCGGTGAGAGCCAGTTGCTGGCGCAGGGCTTTCATGGGGATGCTCTCGCCGATAATCCGGTAGCGGGCGCGCAACTGGTCGCGGAGTTCCCGGTTCTCGCGGGCCAGGTAGAGGTGGTCGAGGGCGTGCCGCACCAACAGCATCGTTTTCTCCATGGAGAGCGGCTTCTCGATGTAGTCGAACGCGCCCAGCTTCGTGGCTTTGACGGCGGTTTCGATGCTGCCGTGGCCGGAGATCATGATGACCACTGAGGCCGGGTTGGTTTCTTTCAGGCGGCGCAACGCTTCCAGGCCGTCGATCCCCGGCAGCCAGACGTCCAGCAGGATGAGGTCGTACGCCCTCTTTTCGGTTGCCTTCAAGCAGTCCTCGCCGCTGCCCACCGAATCCGCCTGCCAGCCCTCCTCCCGGAGGATCTCTTGCAGGGAGGTACGGATGCCCTGTTCGTCGTCCACAACCAGAATCGAGTGTGCCGGCATGGGAGGTTAGGTGGCCACGGGGGTCTCGGTGGGCAGCTCCACCACAAAGCGGGCGCCGCTGGGGGTGTTGTCCTCGACCCGGATGTTGCCGTGGTGTTCGGCCACGATCCGGCTGACAATGGCCAGCCCCAGCCCCATACCGTTCTGCTTGGTCGAGAAGAAGGGCAGGAAGAGACGCTCCTTGTTTTCGGGGGAGATGCCGGGGCCGGTGTCGACCACAGTGAGCTCGACGCTGCGCAAGCTGGGCAGATGGCGGGTGCGCACCAAAATCTTTTTGCTGGGCGCCTGAGAAACCGCCTCAGTGGCGTTGTCCACCAGATTGACCAGCACCCGGCGCAACAAGGACGGGTCGGCCGGAATTGGGGGAAGATCGCGGGCCAGCTCAGTGTGCAGATGAACGCCATTGAGAGAGTCGCGGTAGAGCGCCAGGGTGCTCTTGACGATCTCGTTCAGTTGGGTGGGCACCGGATGGGCCATGGGGAAGCGAGCGAAGCGCGAGAACTCGTCCACCAGAGCTTTCAGGGTATGCACCTCCTGGCCGATCAAGCGGGCGCATTGAGCAATCAATTGCTGGTAGTGCTCCTGAGCGGCCTGGTCGGCTGTGCGCTCCCGCTCCAGATAGCGGCAAATGCGGTCGGCGGAGAGCTGAATGGGGGTGAGAGGATTTTTGATTTCGTGGGCGATGCGCTGAGCTACTTCCTGCCAGGCGGCGGCCTTCTGGGCCTTGAGCACCTCGGTGAGGTCGTCGAGCACCAGCACATAGCCTTCGCTGTGGCCGCCGCGGCGCAGGGCGGAGACGCTGACCGCTACGTGGGCGATGCGGTGGCTGAACCGAAAGTCCATCTGGTAGGAGGCAAACCCCGACTGGGCGGCGCGGGCAAAGAGTTCGGTACAAGCGCGCGCGGTTTCGGCGCTCAGGGCATCTGCCAGGCGGGCACCTTCAGTGACGCTGCTGCCCAGCAACTGTTTGGCGCCGGCATTGGCGTTCAGGATGCGCAGGTTGGAATCCAGGGTGAGGACGCCGGTGGGGATGCTTTCCAGGATGGCCTCTATCCACTGGCGGCGCTGGTCGAGTTCCGCCACCGCCCGCTCCAGTTGTTGGCGGCTTTCGCCCAGCTGGGTGGTCATCTGGTTGAAGGAGGTCACCAGAGTGCCCAATTCGTCCCGGGCGGCGACATCCACCCGGTAGTCAAAGTTACCGCGGGAAACCTCCCGGGTCGCCACCGCCAGCGCCTGGATGGGCAAGGTAACCTGCTTGGCGAGATAGAGAGCCGACCAGGTGGCGACCAACAATAATAGGACGGTGATGAGCAGCAGCCAGCCCAGGGCCTGCCATCGGTAGCTTTTGCGCTCGCTGGCGATGGCGTCGTAGACACCGGATTCGCTTTCGATTTCCGCCTTCTTGGCCAGCAGGGCTCGCGACAGCGGCTGTGCCACCACCAGCGCCCCCAGCCGATCCCCGCCGGGGGTTTCCACGCGCACACGAGCCAGGGTGAAGTGGCGGCCGGAGACAATCTCCGAGATGCTGTAGGCCACCGCAGCCCGCGGCTCCAGCAGCTCCGGCAGCTTGTCCATAAAATCGGCGCCGCTGCCCGGCTGGCGATAAACGGCCAGGGGTTGGTCGCGGTCGTCGACCACGGCGGCCCAGCGCAGGCGGTGGCGTTCAGCGAGCTGCGCCAAAGTCTGTTGCAAAGCGACGACGTCGCGCCCGGCCAGGTGGCTCTGGAGGTCAGAGTTTTCCGCCAGGATGCGGGCGAGCTCGCGGGCGCGGTCTTCGTGGTCGCGCAAGAGATACTGGACGATGTAAACGGCATCGTCGCGGACAATTTCGAGTGGGCGGGGAAACCACTTGGCCAGAGTGCGGTTGACCAAGGCGTAGCTGAAGAAAAAGAGGAAGATCACCGGCGCCAGCGACACCGCCAACGCTCCGACCACCATCTTGGTCTTGAACTTGGCGCCCAGCACCTGCCGCCGGTGTTCGGTGAAGAGCCGGGCCAGATAGCGGGTGAGCACCAGGCCATAGATGACGAAAGCCAGAAAGACAATGCCGGAGAAGACGTAGAGGAGGATGACCTCGGAGGGCTCGTCCGGCTTGAGGAAGGGGACGTTGATGGAACCCAGGACGAAAACCAGGCCGAGGAGCACGGCGAATCCCAGCCCGCGCCAGAGCCAGCGGAGACGACGGCGGATCGGCTCAGCCCCGGCCATGGGGGAGCTCCAATTCGATTCCCAGCGGGCAAGCGCCGCAGTTCGGGCGTTCCCGGTGGCAGTAGTGCTTTCCGGCAGCCACCAGCAGGGCGTGGTACTCGCCGAAGAGAGCCGGGTCGGGCGGCAGGTGCTGCTCGAAAAAGCTCTGCAGGTCGGTGTAGCGGGCCTGGGGGGCGGCCAGCCCGTGACGAGCGAGCACCCGTCGCGTGTAGGCGTCAATCACAAAGACAGGGTGGCCGCCGGCATAGAGTAGGATGGAGTCGGCCGTCTCCTCACCGATGCCGTTGAGCCCCAGTAGTTCGGCTCGGAGGGCGGCCGTTGGTCGACTGAACAACGGGCTGAGCGAGCCGGCGTAGCGGCGCTCCAGGTGTCCAAGAAAGTGGCGGACGGCGCGGGTCT